>DASVZX010000233.1:0-15132 GCA_036391435.1 Anaeromyxobacter sp. | reverse complement strand
CGAGCACCGCGACGTGGTGGTCGGAGGCCTCGGCCCAGTGGCCGGCGGCCTCAGCGGCCCGCGCCGCGCGGGCGTGCGCGTCGGCCGTGGGCGCGAGCTCGCAGGCGTCGCGGTAGCGCAGCAGCGCGTTCTCGGCGTGCGAGAGCCGCTCCTCCCACAGCGCGCCGGCGTCGAGCGCGACCGCCGCCGCGGCCGCGCGATCGCCGCGCGCGAGGTGGAGCTCGCGCAGCTTGTCGAGGGCCCGCACCGCGCGGAGGGGCTCGCCGGCGGCGGCGCACGCCTTGGCGAGCGCCGCGAGCGCGTCCGTGTCGTCGGGCGCGAGGCGGAGCGCCTGGTCGAGGTGGAGCCGCGCGCCGGGTGGGTCCGCCTCGAGCATCAGCTCGCCGAGCTCGGCGTGGGCGCGCGCCTTCGACGCCGGGTCGGCGTCGTAGGCGACGAGGCGCCGGTTCGCGCGGAGGAGCCCCTCCTTGTCCCCGCTCGCCCGCGCGAGGGCCCGCAGCGCGCGGAGCGCCGGCACGTGGTCGCGGCGGACGCCGAGCGCGGTCTCGACGGCGCGGCGGGCGTGCTCCGGCGCGGCGTCCGGGAGCGAGAACGCGACCTCGGCGGCGGCGAGCGCGGCGAAGGCCTCGCCCCGCGCCGACGCGCCCTCGGCGAGGTCCGCGAGCGCGCGAGCGGCGCGCCCCTCCTCGCCGCGCGCGAGCCGGATCTGCGCCTCGGTCGCGAGCGCCGGGGGGAAGCCGGGGCGGCGGGCGAGCCACTCCGCGGAGAGGTCGAGGGCCTCCTCGTGGAAGCGATCCTCGAGCGCGAGGAGCGACAGGAGCCGCTCCGCCGCGAACGGGTGGGCCGACGCCGCGGGGCCGGCGTCGAGGTACGCCTCGCGGGCGGCCCCGGCGTCCTGGCGCGCGACGTGGGCCTCCGCGTCGCGGAAGGTGCGGGCGCCCTCGACCGCGGCGAGCAGGTCGGGATCGGCGGAGGTCACCGCCGGGCCGCCCGCCTCGCGGTCCCACGAGATCCGCGCGACGCCGCCCGCGATCTCCGCGCGGGCGAGGCGCGCGTCCGCGGTGCGCGGCAGCTTCCAGCCGCGCCCCGCGAGGACGCGGCGGAGCAGCGGCGCGAGCGGCTCCGGCGGCATCCGCTCCGCCCCGATCGCCTCGACGACCGCGCGGGCGACGTGGGGCAGCGCGCCGGCCGGGACCGCCGACAGGCCGTAGATGCGCGGCGAGTGGAAGACGAGCTCGAGCCCCTGATCTCCCGCCGGGAGGATCCCCGCCTTGAGCGTGAACGGCGGGCCGCCCGAGAGGCGCCCCGCGATCTCGAGGAAGCCCTCGCGCGCCGCCACGCGGACGTCCTCGACGCCGAAGGCGAAGAGCCCGGCCTCCGCGAGCGGCGCCTCCGCGACGGACGGGTCGGCGGCGACCGACAGCTCGACGAGGTCCGAGAGCCGGTGGCGGAACTGCCCCGACCCCTGGCCGACGTCGAAGGGGAACTTCACGTCCGGGACCTGCAGCGTGAGCGACTCGAGGCGGAGCCCCGGCGCGACCGGCTGGTCCGCGAGGCGCACGTACGCGCCGCCGCGCTCGAGGCGCAGCTCGAAGCCCGCCCCGCTCCGGCTCCCGCTCGCGGAAGGGGCGGAGGAGGGCTTTCGCTCCGCCATTCGGGCGGAATTCTATCTTGAGTTCGGGGGGATAGCGAAATCCACCGGCGCCGGGCCGAAGCTCGAGCCCGCCTCGCCCGCGGCCGCCGCGGCGACCGGGGCGCGGGTTTCCACCGCCCGTGCGGCCCGCGAGCCGGCGTGCTCCGGCCACGCGCCGAGGAGGCAGAGCGCGACGGCGGTGTAGAGGAGGCGCGCGATCATCATGCCCGGTGCTTCTTCAAGGCGCGGGCCAGGGCGCCGGGAGCGTGATTCCGGGGGTTTGCCGGGAGCGTGTGCCGCGGGCGACACAGGGGCCGTGTCCGGGCGGCGTGTGGGTGTGACGGGGTGCGCGTGCGGTACGGCTCGGCAGCCGCGATGGGCCGTGAGCGCCGGGATCTTGAATCAGGCGGATATCGTCACGCGCTCGCGACGGACTCGAGCAGCGTCGGCACCTGCGACGGGTGGGTCACGACACGGTACGCCCATCGGCCCTTCGACCCCTCGGCGTTCACTGCGTTCACCCATCGCTCCGCAGCGGCCGCCTTCACTTCCTTGAGCGGATCGTAGCCCTTCGTCTCGAGGACGAGGTTCAGGCGGTCAGGACGATCGACCCGCACGATGAAGTCCGGGACGTAGTCGTGGTCCTCGCCGTTGTGGACGTAGGGGATCGCGAATCCCAGGCCGGCGTTCTTCACGAATGCGTCGACGTGCGGGTCGCGGTCGAGGTACGCGGCGGCGGACTGCTCCCAGACCGCGGTGTCCGGGACGACCGCGTTGACATGGCTCTTCACCACGCTCACGGGGTCGCGGCGCGTCCAGAAGTCGACCTCCGCGGTCGAGCCGTCGCCGCGCCCCTGCTCGTACACCGCGATCTCGGGCGCCTCGCCGCCCGCGTCGTCGGGCCTGATGGCTTCGCGGAGGTGCTCCACGAGCCAGCCGAAGTATGGCGAGAGGAGGAGGTCGCGGGGATCTCCGCCGGTCACCTTCTCGGTGAGGAACCGCTGCACGATCTGGAGCATCTGCGGGAACAGTGCGTGCGGCGGAGCCTGGCACGCCGGCGACGCGGCGTACTCCTTCGTGAGCTCGGCGGCGACGATGAACGCGAGCTTCTGCTCGCGGTGCTCCGCCCGGAAGCTCTCCAGCGTCACGTCGTCGACACGCCCGGGCCCGTAGAGCGATGGGCGTCCCTGGTTCGACGGGAGGTTCGCCTTCATCTCCACGAAGTCGGGGATCCTGAGCGGGTCGATGTCGAGGGGCGGCACACTCGCCCAGTCCACGGTGACGCGGTTCCGGACCGCCGCCGCGTATCGCTCCACACGGGGGAACCGGATCTCGAACTGGTGCTTCTCCCTGAGCGCGTGGATCTGGAACTGCTTGGGTTTGGTGGTGGTGGGCGTCGCGCCTGCCTTGAATGGCACGATCTCGAACGGCACCCCGAGGACCTTCGCGACCTCCTCGGTGAAGTGGCCGTTCTCGCCGAGATCGTAGCTCGCGCGCCGCAGGCCCCGGCCGACGACCTGCTCGCACAGGAGCTGCGACATGAACGGGCGGAGCCCCACGACGTGCGTGACCGTGTTGCAGTCCCAGCCCTCGGTCAGCATGCCGACCGACACGATGCACCGCACGTCGCGTCCCGGCGGGTGGAGCGGGCGCTCGAGCTTCTTCGCCAGCTCCTCGAAGCCCTCCGGGTAGAGCGATCGGCCCTGCCGGTCCGAGGGCCACGTGAGCTTGCCGACCGTGTCGAGCGTGAAGCGCATCCAGCGAAGCTCGTCCGCCTTTGCCTCACCCGAGTCGGTCTCGTGGACGACCTTCGTGTCCACGCGGATCGTCACCGCCTCGCCGTCACGGTTCCGGAGCTCGTCGATCGCGCACGGCGCCACACCGCCCGGGGTTCCGCCGTCCCCTATCCACTCGAACACCACCTTCGCGATCTTAGTGTTCTTGCAGACGACGATGAACACGGGCGGGCGAGGCTGGCCCGCTTCCTTCCACGCGCGGAACGTGTCGCGCCAGTGTCCGCCGAGCAGGGTCAGCGGCGCCGCCGCCCACTTCAGCACCGCCTCGGGCTTCGGGCTTCCCTTCTTGCCGCCGCGCTCGGCCGCGGTGAGCTGGGGCAGAATCCACGACCAGATGTTGTAGTAGCTGGGGTGCCCCGCTCCGGTCGCATCGGCGACGGCGAGCTGCGGGATCTTCACGAGCCCGGACTCGATCGCGTCGGCGAGGGAGAAATCGCTCACGACCCACGGGAACGGCCGATTCGCGTCGCGTCCGGCGGCGTGCAGGTAGTAGGGCGTCGCCGACAGGTCGACGCAGAAGTTGATGCCGCGGAGCCGGTCGACGCGGTCGAGCCCCTCGATCCACACCGTCGCCTCCTTCTCGTCCTCCTCGACCTCCTCCACGTCTTCCTCTTCGAAGAGCGAGGCGATCTCCTCCTCGGCGTCGTTCGCGCGGATCCGGTAGGCGTGGTGCGCCTCGTCGTTCATGACGAGGAGGTTCTGCTTGCCGCCGACCTCGCGGCCGAGCACCCGGTTCACCATCGCGGCGTCGCTCTCGACGAACCGGGTGGACTCGACCTTGAACTTCGTCCCAGCGTCGTCGAGCTGCGCGAGAACGCGGAGCTCGCCCGCCGCGCGGAGCGCATCGAACGACTGGGGGGTGAGGTAGCGCGAGCCGCGCGCCGTCGTGGACTTCTCGCCGATCTGGATCGTCTCCGTCGTGACCTCGGCGACGCCGGCGCGCGCGACCCTCGACGACACGCCGCCGACCTGCATTGCCTGCTTCTCGAACACGTGCCAGTTCGTCACGAGCACGTGCCCGCGCGAGAGCTGGGGCATGAGGTGCGGCGGCACGAGATCGCGCGTGCGGTAGACGCTCGCCTCGCCGTGCGCGGGATCCAGCTCGCGGAGGCGGTCGCGGATCGTCACGTTCGGGCAGACGACCAGCACCATGTCCGAGTACCGGCCGTCTGCGCGCGACGCGACCTTGTTCAGGATCGACCACGACGCGAGCATCGCCATGACGGTGGTCTTGCCCGCCCCGGTCGCCATTTTCGCGGCGTACCGCCGGAAGGCGCGGGTCCCGTCGGGGCGCTCGTCCCACGGAACGTCGACGCCCTGGAGCAGGTCCTGTCGTGCCTCGACGAGGAAGATGACGGTCTCCGCGGCCTCGAGCTGAGCGAAGAACAGCCGGTGCTGGCGGCCGTCGCGTCGCCAGTAGCGGAGGAGCTCGAGCGTGGTCCGCGAGACGCCGGGCCATCCGGCCCTGCGCCACGCGGCGAGGCGCTCCCGGATGAGGTTGACGTTCGTGAGCTCCTCTTCGCGGCTCCCGTCCTCGCCGGCGACCTGCGCCGTCTTGGGGTCGCGGTAGAAGAAGACCGCCCGCCGCCTGCCCTGCTCGCGGACCGCGGGCTCGTGCAGCCGGATCCGCCAGTGCTCGCGCGGTTCCTCGAACGGGGAGCACAGGATCGGCTCGGGGACCTCGAACTCGGCCATGATCGTCCCCCTGGCTTACCGAACCGGTTTGACGACGAGCAGCTCGTTCCCGCGGTCGTCGATGACCTTCACCGCCACCTGACGGTGTTCCCCGGGCTCGAACGGCGCCGAGACGGCACCAGCGAGGTGGTCGAAGACGGCCTCGTCGTACTCTGCCCGGAGCGCCTTCTTGAGCGCGTCCCAGGCGCCCGTGCGCGGAAAGAACGCCTGCGAGACGTGGAACGAGAGCCCGTTGTAGTCGGTATCGAGGAGCCAGCATGGGACGTCGGTTCCCTTGCGCGACTCCGCCTTCATCGTGATCGGGTCGAAGACGTCCACTCCGTTCAGCTCGACGACAAGCGTGCCCTTCTCCTGCCCCTTTCTCACCGTCGCGTCCGGTAGGCCGCACACGCTGAAGATCTGCGAGGACCGCATGTTCTTCAGGAGGTCGCCCATCAGCAGATCCGGTGACGCCTGCACGTACGTGGCGGCGATGCCGAGGGCTGCCTCGGACTTCTCGACGGTCTGCCGTGCGTTCGGCTGGATCGCGAAGCCGATGACGTAGAGGTGCTTGTAGCCCTTGACGTTCGCCTCGCGGGCAGCCTCGAAGACGAGCTTCTCGGTGACGGCGCCGTTCTCGGGGCCGAAGACGAACGCGACGGGGCGATCCTCGCCGTTCACCTGCAGCGCCTCGGCCGAGAGCGCTAAAGTCTTTGCAGGGAGGCGAACGTTCTTCAGTTTGACTTCGCGGTTTCCCTCAAGCCGCAGGATCGGGCTCTTTCGCAGCACGTCGAGCATCCGCTCCGCGAATCCCGCACCTGAATCGCCGGTTGGCGCCACCTCAGACTCTGCGGACTCCGCCTCGACGGGCGTCGGGATGGTCGCCTCAAATGCGAACGGGCCGGTAACGCGCGTGACTCCCTTCGATTCCTCGGGGCGATCGACCAGCACCTCCTCGACAGGAGGCTCATTCTTCGCGATCGAAGTCAGGGTCGTGTGAGGAACGACCCCGCCCACCTCCTCGCCTCGCGCGGTCTGCCGGCGCTTGTACACGAACCCGCCGGCGGGGCCGCGAGCCTCGTCCGTGAGTTCGTAGTACGGGTACGTCGCAGTCAGTAGCCGCTGTCGCGCGAGGGACAGCGGAACGCGGGAGACGTCAGCCGTAATCCAGCGGCGCCCCCACTGCTCCGCGACGTACGCCGTCGTTCCCGAACCGCAAGTGGGGTCGAACACGAGGTCGCCCGGCTTGGTCGTCATGAGCATGCAACGCTCAACCGCTCTACGAGCGGTCTGGACGACGTACACCGGGTATTTCTCTCCGTGCAGATCGGTCCAGACGTTGCTCAAGTATACGAACGGCCAGTCGGACCACCGGGCGATGCCGCCGAGTGACTCGCCGCCGCCGTCGAACAGACGGCCCAATTCCGCGAGCCGCTGCATGCCGCTCTTGGGATCGTCGAGGTCGTACCGCCACTGCTTGTTGCTGCCGCACTTGAAGAGCTTGCCCTTGAACTCGAAGTCCCGGCTCCGGGTCGCGCTGTAGTGTTGGCTTACGAGCGGATAGTTGACGCGGGCATACTCGTATCCCGTTGCGAGCAGCCTTTCGATCTGTTCGTCCGTAATGTCGGAGACACGCTTCGTCTCGCCCTTTGGCCCGAGCAGCGTGTTGAACTTCGGGTCATCTTCTGGGCGCGCGCGCCTCTCAGTGAGGGCGGTCGCGCGCAGCGCCGTGCGATCGCGCGCGTACCAGAGGATGAAGTCATTCACTGCTTCCGTAGTCTCCGTGGAACTCTTCTTCTTGAGAACAATCGTAACGACTGCGTTCGCGGAGCCGAACACCTCGTCGAGCAGTTCCCTCACGTGATGGACGTTCTCTTCGTTGATCTGGACGAAGACGCTGCCGCTTGCCGCGAGGAGGTCACGCGCGAGCAGCAGCCTGTCGCGCAGGTACGTGAGATACGAATGGAGCCCGAGTTCCCACGTGTCGCGGTACGCCTGCACCATTTCAGGCTCGCGCGTCATGTCGCCGTCGTCGTTGTGCGAGACGTCGCGCCTTCGGACGAACGGCTGGAAGTTGGAACCGAACTTCACGCCGTACGGCGGGTCCATGTAGATCATCTGGATCTGCCCACCGAGCCCCTCGTAGTGCAGCAATGAGTTCATCACGATCAGTGAGTCGCCGAGGATCATCCGATTCACCCAGCGGTCCTGGTACTCGTACGCCTTGAGCACCTGGTCCACGATCGGTCGCTCCGGATCGCCGAACAGGTCGAGGTTCGTCTGCTTGTCGCGCTTGTGCCCCTTCAGCGTCTCGAGGATCGCCTTCGTGGAGAGCCGCTCGTGGACGAACAGCGGCAGCGTGGGTACCTCGAACGATAGCCGCTCGGCCTTCCCAGCCCAGTCGAGGAACGGCTTCGACATTCCCTTCAAATCGGCCGCCGCGGCCTTCGCCTACTCGAGCGTTCCCGCTTCCAGCACGCGCCGGATAAGCGCCTCGCCCTGCTCGCGCGCGGGGTTCCCGTCCCACTCCAGCGCCGGCGACAGCGACGAGTCGTACCGGTACGTCTTCGCGTCGCGCTTCTTCTTGAACTCCGGCTGCGTCCCGACGTCGGGGCGCGCGAGCGCCTTCGCGTCCTTGTGTTCGTACGCCGCGGCGCCGTCCTCGACCGCGGCCTCCTCGTCCTCGTCCGTGGCGTCCTCACCCGAAGTTGCGCCATTCCCGCTTCCCGGACGGGCACCCAGGATCCTGTCGGTCAGCTCTGCCTTCGTCCCGCCGCCAGGAAGCCCGACGGCGTTGCACGCCTCGTCGAGCTGCTTCTTCGAGTACGCGAGGAGGAGCTTGTCGAGCGCGGCGCGCTTCGACCCGCCGAGGCGCTTCACGAGCTCGTCCAGGCTCATGCTCGACTTCACGTCGGGCTCGAAGCGCTTGCCGAGGTCGAGCAGCTCCGGCTTCGTCAGGACCGACAGGACGCGCTGCTTGAACGTCATGCGCCACCTCGGAAGGTTGGGTGACGCATCGTACCCCGCGTGCGGACGCGGTTCACCGTCCGAGCTGACGAGGGCGCCCCCGTCGAACGTTTGACCATATCCGCCATTTCAAGTGTGAAGGATCGACGCGAGATGCGATGCCTGGCGCACCGCGACCGACCGGGACTCCGGCTCGAGTCGCCCGTCGGCGTACCAACGACCCCGAGCTTCCCGAAAGCCGCCCCCCCTCGTGGTCGCAGAAAGCACGACCGCTCGCCCTCGGGCGCCCCGCTCAGAGCACGAACGGGACGATCGCGCGCCGGCCGGGAGGGTAGTCGGGGAAGCGCGCGCGGTACCAGGCGTGGTGCGCGAGCGCGCGCGGCGCGAGGTTCGCCGCGGTGTAGAGCGCGAAGGCGAGGCCCGCGAGCGACCAGGTGGCGAGCGCCCAGCCCGACCACTCGACGAGCTCGCCGAGGTAGTTCGGGCAGGACACCCGCTCGAACGCGCCGCCGCGCGGGATCGCGTAGCCCGTCCCTCCCGCCGGGCGCAGGCGGCGCAGCGCGCGGTCGGAGGAGACGTGGAGCGCGAGGCCGGCGAGGAAGAGGGCGGCGCCGGCGGCGAACCGGGGATCGAGGAGCCAGCGCGCGGGGTAGTCGCCGAGGGCCGAGATCCAGGGCGCGTTGACGAACGCGTTGAGGACGTTGAACGCCACCGCGAGCAGGACCACGGCGAGCGGCAGCTCGCGGCGCCCGCGGAGCCCGAAGGGATACACGAACGCCCGGTACAGGTAGTGAAGCTCCCACAGCGCGAGCAGCGCGAGCGGCGCGGCGCGGGCGCGCGCGGGGCCGAGCGCGTAGAGCGCCGCGAAGAGCAGCGCGGCGGGGCTCTCCATGAGGAGCCAGCCGAGGCGTGCGGGGAGCGCGGGGCCCCAGCCCGGGCGGGCGTGGCGGCCGTACGGCGCGGTGACGAAGCGCAGCGCGACGAAGGTGACCGCCGCGAGGGCGATCTCGATCCAGACGAGCGCGCGGTGAACCTCGACCGTCGGCACGGCGCGAGTCTACTCCGCGGCGCGTGGCACGCGGCCCCCTCTCCCTGTCCCTCTCTCCCCAGCAGCGCGCTGCCGCTTCGCCGCCAGGGGGAGAGGGGAGGGGCTCGGGGAGCTACTGCGGCGCCGGCTGTGCCTTGCGGCTCGCGGCGTCCTGGGCCATCTCGGCGGGCGGCCGGCGGTAGACGACGATCGACCGGCGCGTCTGGAACTCCTCGTCCTCCCGCGCGAACACGGTGACGACGTTGTTCCCGGGCTTGAGCGGCAGGTCGGTCGCGAAGTCGAGCTTCGCCGCGTTCGTCCCCTCGGGCACGACCTTGAAGAACACCTTCTGGTCGCCGACGTAGACGAACACGTCGCGCAGCCTCGAGGCGGCCGCGTCGGCGGACGGCTGGAGCGTCGCGCTGCCGGAGAGCTTCAGGTGGTCGCCGTCCACGACCGGCGCGCCCTTGAGCGGGTCGGGGACGAGCGCGATGCGCGGCGGCTCGCGCTGCCACGCCTCGGCGATCGCGCCGGAGCGGACGCCCTTCGTCGCCTTCACGTCGGCGTCGGCGGCGAACGCGAAGCGGCCCTTCTGCCACTCGACCCGGTAGAAGTCCCCGACCCTCGCGTCGGCGGGAAGGATCGCGCCCCTCCTCGCGGTGGCGAGCGGGGCGGCGGACGGCGAGGCGCCGGTGCGGAGCACCGCCTCGCTCGCCGAGACCACGACCGCGCCCTTCGACGGCGTGACCGCGGGCTCGTCCTTCGCGACCGGCCAGTCGAGCTTCTCGGAGACGTACTCGTCCATCTTCTCGTCCACGACCATGACGCGGAACGGGAGGGTCTCGGACTTCGACCCGCGGCGGAGCTCGACCTCCATCGTGGCGGACTTCGACTCGCCGGGCCTGAGCGCGCCGATGACGTCGCGCCCCTTCTTGATGAAGAGCTTCTCGTCCCCGAGGTTCTTGAGCGAGACGTAGGTCTTGTCGCCTGCCGCGCCGGTGCCGGTGTTCTTCACGTCCACGCGCACGTTGAACGACTCGCCGCGCTGCGCGAGCCCGTCGCCGTTGCCGCCCGCCTTGTCGTCGAGCTGCACGCTGAAGGCGAACACCGGCTTCGGGATCTCGACGATGCCGAAGCTCGTGCTGACGTCGGCCGGCGCCTTGCCGCCCTCGTCCTCGAAGTGGAACGTGACCTCGTCGCGCCGGGTGTCGATGCCCCTCGGGAGCTTCACCGGCACGCTCCAGCTCCTCCGCTCGCCGGGGCGGACCGTGCCGAACACGAACTCGCGGCGGTCGAGGAGCGGGTCCTTGTCCACCTGCGTGTAGGCCCGGAGGCGGCGGAACGGGCCGTCGCCCTTGTTCTCGACCGAGACCGTCCACTGCACCGTCTCGCCGGCCTTGTAGTCGCGGCTCGACGGGGGCGAGACGGTGACGGCCGCGCGCGGGGTCCCCTGCGCCTGGGCCTGGCTCCAGTCGACGCCGAGCTCCTTCAGCCTCGCCTCGAGCCGCGCCTCCTCCTCGACCTTGCGCTGGGCGACGAACGCCTTCGCGCCCTCGAGCATCCGCGCCCGGTCGGGGTAGGGCGCCCGCTTCAGCAGCTCGCGGGCGAACCGGATCTGGTAGTCCTCGACGAACTTGTCGGGATCGGCGTCCGCCTCCTCGTCCTCCTGCTGCTCGGGCGTGAGATCGAGGTCGCCGTGGGCCTGGGCCGCGGCGGCGCTCTCGCGCCCCTCGCGCTTCAGCGCCTTCGCGACCTCGTCCTCCTTCTCGTCGAGCAGGTAGCGCAGCTCGAGGGCCGCCTTCTCGACGCGCTTCTTCTTCTCCGTGCGGGCCGCCTCGAGCCCCTTCGAGACCGGGTTCGACAGGTGTCCGTCGAGGTCCACCTCGCCCATCGACCGCGGCGGCGCGAAGTAGTTGATCTGGTCCTTGAGGGCGCGCCCGGGGAGGAGGAGGACGTCCGGCGTGATCCCGACCTCCTGGATCGAGACGTCGCCGGGCGTGAGGTACTGCGCGACGGTGAGCTTCAGCGCCGCCTCCTCGTCGGGGCGGCCCGGCTCGGAGAAGTCGTGCAGCACCTGCACCGAGCCCTTCCCGAAGCTCTGCCGGCCGATGACGAGCGCGCGGCCGTTGTTCTTGAGCGCGCCCGCGACGATCTCGCTCGCGGAGGCCGACGCGTTGTTCACGATGAGGATGAGCGGGAGGCCCGTGAGGTCGCTCGCCTCGGCGGTCGCCTCCTTCACCTCGTTGATCCGCTGCTTGTCGCCGCCGCCGACCGTCTTGACGATGACGCCCTCGGAGAGGAACAGGTCCGACACCTGGATCGCCTGCTCGAGCAGGCCGCCGGGGTTGCCGCGCAGGTCGAGGACGAGGCCCTGGAGCTTCCCGCCCGCCTTCGCCGTCTCCTCCTGGATGGCCTTCGAGAGGTCCTTCGTCGTGTTGGCGGAGAACTGCGAGACCTTCACGTAGCCGACGTTGCCGTCGAGGAGCTGCGCGGTCGGCACGCTCTCGACGTTGATGATCTCGCGGGTGAGGTTCAGCCGCTTCGGCTCGGGCCAGCCGTTCCGCGCGATGGTGATGGAGACCCTGGTGTTCGGCTTGCCGCGCAGCCGGTCCACCGCGTCCTGCAGGTCCATGTTGATCGTGGACTGCTCCTCGATCTTCTGGATCACGTCCTTCGGCTTCAGGCCGGCGCGCTGGGCGGGCGAGTTCTTGAGGATCCGCACCACCGTGAGGTTCCCCTCGCGCATCTGGATGACGAAGCCGATCCCGCCGAACTCGCCGCGGGTCTGCAGCTTCATCTCCTTGAAGTACTTGGGCTCGAGCAGGATCGTGTGCGGGTCGAGGGTGGAGAGCATCCCGTTCACCGCCGCGTACTCGATCTCCCTGAGGTCCTTGTGCGCGACGAGGTGGTCCTGGACGAACCCCATCGCCTCGCCGAGCACGGTGCGGACCTTCCAGATCGAGTCGACGCCGGAGATGTCGAGCTCGCGCTGCGACGGGCCCACGGTGAGCGTCAGCTTCGGCGACTTCGCGTCGCCCTGCACCATCACCTCGGCGACCGTCCGCTCGACGGACTCGAGCGCCGAGACGACCATCTGCTTCGGCTCGAAGCGCGACGGGTCGACGTAGTTGTCCTTCACCGCGAGGATGACGCGCGACAGGATCGGCAGGCGGTCGAGCCGGTACTCGCCGGTCTCGTCCGTCTTCGCGTGGACCGGCACCGCGCCGCGGTACGCGACCGCGGCGGGCGCCGCGTCCGCCTCGGCGCGGACGAAGCGGGCGCCGACGCCCAGCGCGAGCGCGAGGGTCGCCGCCAGGGTGGCGAGGAGACGGAAGGGACGGATCATGTCGGGGCGCTCGGGCGGGGGGGAGGGAGCGGGCAAGCGAAAAACCTACGTGATCGGCGAGGATAGGGTGCCGCCGAGGGCGGCGCAAGCCGATCGCCCGGGCACCCCGTGACAGGGAGAACGCGGGGGCGCGGCCTTCATGCCCGCGCCGCGGGGCGTGCCCCGCGCGGGCGTCCCGCGCAGGCCCCTCCGCGGCCCTCCGCGGCCCGCTCCGGCCTCCGATCGCGGCGCGAGCGCTCGGCGGGCGGGACCCTTCGACAAGCCGGGGCTCCGCGGATATACGACCTCCATGTCGCTCGACGCGCGCAAGCCGGAGAGCCCGCCGGTGCGCGGCGTGGCGGATCTCGTCCAGTGGTTCCGCGACCGCGAGCGGCCGCGCGACGACTGGAAGGTCGGCCTCGAGCACGAGAAGGTGCTCCTGCGGGCCGGCACCCTCGACCCGGTCCCCTACGAGGGGGAGCACGGCGTCGCCGCGGTCCTGCGCGGCTTCTGCCGCTTCGGGTACGAGCCCTTCGAGGAGGAGGGGCGGATCATCGCCTCCCAGAAGAACGGGCTCACCGTCTCGATCGAGCCGGGCGGGCAGATCGAGCTCTCCGGGCGCCCGTTCGCCGACGTGCACGTCGTCGCGGCCGAGCTCGACCGGCACCTCGTCAAGTGCGAGGCCGTCGCGCGCGAGGTCGGGGTCGAGTTCCTCGCCGTCGGCTACCGGCCGTGGGGCACGGCGGCGGCGGCGCCGTGGATGCCGAAGAACCGCTACCGCGTGATGCGGCCGTTCCTCGAGGCGCGCGGGAGGCTCGCGGCGGACATGATGGCGATGACCGCCTCGGCGCAGGCGAGCTTCGACTTCTCCGGGGAGCGCGACCTGGCCGAGAAGCTCCGCGTCGCGCTCGCGATCCAGCCGGCGGTCGTCGCGCTCTACGCGAACTCGCCGGTGGTGAACGGGCGCGAGGTGGGGTGGAAGAGCTACCGGACGGCGGTCTGGGAGCAGACCGATCCCGCGCGGTGCGGGCTGCTCGCCTTTCCGTTCGACGCGGGGTTCGACGACGACCCCTACCGCCGCTACGCCGAGTGGGCGCTCGACGTCCCGATGGTGTTCCTGCGCCGCGGCGACGCCTACGTCGAGCCCGGCGGGCGGACGTTCCGCGATCTCCTCGAGGGCCGGCTCCCCGGCGAGCGCGCGACGCTCTCCGACTGGGAGGACCACCTCACGACGCTCTTCCCCGAGGTGCGCGTGAAGGGGGTCGTGGAGGTCCGCGGCGCCGACGCGTGCGACGCGGGGATGACGAAGGCGCTGCTCGCGTTCTGGAAGGGGATCCTCTACGACCGCGAGGCGCGGTCCTGGGCCTGGGACGCGGTGAAGCGCTTCACGCCGGAGGAGCGGCGCGCGCTCATGCGGTCGGCGGGGCGCGACGGGCTCGCGGGGGTCGCGCCGGACGGGCGGCCCATCGCCGAGATCGCGCGGACGGTGCTCGACGCGTCGTCGGGCGGCCTCTGCCGCCAGAGCTGCTGCGGCGAGCGGGGCCAGGACGAGCGCATCTGGCTCGAGCCGCTCCAGGCGCGCGTGGAGTCGCGGCGCTCGCCGGCCGACGACGCGCTCGAGGCGTTCCGCCACGGGCCGCGCGCGCTCGCGGACCGCGTGCGCTGCGCGTAGGGCCATCCATCTCGGATCCGCTGGCGGGCGGGTCGCGCGGCGGGTGGCACCGTCGTCACGACGGGTTTGTCGAGGTCGTTGAAGCCGCGACGCAAGTGCTTCCGCCGCCGCGTTCTCGAGGATCCGCGCGCTCCGGTCCCGCAACGCCCTTCCGCGGCACGGCGGCGGCGCGCTTCCTTCCCGTGTACCTGTCCATCCACGCGTCCCCGAAGAACCGTCGCGCGGCGAGATCGTTGTGCGCCGCGCACGCGAGGCGGCAGTTCTCGACCGTGGACGGCCCGCCCGCGGCCCGCGGGACGATGGGGTCGATCTGCAGGCGGTGCGTCGAGCCACAGATCTCCCCGTTCGGAAGCCTGAACTGGCACCTCCCCCCGTCCCGCTTCCACACCGCCCGGCTCACGTGCGCAGGGACGCGCTCCGGGTTCGGGGAGATGGGCGGCGTCTTCCGGGGCCGCTTCACGAGCCCCCTCCGCTTCGCGTGCCGCTCGACGAGCGCCTCGAGCCCGAGCTGGAGGATCTCCGCCATCCCGGCGTCCGGGTGGGAGTGGGAGAGGGCGGCGCGCGCCGCCTCGTAGTCCTCGAGGAACGCGCTCTCCACCGTGAGGTGGACGCGCGAGAGGCTCCCGGTCATCGGCTCGACCGCGTCCGCCGGACGGAGCGCGGGAAGAGGCGCCGCGACGGGCGCCACGGGCCGCGGCGGCTCGACCGGAGCCGCGACGCCGCTCGGACCGCGTTCTACCGGTAGAACGGCGCGCTCGACGGGGTCGGGGCTGCGCGGCGCAGGCGCCGCGAGGACGATCTGGTCCGCCCCCTCTCCCCCGCCCTCTCCCTCTTCACAACCGCTAGAGCTCCTCGAGATCCCGCGCCCGGACCCACCCCTCGAGCCCGCTCCCGAGCCGTACGCGCAGGACGTCGCCGCGCGCGTCGACGACCTCCACCGGCGCGCCCTCGCGGAGCGTGAACGCGGGGCGGAGCGCCACCTCCGGCCCCTCGCGCACCGGCGCCTCCGCGGCGACCACGATCGCGACGCGCGCGCGC
>DASVZX010000232.1:0-4394 GCA_036391435.1 Anaeromyxobacter sp. | reverse complement strand
CGTCGCCCTCGCCGCGCAGCGCGGCCGCTCCGCCGGCCCGAGGGCGCCCGCGCCCCGGCGCGGCGGCCGGGCGCCGCTCACTCCAGGACGACGACGCGGTCGGGCGAGCGCGTGAGGACGTGGAGCGCCTCGCCCGTGCCGCCGAACGCGACCCCCGCGACGACGCCCTGCACCGGGACGGTGGCGGCGCGCTCGTACGCGGCGCCGCCGGCGGCCCACACGACGACGCTCGTCTCCCACGACCAGGGCTGGTACTCCCACGTGACGAACGTCCGGCCGTTCGGGGACACCGCGAGGATGCGATCGAACGCCTCCGGCATCGGGACGCTCCGGACCTCCTGCAGCGCGTCGTCGAGCTGCGTCGCCACGAACGCGCCGGCGGCGTCGCGGTGGAAGACCCAGAGCGCCTCGTCGAGGAGCGCGGCGGCCGCGATCGGGCCGGGCGAGGTCCAGGACTGCTCCGCGGCGCCCCCGGCCGCCGCGCGCGCCTCGCTCCAGGCCCGGACGGTCCAGGCGCCGCTCGCGTCGCCGACCGCGGCGAAGACCCGGGGACCCGCGAGCAGCCCCATGGACGCGAAGGTCGCGCCCGCGATGGGCGAGAGCTGGAGCGTCTTCGCGGGGTAGTCGATCGTCACGAGCCCGCCCGACGTCCCGATGTAGGCGTCGCCCGGGCCGTCCTGCCCGAGCTGCGCGGGGGACGAGAGGCTCCAGAGGTCGGCGGCCTGCGACACGGCCTGTCGCCGCAGCGTGAAGTAGTACCGGTAGCTCGGGTCGTACGGCGCGAAGGGCCCGAAGACGCCCACCGCGTCCGGGCGGTTCCGGTACACCGGGAACGTCCCCGGGGCCGCCGCGAGCGGCAGCTCGACGACGCCCGGGGGAGCGCCGACGGCGAAGACGAGCGCGGCGGGGTCGCCGCCGCCCGCCGGGATCCACGCGGCGGCCTGGACCGCACCGGCGCGGCCGGGGAGCACGTCGAAGGAGCGCCGCGCGAGGAGGGCGCCGCTTGCGTCGAGCACGACGACGCGGTTGTCCGCCTCGCCGGCCGCGTGCACGGTCCCGGACGCCGCGTCCACGGCGGCGCGCGACGCGCGGGGCACGCTCGCGCTCCACGCGATCCGTCCCGCCGGCGCCGCCTCGGCGTCGACGGCGACGACGAGGTCGTCCGCGCGCTTCGGCGCGACGACGACGAGCCGCGGCGCGATCCCGAGCCCCGGGTCGGCGAGCGTCGCGCACGCGAGCGACCGGGCCGGCGTCCGCGAGCCGGTGTCGAGGTCGCGCAGGAACGCCGGGGCGCCGTCGAGCTGCGCGAGCGCCACCCGCCCGTCGTCGAGCGCGACGGCCGCGACGCGCGCGCCCAGGGAGGTCCGCCCCGCGCAGATCGGGTCCTCGCGATCGACCGGGTCCTCCTGGACGGCGTCCTGCGTCCCGAGCGGGATCGCCTGGACCGACGGCGACGGTCCGGGCGCGACGAGCGCGAGGGAGAGCGGCGCGCCCAGCGCCGGGCGGACGAGGCACGCGAGCTGCCCCTCGCCGGCGTCCGCGCAGCCGCGCACCTCCACGACGGACGGGAGGAGCGCCGGCGGCTCCACCTCCAGGAGCGTGTCCGCGTCGTGGAGCGCGAGCGTGACGTCGCCCGAGGCGTACGAGCGCAGGAGCGCGATCCGGTTCGCGCCCGGCGCAGCGGCCGGGGCGCGCATCGCCACGATCGGCCCCGCGCCCGCGAAGGGGAGGACGTCCGCCTCGGCGCGCGCGCCCGTCGCGAGATCGAGCCGGACGAGGCGCGACGACTGGGGATCGGCCGCCCCGTCGGAGTCGAGCCACGCGACGGCCCCCTGCGCCCCCGCCCACGGGAGCCCGTCGATCGCGGCGGCGAGGTCGTCCACGAAGCCGGGATCGGAGTAGCGGACGATCGCGAGCAGGAGGTCGGAGTGCAGGAAGGTGTCGCCGCCCGCCGCCACGAGCCGGTAGGGCTTGTGGAGGAGCGGCACGTCCCCGGACACCGCGCCGGTCCGGAGCTGCCCGAGGCCGAGGTACGTGAACGGGCCCGCCGGGCTCGACAGCCCGCCGCCCGTCCCGACGGCGATCGGGCCCGTCCCCGCGTCGGCGGGCACGCGCACGACGAGCCGGCCCGCCGAGACGCTCTCGCCCCGCGCGACCGCCGAGGGAAACTGCACGAGGTTCGCGTCCGCGACGGCGTCGAGCCCGCTCGCGTCGATGGCGATCCGCTGGCCGGCGTACGCGCGGTCGGGCGTGATCCGCTGGATGCGCGGCGCGGTCGGCTCGGGCGGGAGCGTGACGTCGCGGCTGCACGCCCCGAGGAGCGCGAAGGCGAGCGCGGACGTGAGCGCGGCGGTCGTGCGGGTGCGCATGGGGCCTCCGCGCGACAGGATGCCACGTCCCGGGGGGCCGGCGCTCTAGGCTAGGCGCTCGCCTCGGGCGTGGCCGCCGGCAGCTGCTCGAGCAGGCTCTGCAGCGCGACGCGCGTCACCGCGGCCGCGCGGGGATCCCCGGCCTCGACCGCCACGCGCGCGACGCCGTCGACCACGCGATCGAGCGTCCCCGCGTCGTCGTATCGGATGGCGCCGAGCGCGCCCGTGGTGCTCGTGCGCACCCGACCGTCCTCGTCGTCGAGCGCCCGGAGGAACGCGTCCACGGCGTCCTCCGCGAACGGGCCGAGCCCCGTCTCCACGGCGGTGCTCCACAGGAGCGCGGCGGCCGCCGAGCGGACCTCGCCGTCGGCGTCGCGCAGGCAGCGCAGCAGCCCGGGCACGAGGAACAGCTCCTTCGCGCCGCGCAGCACGAGCCCGGCGAGCGCCTGCCGCTTCGAGGCGCCGTCGAGCGCGTCGAGCGCGATCGAGACCGCCGCGGCCGACGCCCAGACGGCGTCGCGCGACGCGCCGGGCTCGACGAGGGTCCCGAGCGCCCGCTCCAGCCGCACGATGTCGCGCTCGACCATGGGGTCCCCATTCTCGGTGACATCCGGGCGGGAGCGATGTGACGGCGGTCATCCGGCCCACGCGGGCGCGCCGCCGTGTCGTCGCGGCACCCACCCCGCCGCACGGAGTGGGCGCGCCGCCGGCGCGCGGCGGTAGACTGTGCGCCCCCGGAACCCGCGATGACGACGCCCCCGCTCCCGCCGCCCGCCGACTCGATCCTCGACCTCATCGGCCGCACGCCGATGGTGCGGATCCGCAACCTGAACCCGAACCCACGCGTCACGCTGTACGCGAAGCTCGAGGGCTTCAACCCGACCGGCAGCATCAAGGACCGGATCGCGCTCAAGATGGTCGAGCAGGCCGAGCGCGAGGGAACGCTCGTCCGGGGCAAGACCATCATCGAGCCGACGAGCGGCAACACCGGCATCGGGCTCGCCATGATCGGCGCGGTGAAGGGCTACCCGGTCGAGATCGTGATGAGCGAGGCGGTCTCGGTCGAGCGGCGGAAGATGATCCAGGCGTTCGGCGCCACGGTGACGCTCACGGACCCCGCGCTCGGCACCGACGGCGCGATCATGCGGGCGCGCCAGCTCGTGCGGGAGCAGCCCGAGCGCTACTTCATGCCGGACCAGTTCTCGAACCACTACAACCAGCTCGCCCACTACGACGGCACCGCGATGGAGATCCTGGAGCAGACGGGCGGCAAGGTGGACTACTTCGTCTCGTCGCTCGGCACGAGCGGCACGCTGATGGGCGTCGGCCTCGCGCTCAAGGAGCGGCTCCCGACCGTGAAGATCGTCTCCGCCCACCCGGTGCGCGGCCACTACATCCAGGGCCTGAAGAACCTCGAGGAGGCGATCGTCCCCGCCATCTACGACGCCGGGAAGATCGATCGCCACATCATGATCGAGAGCGAGGACGCCTTCGACCTCGCGCGCCGCGTCGCGCTCGAGGAGGGCGTGTTCGCCGGCATGAGCAGCGGGGCCGCGCTCCACGCGGCGCGCGTCGTGGCCTCCGAGGTGGACGAGGCGACGATCGTGACGATCCTGCCGGACCGGGGGGAGAAGTACCTCTCGACGGCGCTGTTCCAGGTGTGAGCGGCCGCGTCCGCGCTCGCGCGCCGACGTTCGCGACAACTCGCCGCGGCAACCTCCTCGCGCGCGGCGCGTCTTCCTCGTCGACTCGGCGGAAGGAACGGGCCGCGGAGCGACACACCACCGTTCCTGTGGAGATCACCATGACGACGAACAAGCTGGCGCTCGCCGCCGTTCTCGCGGCAGCCCTCTCGGTCGGTCCCGCGCGCGCGGACGACGCCGCGGCGGCGCGGACGCAGGACCAGACCCGGGACCGGGACACGGCGCACACGGCCGCGGGCGATCAGGACCGGGTGCGCGCGCGCGACGGCTCCGGGACGGGCTCGCAGGCCCAGGTCCGCGCGGGCCAGGGCGGCCCCGCCGG
>DASVZX010000231.1:0-8956 GCA_036391435.1 Anaeromyxobacter sp. | reverse complement strand
GGCGCGGCGACCGGCGGCGTGGGCTGCGCGGTCGTGGCGGGGAGCGCCGGCGGCGGCGGCAGCGGGACCGCGGCGACCTTCGGGGCGGCCGGCCGCCCGAAGATCCTCGAGGCGTCGATCCAGCCGGCGTACAGCGCCGCGGCGGCGGCGCCGCCGACGAGCAGGACGGCGACGACGAGGCCGACGGCGAGCGCGCGCGTGGCGCTCCGGCGGTGCCGCACCTCCTCGGCGCCGCGCGCGACCGCGGAGCGCCGCTGCTCGATCTTCCGCTCGCCGGTGTTCACCTCGAGCGCCTTGATGTTGAGGGGGAGCGCCCCCGTCGGATCCACGCCGCCCCCGTCGGGCAGCGCGTCGACGAGCGACTTCACCCCCGCCGGGCGGACCGGCGCGGGCCGCGCGTCGGGACCGCGCGACGCGAGCTCCTCGCTCGCGAGCGCCGCGAGCGCGGACGCGCCGGCCGGCTTCCAGCTCACCTCCTCGGCGGGCGAGGACGGTGCGGCGGCCTGCGGCTCCGCCTTCGGGGCCTCCGCGGGGCGCGCGGCGCTCCGCGGGGACGGGCGCGGGACCGGCGCGAGGAAGCCGGCGAGATCGGAGACCGTCGTGAGGGGGGCCCAGTCGCCCATGCCCGGACGCCACACGAGCGAGTCGGGGCCGACGTCGCCCGCCTCCCACTTCTTCTTCACCTCGCCGAGCGGCAGCGGCCCGACCTGCGCCTGCCCGATCGCGACGTACCACTCCGTGGCCGCGGGCGCCGGCTGCTGGGTCTGCGAGAAGACCTTGGCGGCGTCCTCCGCGCCCATCGCCTGGGTCGCGCCGAGGTCGCCCTCCCCGCCCGGCCGCTCCGTCGCGGGAGGCGTGTCGCCGAAGGCGTGGTCGAACGCGCTGCCGAGCTCGGCGTCGAGGCCGCCGCCGGGCGAGGACGCCGGGCCGCCGGCCGCCGCTCCGGACGGGCCCTCCGCGCCGGGGTTCGTCGCGCCGTTCGCCGAGGGCGACGGTCCCGCGCCCTCCGGCGGCTTCAAGGCGGGCGCCGTGTCGCCGGCCGCGGCGGCAGGCTCCGCGACCCGGCGCACCAGGATGACGTGCCCGCACTTCTTGCAGCGAACCTTGACCCCGGCCGGACCGACCTTCTCGTCCGAGATCATGTACTGAGCGTTGCAGCTGTCGCAGGTGAATTTCATTGGACTCGCCGGGATCCTAGGTTTGGCCCGTCAACACCGTCAAGGACGGGGGTCCTCACGAGGAGACGACACACGACAGCCCGAGCCTCTCGCGGAGCTTCGTGTACTCTTCCGAGCAGCAGAACACGACGACGTCGCGCAGCCGCTGGTCCTCTCGCAGCTTCGACACCTGGGCGCGCTCGTGCACGAGGCCGCGCCGCACCACCTCGAGATCCCCCGCCAGGAGCGCGGCGGCCCGGTTGGAGGTGAGCTCGGCGGCGTCGAGGTAGGACCTCACGTCGCCCGGGTGCTGCACCTCGCAGTAGCTGCGGGCGAGGAGCTTGAGCGTGTTCTTCCGGGCGTTCTCCGGCAGCGTCCGCTCCAGCTCCCGCTTCAGCTTCTCGACGAGGTGCGGGTCGGCGGTGACGACGAACTTCGAGGTCCCCACCGAGCAGGCCGCCTGGAACACGAGCTCGAGCTGGTCGTGCGGCATGAGCCGCGCCATGAAGAGCTCGGGGCGCGCGAACGCCATGGCCTTCGCGATCGCGAACCAGAGGTCCTTCTTCGGCCGCTCCTTGAACATCTCCTCCGACGCCACGAGGCCGGCGGGCTCCGTCGGGACGAGCTGCAGGCGCGAGGGGACCTCCTCCCGGCGGAACAGCCGGAGCCCCTTGAGCCCGAGGGTGCGCTCGACGTACTTGAACATGTTCGCGAAGAAGAGCATCGAGCCCGTCACGTCGAGCTCGTCCTTCTTCGGGTTGAGGCCGAGGTCCTTCTCCTTCTGCACGAACATCGGGCGCGCGTGGAGCGCGAGCAGCGTCATGATGTCGGCGAGCGGGCCCTTCAGCTTCTCGTGCAGGAGCGTCGCCCAGGCGGCGTCGTCGAGCACGCGGCTCGCCTGCTCGCGCGCGAACTTGCGCAGCCGCGAGACGACCTGCAGCTCCTCCTGCGACGCCTGGCCGATCACGTGCGCGAGCACCTGCGCCGCGTTGTAGGCCTGGTCGTACTCCTTGCGCCCCGCGTGCAGCACGACGAGCGCCGAGGCCGCCTTCGCGGACTTCGGCCCGGTCTTGAGGAGCTGCCGGTAGGCGGCGATCGCGTCGCCCTGCTCCGAGGGCTTCTTCGCCGCGAGGTCGGCGAAGGTCTCGACCGACACCGCGTCCTCGGGATCGGCCTTCGCGACGACCGAGTACGCCATGCGCGCCCCGTCGTCGTTCTTGAGCACGTTCCGGTACAGGTCGCCGAGGGTCTTCCACAGCGCGAGCCGCGCCTGCGCCGCCTCCGGTCCCTTCGGCAGCCGCTGGATCATCCGGACGTAGGCCTGCTCCAGCTCCGGCCACCGCTTCGCGCGGGTGAGGATCTCCTCGACCGCCGCGAACGCCTGGACGAGGCGCGGGTTGCAGTCGAGCGCCTTCTCGAACTCGGCGACCGACGCCACCTCGTCCTTCACGTCGTCGCGCAGGATCTCCGCGAGCGAGACGTGGAGCTTCGCGGCGCGCCCGGCGTCCGCCTGCGCCTCCGGGCGGGCGAGGATCTGGCCGAGCACGTCGGCCGCCTTCTGCCCCTGGCGCGTCTCGCGGTAGAGGCCGAGCAGCGCCTCCGTGACGGCCGGCGCGGCCGGGTCGATCCGGGAGGCGCCGAGGAACGCGTCGATCGCCTGGTACGGGTCCTTGAGCCTGTCCCGGCAGGCCTCGCCGATCGCGACGTAGGTCTCGAACTTCGCCTGGCCCTCGAGGAGCGGCAGCAGGCGCTGGCGCTGATCCACCGCGCCCTCGAAGTCGCCGAGCGCCTCGAGGATGCGCACGAGGCTGCGGCGCGAGGGCTCGTGGTTCGCGTCGATCTCGAGCGCCTTCTTGAAGGCGTTCGCCGCGCGCTCGGTCTGGCCGAGCTTCTCCGCGATCTCGCCGATCTGCCAGTGGGTCTCGACCACCTCGAGATCGGTGAGGGCGTCGCGGTGGTGGACGATCACCGTCGTGAAGATCCGCAGCGCCTCCTCCCACTCCTGCTGCTGCACGAGCAGGTGCCCGAGCCCCTCGAGCGCGGGCAGGTAGGTGGCGTCGAGCCCGTACGCGCGCCGGTAGCTCGCGAGGGCCTTGTCGCCCTTCCCGAGCTTCTGGGCGACGTAGCCGAGCCGGTAGCTCTGGCGGCAGAGCTCCTTCGCGTCGCCGCCCTGCTCGAGCGTCGTCACCACGGCGTCGAGGACGCGCTCGGCGTCCGGCCAGCGCGACTGGGCGACGTAGATGTCGGAGAGCGGCTTCGCCGCGTCGGGGTGGCCCGCCGTCCGCTTCAGGGCCTCCTCGTAGTAGCGCGCCGCCTGGTCGCGGTCGTCGCGCTCCTCCTGGTAGATGCGCCCCGCCTCCGTGTAGAGCCGGGTCTTCTCCCCGACCTCGGCGGTGTAGCGCGCCTCCTCGACGAGGAGCTCGAGGAACCGGTCCCGGTCCTTCTCGCGCTCGGCGATCCCGCGCGCGGCGCGCAGGGCGGCGAGGCAGCCGGGGTCGAGCTGGAGCGCCCGGGCGTACGCCTCCTTGGCGTTCCCGAGGTCCATCAGCATCTCCTCGAAGATGGTCCCGATCCGGACGTGGACGTCCACCGCGTCCTTCCCGGTGCCGGCGATCCGCGCCTCGCGCCGCAGCATGTCGAGCGCGAGGTTCCAGTTCCCGCTCCGCTCGTAGAGGCGCGCGAGCGCGGAGACCGCCTCGCGCGACTCCGGCTCGAGCTGGAGGGCGTGGTTGAACATCGCCTCGGCGCGATCGACGCGCGAGAGCTCCTTCCACCAGACCTCGCCGACGGCGACCTCGAGCGCCACCTGCTCCTTGCGATCCGTGATGAGCCCGAGGTGGTGCTGCATGAGGCTGATGAGCCGGTCCCACATCCGCTCGTCGCGGTAGAGCCGCTCGAGGGCCTTGATGGCCGGGAGGCTCCCGCCGTCGAGCTTCAGGATCGCCTCGTTCTTCTCGATGGCGGCCCGCGGGTCGTGCAGCTTCTCGTCGTGGATCCCCGCGCTCTTCGCGAGGATGCGGACCTTCTCGCGCGGGTCCTCGGCGAGCGCGATCTGCCGCTCGTAGACGCGGTTCAGCTCGGCGAAGCGGTCGAGCTTCGTGTAGAGCCGCTCGAGCCCCGCGAGCGCCTCGCGGTTCCCGTCGTCGAGGCCGAGCGCGGTGCGGTAGGCCTCCACCGCCGCCTCGTCGTCCTCGATCTCCGCCTCGTGGAGGCCGGCGATCTGGAGCTGGTACCCGACGCGCGCCTCGTCCGTCGCGGCCAGGTCGCGCGCGCGGGAGAGCACCGCCGCGAGGTCCGCCCAGCGCGACTCGCGCTTGTAGAGGGCGGAGAGCATCTCGAGCCCCTGGGCGTCCGCCCCGTCGAGCTCGAGCACGCGGCGGAGCGCGGTGATCGCCTCCTCCACGTCGTGCATCTCGCCGTCGTAGATCTTGGCGACCTCGAGCAGGCAGGCCTTCTTCTCGTCCAGGCCGGCCGCCGCCTCGAGCTTCTGCTCGAGCGTGATGACGAGGTCGCGCACGCGCCCACGCCGCTTGAAGAGGTGCGTGAGCGCCTCGAGCGCCTCCGGGCTCGCCGGGTCCGCCTCGAGCGCGCGCCGGTAGGCCGACTCCGCGCCCTGCGCGTCGTCGAGGCTCTCGTCCCTGAGCTTGCCGAGCCGCAGGAGGAGCCGCGCCTTCACCATCCCGCGCGCCTCCTCGGACACCTGCTCCAGCACGGCGGCGAGCTCGTCGAGCGCCTCGGTCTCCGTGGCGAGCCGATCGGCCTCGGCGAGCGACTCCGGGTCGCCCGGCGAGTCGGCGAGGGCCCGGCACCACGCGAGGAAGGCCATCTCCTTCTGGCCGAGCTTCTTCTCGTGGACGCCCGCGACCTCCTTGAGGAGCGCGAGCTTCTCCGCCGGGTCGGCGAGCTGCGGCGCGAAGAGGTCGCACACGCGCGCGAAGGCGCGCCAGTTGCCGCCCTCCTGGTGGATCTGGCGCAGCTCCTCGTACGCGGCGCGGTTGCCGGGGTCGAGCTCGAGCACCTTCTCGAGCGAGGCGGCGGCCGCGTCCGGCCGCTTCTGCGCCTTCCAGAGCTCGGCGACCGCGAGCCAGGCCGGGACCGCCTCCGCCGGCCCGCCCCTCGCCGCGAGCAGGACCGCGCGCGCCTCGGCGGCGCGGACGCCGTCCTGGGCCGCGCCGGCGAGCCGGAAGATCTCCTCGATCCGGACGAGGTCGTCGATCTGGTGGGGCTCGATGTCGAAGGCGAGCTTCGCCTGCTCCGCGGCCTCGCGCTTCTGCCCGGCGCGCAGGAGCACCTCCGCGAGCTCGAGCCGGACCCGCTTCACGCCCGCCGCGTCCTCCTGGAGCGGGACGAGCCGGCGGTAGACGCCCGCGAGCGCCTCGGTCTCGCCCTGCGCGGCGTAGATGTCGCGCAGCGCCTCGAGGGCGCGGCGGTTCCGGGGATCGGTGTCGAGGACCGCCTTGTACGAGGCGATCGCCTGGCCGAGGTCGCCGAGCCGGGCGCCGAGGATCGCGCCGAGCTTGTCGTTGAGCCGCGCGATCTCGCGCCGATCGACGGTCGCCTGCACGCGGAGGCGCAGGTGCTGAGCGAGATCGTGCCAGCGCTCGAGCCGCTCGTAGAGGTCCTCGAGGGCCGCGAGGGCCTCCTCGTGGCGCGGGCGCGCGGCGAGGAGCTCCTTCCAGAGCGCCACCGACTCCTCGAGCCGGCCGAGCTCGCCGGCGAGCGCCGCCATCTTCGCGAGCACCCGCTCCTTCGCGGCCGGGTCGCCGGCCGCGGCGCGCTGGGCGGAGAGGTTCTGGAAGAGGTCCTCCCGCCGCCCCGCCGCCTCGTAGAGCGCCTCGAGGGCCCGGAGCGCCGACGCGTTCCGCGGGTCGGCCTGGAGGGCCTGCTCGTACGCGTCCGCGGCGCGATCGGGATCGGCGAGCCGCTCCTCGCAGAGCTGGCCGAGCCGGACGAGGAGCTGGACCTTCTCGGGGCCGGGCGCGGCGGCGGCGCGGCGGGTGAGCACGTCGGCGAGCTCGGGCCAGGCCTCGAGGCGGGCGTGGAGCCGCTCGAGCGCGGCGAGCGCGGCCGGCGCGCAGGCGGGATCGAGCGCGACGGCGCGCCGGAGGAACCCGGCCGCGCGGGTCGGGTCGCCGAGCTTGTGCTCGTAGAGCGTGCCGAGGCGAACCGAGACCTCCGCGGTGTCCGCCGGCGGGAGCCGCTCGAGCTCGTCCTCGAAGATGGCGGCGAGCTCCTCCTCATGGCCGCTCGTCTCGGCGAGGGTCTCCATGCGCGCGCGCAGCGAGGCGTCGGCGGGATCCTCGCGGAACGCCTTGCACAGCGCGAGGAAGGCGAGCTCGGGGTCCTGCAGCCGCTTCTCGCGGAGCTCGGCGAGCTGGACGTAGAGGGCCTTGCGCTCCATCGGATCCGGCCGCTCGGCGGCGCGGAGCTCGAGGACGCCCGCCTGGCGCTGCGCGTCGCCCTGCTTCGCGTACGCCGCCTCGAGCACCGTCGCGGCCCGCGCGTTGGCCGGGTCCTTCTGGAGGAGCCCCTCCAGGCGCGCGATCGCCTCGGAGTGGTCCGGGCGGGCGGCGA
Source organism: Anaeromyxobacter sp. (assembly GCA_036391435.1). Taxonomy (GTDB): domain Bacteria; phylum Myxococcota; class Myxococcia; order Myxococcales; family Anaeromyxobacteraceae; genus Anaeromyxobacter. The sequence goes on along the minus strand of DASVZX010000231.1, from coordinate 2,225 downwards.
GCACCTCCTCGTAGAGGCCGAGCGCGCCCTCGCGGTCGAGGAGCCGCGTCTCCTTCAGCTCGGCGAGCCGGTAGCGGTACACGGCGAGCGACGCCGCGTCGCCGTCGGCGGCGGCGGCGTCGATCTCGGCGGCGAGCACGTCGGCGAGGTCCACCCAGCGCTCGCTGCGCACGCAGAGGCGGTCGAGCCGCGCGAGCGCCTCGCGATCCGCGGGCGTGAGCTCGAGGAGCCACTTCGTCGTCTGGATGGCGCCCTCGGGATCGCCGAGCCGCTCGTCCTGCACCGCCGCGAGCTCGGCGAAGAGCTTCACGCGCTCCTGCGGCCGGTCCTCCACGGCGAGCGCGCGCCGGATCGCCTGCGCGAGCGCGTCCGGATCCCCGCCGCGCAGCGCCTCGACGAGCCCCGTGGTCGCCTCCCGGTCCTCCGGGACGAGGTCGAGCACGCGCTGCCACGACTCCGACGCGCGCGCCGGGTCGGCGCCCGCCAGGCGCGCGATGCGCCGGTGGAACTCGGCGCGGGCGGCGGGATCGGAGGCGCGGTCGGCGTGCTCCGCGAGGAGCGCCGCGAGCTCGTCCTCGACCGCCGCCTCCCGGGCGAACCGCTCGGCCAGCGCGAGCGCCTCGGCGGCGTCGGGATCGGCCGCCAGCGCGCGGGACGCGGCGAGGAACGCCATCTCCGCGTTCCGGAGGGGGCCCCCGTACAGCTCGGCGACGCGCCGGAGCAGGGCGGAGCGGGAGGCGGGTTCGGTCTCGTTCGCCGCGCGCGCCTCGAGCGCCTCGATCGCCTTCTGGTGCTCGCCCTCGGCGGAGTAGATCGGCTCGAGCAGCATCGCCGCCTGGACCGCGGCCGGCCCGCTCGTGCGCGCCAGCTCCTCGAGCCCGTTCAGCGCGGCCGGGTGGCGCGGCACCTTCGAGAGCACCTCGCGGTAGCAGGCGAGCGCGCCGTCGCGGTCGGCGAGCCGCTGGTGGCGGATCCGCCCGAGCCGGTACCTGAGCTCCGCCGCCTCGGCGACGAGGTTCGGCTGGCGCTCGGCGACGGCGACCTCGCGGGAGAGCACCTCGGCGAGGTCGTCCCAGCGCTCGGCCGCGCCCAGCAGCGATCCGAGCAGGCGCAGCGCGTTCGGATCCTCCGGGTCGACGGCGAGGATCTTCCGGTACGCCGCCATCGCGCCTTCGCGATCGGAGAGCTGGTCGGCCATGATCTTCCCCACCTCGAGCAAGAGTTCCTTGCGCGCCGCACGCCCGGGCGCGATCTCCGCCAGCCGCTCCAGCGTGCGCGCGAGCTCCCGGTGCGCGCCCATCCGCCGGTACACCCGCACCAGCGCGCCGAGCGCCTCCGCGGAAGGCGCCTCCCGGGTGACCTCCTCGAACCAGCGCGCCGCCTCGTCGAGCCGCCCGAGCCGCTTCGCGCACAGCACCGCGAGCCGCCGCTTCACCTCGAGCGCCGCCTGCGCCGGCAGCCGCGCCCGGAGGGCCGCCTCGAGCGCCGCGGCGAGCTCCGCCCACGCGCCCGTCGCCGCGGCGAGCCGCTCCAGCTCGGCGCGCACGCCCGGGGCGTCCTCGCCGCGCCGGACCGCGTCGGCGAGCTCGCGGAGCTTCGCCTGGAACGCGGTGGCCCGGTCGCCGGTCCGCTCGCTCAACGCCGCGATCTCGGCGAGGAGCGGCGAGCGCTCGGCGTCGTCCGCGGTCGTCACGCGCCGCTCGAGCAGCGCCGCGAGCCGGCGGGTGTCCCCGGCGAGCCGGTGCACGTCCTCGAGGACGCGCGCCGCGCCGCCGGCGGCGTCGGGGCGCTCGAGCAGGCGCTCGAGGCCGGCCACCGCGCCCGCCTCGCCCGGGCTCTCGGCGAGCACCTCGGCGTACGCGTCGATCGCGGCGGCGGGGTCCGCGCCGCCCTCGAGGAGCGCCGCGCGGCGCAGGAGCAGCGGCACGCGGCGCGCGGGATCCCCGGCGACCTGCGCCGAGAGCGCGGCGAGCACGTCGGCGAGCTCGGCGAGCGCCGCCGGCGCCGGGGGCGCGCCGCCGGGATCGCCGCGCGTGAGCGTCCGGTCGAGCCCGGCGAGCGCCTCGGCGGAGGACGGATCCTCGGCGCGCGCGGCGCGGAACGCCTCGAGCGCCGAGGCGCGGTCGTCCATCGCCTCCGCGACCTGGCCCGCGCGCAGCAGGTGGCGGAGCCGGTCCGCGCCGGCGGCGAGCGCGGCGCGACGGCGCTCCACCGCGAGCACCTCC
>DASVZX010000230.1:0-15315 GCA_036391435.1 Anaeromyxobacter sp. | reverse complement strand
CCGACGGCGCCGGCGCGACCGGCGTCCCCGGCCTCCGCGCGGCGGGCGAGGTGACGGGCGAGGCGGACGCGGCGCAGGCGGCCGGGGCGGGGCGGCGCGCCGGGGAGGCGTCTCGTGGCTGAGCGCGGGCGCGGCGGCGCGAAGACCTTCGCGTGCACCTGCGAGGACGTGACGCTCGCCGAGGTGCGGCGCGCCTTCGCGGCCGGCCATCGCGACCTCGAGTCGGTGAAGCGCTACACCGGGCTCGGCACCGGGCCCTGCCAGGGTAAGAGCTGCGTCGCGCTCGCGGTGCGCGAGCTCCTGCGGCTCGGCGCGACGGCGGAGGAGGCGGCGCCGTTCACGGTGCGGCCCCCCGTCCACCCGGTCGCGCTCGGCGCGCTGGCGGCGATCGATCCCGCCGGTCTGGCCGTCGACGACGGGATCCCGCTCTCGCCCGCAGGCGTTCCCCCTCTCCCCCTGGCAGCGCCCCCGCACCCCGCCGCCCCCCTCCCCCCCCGCGCCGACGTGGTCGTCGTCGGCGGCGGGATCTTCGGCCTCGCGCTCGCCTACGAGCTGTGCCGCCGCGGCGTGACCGACGTCCTCGTGCTGGAGCGCGGCTACCTGAACGCGGGCGCCTCGGGGCGGAACGGGGGCGGGGTCCGCGCGCAGTGGTCGACGCCCACGATGATCCGGCTCGCCCGGCGGACGCTCGCGATCATGGACCGGTTCGCCGTGGAGATGGGCGTGAACGTCTGGCTGCGGCGCGGCGGCTACCTCTTCCTCGCGCCCACGCGCGAGCAGGTCGCGCGCATCGAGCGGAACGCGGCGCTGCACGCGCGCGAGGGGCTCCGCACCCGCGTGGTGGACCCGGCGGAGGCGCTCCGGATCGTCCCGCAGCTCGACGGGAGCCGGTTCCTCGCCGCGTCCTGGAACCCCGACGACGGGATCGTGTTCCCCTGGCCCTTCCTGTGGGGCTACGCGGAGCGCGCGCGCCTGCTCGGCGCCCGCGTCGCGACCTTCACGCGCGTCACCGGCTTCGAGGTCGCGGGCGGGCGCGTCGCGGCGGTCCGGACCGACCGCGGCCGGGTCGCCTGCGACACGGTGGTCGTCGCGGCGGGCGCCTGGTCGAAGGAGGTGGCGGCGCTCGCGGGCGTCGCGCTCCCGAACCGCCCCACCCGGCACGAGATCCTGGTGACGGAGCCGCTGAAGCCCTGGCTCGGGCCGCTCGTGTCGGTCCTCGGCTCCGGGCTCTACTTCTCGCAGTCGCTCCGCGGCGAGCTCGTGGGCGGCATGGGGGATCCGGACGAGCCGGAGGGCGTGGTCCAGGGCTCGACGCTGCGGTTCGCCGCGCGCTTCGCGCGCGCCGCGACGGCGATGGTCCCCGCGCTCGCCGGGGTGAAGGTCGTGCGCCAGTGGGCGGGCTGCTACGACGTGACGCCCGACAACAACCCCGTCCTCGGGCCCGCCGGCTACCCGAACTTCCACCAGCTCTCCGGGTTCGTCGGCCACGGCTTCATGATGGCGCCCGCCGTGGCGGAGCTCTACGCCGAGCTCCTCGCGGGGCGCGGCCGGGACGAGATCTTCGACCGGTTCGGCGTGGGCCGGTTCCGCAGCGGCGCGCTGCCGCGCGAGGACTTCATCATCGGCTAGCCCGTCCGATATCGCCCGCCGCGATCGAGAATTCCGGACGCGCCGGCGCTAAGCTCCGCCCATGGCGCTCAAGAAGAAGAAGATCGCGATCCTCGGGGCGGGCAACATGGGCGAGGCGCTCGCGAAGGGGCTGCTGCGCGCGGGCAAGGTCCCGCCGGAGTTCCTCACCTGCACCGACGCCCGCGCCGAGCGGCGCGAGGACATCCACGCGCGCTACGGGGTCCAGGTGACCGGCGACAACCGGGCCGCCGCCGCCGCGGCGGACATCGTGGTGCTCGCCGTGAAGCCGCAGGTGATCGAGCCGCTCCTCGACGAGATCGCGCCGGGGGTGGACGCGAAGAAGCTCGTCATCTCCATCGCGGCCGGGGTGCCGATCGCCGCCCTCGCCCGCAAGCTCGGGGCCGGCGTCCGCATCGTCCGCACCATGCCCAACACCCCCGCCCTCGTCGGCGCCGGCGCGACCGCGCTCGCGCGCGGCCCGCACGCGACCGACGCCGACCTGGAGCAGGCGCTGTCGCTGTTCGAGGCGGTCGGGGTCGCGGTGGTGGTCGAGGAGCACCACCTCGACGCCGTGACCGGGCTCTCCGGCTCGGGCCCCGCCTTCGTGTTCATGGCGATCGAGGCGCTCGCCGACGGCGGCGTGAAGGTCGGCCTCGCCCGGCCGGTCGCGATGGCCCTCGCCGCGCAGGCGGTGATGGGCTCGGCGAAGCTCGTCCTCGAGACGGGCGAGCACCCGGGGCGCCTCAAGGACCAGGTGACGAGCCCGGGCGGCACGTCGATCGCGGGCGTCCACGCCCTCGAGCAGCACGGGTTCCGGGCCGCGCTCATCGCCGCCGTCGAGGCCGCGACGATCCGGTCGCGCGAGCTCGGCGAGCTCGCCTCGAGGTAGCGCGCCTACTCCGTCGTCTCGCAGCTCGCCCAGCCGCACGCCGCGCAGGTGCGGCAGCCGCCGGACAGCACGAGCGGCGCCTCGCACTGGGGGCAGCGCTCGCCGTTGCGCGTCGCGCCGCTCGTCAGCACCTGCTTCTCGCGCGAGCCGTCGCGGTAGACGGTGATCCCCTTGCAGCCGAGCTCGAAGGCGAGCCGGAACGCGCCGGCGACGTCCTCCACCGTCGCGTGGCGGGGGAGGTTGATGGTCTTCGAGACGCCGTTGTCGGTGTGGCGCTGGAAGGCGGCCTGCATCCGCACGTGCGCCTCGGGCGAGACGTCGTGCGCGGTCGCGAACACGCGCCCGACGGCGTCCGGCACCCCGGGGACGCCGCGGGCCCGCCCCATGGCGCGGACGGCGGGCAGCGCCCCCTCCGCCCCGGCCGCGCGCAGCGCCCGGGCGAGGCCGGGGTGCTCCTCCTTCAGCTCGGAGTGGTCGAGCGCCCGCCGGACGTAGGTCACGGCGAAGAGCGGCTCGATCCCGGACGAGCAGCCCGCGATGAGGGCGAGCGTGCCGGTCGGCGCGATCGTGGTGACCGTCGCGTTCCGGCGCGGCGCCGCCCCCGCGCGGGCGAGCGCGCTCGTCGCGAATCCCGGGAACGGCCCGCGCTCCGCCGCGAGGGCCTCGCTCGCGGCGTGCGCCTCGCGCTGGACGTGCCCCATCACGTCGTCGGCGACGGCGAGGGCCTCGGGGGCGTCGTACGGCACGCCCAGGCGCACGAGGAGGTCCGCGAACCCCATCACGCCGAGCCCGATCTTGCGGTTGCGGCGGGAGATCTCGGCGATCTGCGGCAGCGGCCAGACGTTCACGTCGAGCACGTCGTCGAGGAAGCGGACGCCGTCGCGCACGCAGGCGGCGAGCGCGTCGTGGTCCACGCGCCCGCCGCGCTCGAACGCCGCGAGGTTCACCGAGCCGAGCGTGCAGGCCTCGAACGGCAGGAGCGGCTGCTCGCCGCACGGGTTCACCGCCTCGAAGGCGCCCAGGTCCGGGGTCGGGTTCGCCGCCTCCACGCGATCGAGGAAGACGAGCCCGGGCTCGCCAGACGTCCACGCGCCCGCGGCGATGCGCTCGAGCAGGCCTCGCGCGTCCACCTCGCGGACCACGGCGCCGCCGCGCGGGTGGCGGAGCGGCCAGCGCGCGCCCGAGGCGGCGGCGGCGAAGAGCGCGTCGGGCGCGGCGACGGAGAGGTTGAAGTTCTCGAGCCCGGCCGCGCGCTTCGCGTCGACGAACTCCTCGACGTCCGGGTGCGAGGCCGCGAGCACCGCCATGTTCGCCCCGCGGCGCACGCCCCCCTGCTTGATGATCTCGGTCGCGGCGTCGTACACGCGCATGAAGGAGACCGGGCCGCTCGCGACGCCGTGCGTGGTCTTCACGACGTCGCCGCGCGGGCGCAGGCGCGAGAAGGAGAACCCGGTGCCGCCGCCCGACTGGTGGATGAGCGCGGCCCACTTCAGCGCGTCGAAGATGCCCGAGAGATCGTCCTCGACCGGCAGGACGAAGCACGCCGCGAGCTGGCCGTGCGGGCGCCCGGCGTTCATGAGGGTCGGCGAGTTGGGCAGGAACTCGAGGGCGGCCATCCGCTCCTCGAAGCGCTCGGCCGACCGTCCGCGCTCCGGCTCCCGCTCCGACTGGACGACCGCCCGCGCGACGCGCCGGAAGAGCGAGTCCGGCGTCTCGACCACGGCGCCGCCCTCGTCGCGCAGGAGGTAGCGGCGCTCCAGGACGTGGAGCGCGTTCTCGCCGAGGCTCGCCATGCCCGATCCTTATCCGAGGCGCTCCCTCGCCGCCTCCCCTTGCCACCCCTTGGGGTGAAACGCAGATTCGCGTCACACCACACCACGGAAGGACGGGGCGCATGGCGGAAAAGGACAAGGCCCAGCGGCGCTCCTCGGGCGAGATGACGGTCCGGGAGGCGGGCCGGCTCGGGGGCGAGGCGCGGAAGGAGCAGCTCGGCTCGAAGGGCTACTCCGAGCTCGGCCACAAGGGCGGGCAGCGGGTGCGCGAGCTCATCGAGGAAGGAAAGCACTCGGAGCGGAAGTGAGCGGAGCGGGGAGGCCCGGCGGACGCCTTGTGCGCCCGCCGGGCCTCTGGCATGTGAAGGTCCATGTCCCGCCCATCCCGCCTCCGGACCTCGACCCTCCTCCTCGCCCTCCTCGCCCTCGCCGCCGCGGCCTGCGCGCCGCGGGCGGTGATCCCCGACGCGGAGCGGGAGCGCGTCCGCCGCCAGCTGACCGGCGACGCGCGCTGGCTCCGCGTCGCCGCGTACGCGGCGCCGCTGTGGGGCGACACGTCGAAGGTGCTCCTCAGCGACCAGCCGCTCGACGAGCTGGACCTCGTGGAGTCGGCCGGCGGCACGCCCATCGCGCCGCCGGCCGCCGAGAAGATCCTCCCGCCGGGGACGGCGGTCCGGATCACCGACGTGGAGTTCCCGACCGGCTGGGTCATCGCGAAGCGCGTCGTCATGTCGCCGCGGTACCACCCGTGGGTGCTCGTCGAGGTGCCCGGGGACACGCGCCCGTACGTCGTCGTGCTCTCGCAGACCGCCGCCTCCTTCGGCGAGGTCCGCGGCGAGCTCGACCGGATCCTCACGAAGGACGACCCCTCGTCGGCGCTCGCCGCCCTGCCGGACGAGCAGCGCGCCGCGGTGCTCAGGAAGACGCTCGTCGACGGCATGGGACCGCGCGCCGTGGAGATGGCGTGGGGGCTGCCCGAGGTGGAGAGGATCGACCGCCCCGCGGCCACCGCGGAGTGGACGTGGCCGGGCGGCAAGCGCCGGGCCTTCTTCCAGGACGACCGGCTCGTGCGGTGGGAGAAGCCGTAGGGGGTCCCGATCGGGTTGGCCCGGAGGGAGCTGGAGCGGCCTACCGGGCCGCCGACGCCCCGCACGGGCGGGATGCGCACGCCTCCCCGCGTGGACAGTCTCTTGCGCGACGGCATCCCTGCAAGGCCGTCTGAAAGCGAAGAGGAGAGCATGCCCCAGATCGATATCGACGTCCTTGCCCCGTTCGGCGCCAAGTTCATGGAAGGCACCACGCTGACGCCGGCGGAGCGCTCCGAGGTCCTGCGCATGGCGCAGGGGCTCACGTGCAAGGACTCCGCGGCCGCCGCCAACGTGTCGCCCGAGACCATCCGCGCGCGCCGCAAGCGCATCTACCGGAAGCTCGACGTCGCCGGCTCGAACGAGCTCATCTCGGCGCTGCTCGCGATGTCGCTCAAGATGCTCGCCGCCGGCGAGCGGATCGAGCCGCGCAAGGCGCCCGTCGCCCAGCCCGGCGCCGGCGCGTCGCCCCTCGCCGCGGTCCGCTGAGCACCGCCTCGCCCCCGAGCCCGTGAACGAGCCCGTGGCCCCCGCCCGGCGCTCCTCCCCGGGCTCGGGCGCGTTCTCGGGCCGGACGCACCCGCATCGCACGCCTCCCGGCGGGAGACGATGCCCACGGGCGCGCGGCGGAGAAACGCCCGGCCGGGCTCGGGTCCGGTCAGCGGGCCCGCGGCGCGAGGTCCGGCTTCTCCGCGGGAGCGCTCGCCGGGGCCGGCGCCGCTCCGGCGGGCGTGACGCCCGGCGTCGCGGGCGCGGCCGCGGGGGCGGCGGTCGCGCCGGCGGGCGACGTGCTCTCCTTCAGGAATGCGACGACGCGGGTCCACATCCGCTCGCGCGCGCCCTCGTCGTAGAACCCGTGCCCTTCCCGCGGCTCGACGAGCCACTCGGGCGGTCGGCCCGCCTCGGTGAGCGCCTTCCGCATCTTCTCCGCGTGCTCGATCGGCGCGCGCTTGTCCTCCTCGCCGTGGACGAGGAAGACCCGGGCCTTCAGCTTGTCCGCGTTGAAGACGGGCGAGATCGCCTTCAGCGCCTTGCCGTCGGTGCCGAGCGCGGTGCGGAGATACGCGCGGCCCGGACGCGTCCAGGGCGCGCTGCCGGTCCACGAGAGGCGCGTGAGATCGTAGACGCCCGCGTACCCGACCGCGCAGCGGAAGAGGTCCGGGGCGAGGATGGCGGCCTGGAGCGACGCGTAGGCGCCGAAGCTCGCGCCCATCGCGCAGATCCGCGCCGGGTCCGCGTAGCCCTTCCTCACGGCCCAGCGGGTGGCGTCCACGACGTCCTGCACGACCCGATCGCCCCAGTGGCCGTACCCCGCCTCGTCGTACGCGTCTCCGTATCCGCCCGAGCCGCGGTAGTTCACCTGCAGCACCGCGAACCCCTCGCTCGCGAGGAGCTGCACGTCGGGGTCGAAGCCCCAGTAGTCGCGAAAGCCGTGGGGGCCGCCGTGCGTGAGCACCACCATGGGCGGAGGCCCGTTCCGCTCGCCGCGCGGGAGCGTCACGAAGCCGTGGATGCGCTGCCCGTCGCTCGCCGCGACGTGGAACGCGGACATCTGCGCCATCTCGTCCGGCACGATCCACGGCCGCGTGTCGAAGAGCGGCTCGGCCGTGAGCTTCTCCGCGTCGACGAGGAGGAACCGCCCCGGCAGCCGATCCGACGAGACCCGCACGATGACCTTCTTCTCGTCGCCGGTCCGGCTCACCACCTCGACCCGCTCGTCGGGGAACTTCGCCTCGAGCGCGGCCAGGACGCGGCTCACGGGGTGGGCGGGATCGACGACGTCCGTCACGGGGACGTCCGGCTCCCACTGCAGGGCGACGATCTTCCCGGTGTCCCGATCGCGGATCGCGCGGTGCGGCACGACCATGTCCTGCCGCGAGAGCACCTTCCGCGCCCCGGTCTCGATCGCGACCGCCACGACCGCGAAGCCCTTGCCGTCCGGCACCACCGCGTAGAGCGTCTTCTCGCGCGCGACGTAGCCCACCGGCTCGCTCGTGGACGGGAGGCCGGAGAGCGACTTCAGCTCCTGCCAGAACCCGCCGGGCTCGCGATGGAAGTACCTGGGCTTCATCTTGTCGTCGAGGGCACCGGCGATCCGGACCTCGCCGCGCTCGTCGGTGAGGAACCAGGCGTCCTGCATGGGCCCGACCGTCACCTGCGTCTTCACGCCGGTGTAGGCGTCGAGCCTGGAGATCGTGGTGACCGGGTCCACCTCCTCCCAGCGCCAGGAGGCGACGAGGACCTTCCGGTCGTCGCCCCTCAGCGTTCCGAGCACGCTCGCCGACGCGTACTCGGTCTCCGCGCTCCGCACGCGCGATCTCGCCTGGGCCTCCCCCGCGCGGTAGCCGAACACGAGCTTGCCGCCCTTGCCGGTCGCGTCGACGGCGTACAGCTCCCCCCAGCTCACCGGCGCGTCGAGGTCGCCCTCGAACCGCTCCAGCTCGACGACGACGCGCTCGTCGTTCACCCACGTGAACTCGCCGGCCTGGTTCTCCGGGTCGGGGTTGAGCGCCCAGATCTGCTTGCGCTTCGCGAGATCGAAGAAGACGAGCCTCCGCCGCCCGCCCTCCTGCGAGATCGCGGCGAGGTACGTCCCCTTCGGCGAAATCTTGGCCTCGACGAACCGGGCGTGGACGGTGAAGCGCGCGATCCCGGTCGGCGCCCGAGCGGGTGCGGGAGCGGACTCGGCGGCGGCGGCAGGCGGGTCCGCGGCGGCGAGCGCCGCGGCGAGCGCGAGGGCGGTCCGGGAGGTCATCCCGGCATTATCGCCTCAAGGCGCCGGGTGGCGCGCCCTGAACTTCTGCTTCACCTCGTAGGCGAACGCGTCGAGGACCTCGGCGTCGATGGGGTCGCCGTTGAGCGAGAGCGTGAGCGACACGAGCCCCTCGCGCTGCGCGGCGTGGAAGAGCTGCGCCTCGACGAGCTTGTTCGGCATGCACTCGAGCGGCCCGACGCAGAGGACGCCGTCGAGGGTCCCGTCGCGCCAGCCGTGCGTCGCGAGCCCCATCGCCATCACCGCCTCGTGCTCGAGGTCGGGGCGGAGGTACGGGGCGCCGGCCTCGACCACGTCCGGGATCGCGGGGTGGCGCGCCCAGCCGAGCCCGTCCGACGCGGCGTGCTGCAGGGTCTCCACGATCCGCCGCCGCAGCGTCGTCTTGAGCCTCGCCTTCCAGCCCTTCTTCACGCCGCGCCGGAGCTGCACGAGGTCCGAGTACTGGAGGTACTCGACGACCGGCTCGATCCGCACGCGCAGCCCGCGCGCCTCGAGCGCGTCCGCCGCCCAGCCGTTCGAGGCCGGATCGGACCGGACGTAGATCTCGCCGACGAGGAGGACCGTCGGGTGCGGCCGGGGATCGCGCGCCGCGGCCAGCTCGCGCGCGAAGCCCGCGACGACGTCGCGCATCCCGTAGAGGCGCCCCGTCGCCGCCTCGACGATCACCTTCCGCGCCGAGAGGTCGCCCGCGGCGGCCTCCTCGATCGTCTCGAAGAGCCTCCGCGACCAGCGCGCCTCGATCGCGTTCGCCGCGCCCGGCGTCCGCTCCACGGGGCGCGCGTCGCGGGTCGCGTCGGCGAGGAGGCCGTAGGCCGTGAGCCCGCCGAGCACGATCGCGCCCATCCCGGGCGGCACGCCCTCGAAGTAGTCGGAGTCCGGCGGCGACCAGATGCCGACGCGGCCGCTCTCGCCGACGCGCGCGAGCACCATCTGGTGGAGCTGCCGGTACATCCCGAACCGGCAGGGGCCGTTCGAGCCGGGCATGAAGAAGGTGAACGGCCGCCCGGGCTCCTTCGCGATCCGCTCGAGGAGGGCGCCCGCCGTCACCGTCATCGGCAGGCACTCCTTCCCGCTCGTGTGGCGGCGGCCGAGGCGGATCGTGTCGACCGTCGCGCGCGGCAGCACCTCGGCGTCGACGCCGTAGCCCTTCAGCGCCGCGTGGAGCGCCGCCGCCTCGGGGCCCATCGGCGGGACGAGGACGCGGCTCCCGAGCGCCGCGATCTCCGGCAGCGTCCGCGCGGAGAACGGCAGGATCGGCGCGGCCGCCGCCGCCTCGCTCGCGCGCGAGCGCAGGTCCTCGCGCACGCAGTGGAGGAACGCCTCGACGCGGGTCTTCGTCCCGGCGTCGCCCGCGTGGCCGTCCGTCTCGATGATCGCGAAGGGCTTGCCCTCCATGAGCCGCTGGTAGTGGTGGAGGGTGAAGCTGTCCGGGCCGCAGGCGTAGTTCGAGGTGAAGATCGAGTAGACGCCCGGCGTGCGGCGGATCTCGTGGGCGGCGCGCAGGATGCGCTGCGTGTACGACCAGAAGGCGCCGGGGACGAGCGGCGCCGCGTCGTCGACCGGGAAGCAGTCCACCGGGATCGCGACGGCCCCCTGCTCGCGCAGGAGCGCCGGGACGTTCGAGTTGAGGACGTCGTCGTGGATCGTGTAGGCGCGGCCGAGCACCACGACCGGGAGGAGCCCCTCGCGCGCGCAGCGGTCGACGGCGTCCTGCCCGATCGCGTGGAGCTTCCGGTCGAAGCGGAGCTGCTCCTCGCGCCCGGCCCGGTGCGCGCGCAGCACGTCCGCCTCCGAGCGGACGCCCACCTCCGCCGCGAGGGCGCGGACGGCCCCGAGGAAGCGGTCGGACTCGAGGAACCCCTCCCCGGTCCGGATGACGGGCGACAGGACCCGGGTCCCGAGCGCCTTCCCGAGGTCGTGCCGGACGACGTCCGGGCTCCCCTGGACGATCGGGCAGAGCCAGGTGTGCTGCTCGTCCTTCACGGGCGGCAGGTCGCGCAGCATCGGGAGGAACACGAAGTCCGCGCCCGTCTCGGCCATCGCCTGCGCGATGCCGTGGAACTGCTGCATCGGCGCGCAGAACGGGACGTTGGCGGCCTCGATGCCGCGCCGGAGCGCCTCGCGCTCGCCGGGGCGGACCACCTCGAGGTCGAGCCCGAGCGTCCGCAGGAAGGCCGCGAAGTACGGGAAGAGGGTCTTCAGCTGGAAGGCCTCGGCGAGCGCGACGCGGCGGGCGCCGGGCGTGCGGGCCGCGCCGTGGCGCAGGACGATCTCGTCGATCGCCTCGGCCCGGGCGCGGAACGGGTCGGGCGCGCCGTCGGGGAGCTTCCGCCCCCGCGTCCCCTGGTCGTAGAGCGAGCACGCGCCGCCCCAGGTGAACGTCTGGCGCGTGCCGTCGACGACGGTGCGGAGCCGGTCGATCTTGCAGAGGTTGCCGGTCCCGCCGCAGCCCCGCGTGGACTTGCAGACGAAGACCTCCTTCTTCTCGACCCGCGCCTGGAGGAAGCGGGCCGGGTCGAGCGGCGCCGCGGCCGGAGCGCCGGCGCGGAGGCCGAGCGCGTCCTGCGCGAGCAGCGCGATCCCGAACGCGCCGACCGTGCCGGGCGAGGGCGGCACGATCACCTCGGCCCCGGTCTGACGCGCGACCGCCGCCGCGAGCGCGTCGGCGCTGAACGGCATCCCCTGGCAGAAGACGACCGAGCCGACCGACCGCTGCCCCTTCACGCGGTTCAGGTAGTTCTGGATCACCGACTCGTACAGGCCGGCGACGACGTGGCGCCGGTCGGCGCCCGCCGCCGCCGCCTCGTCGAGGATCTCGGCCATGAACACCGCGCAGTGCTGGCCGAGCGCGACGCAGCCGTCGGCCTTCATCGCCTCCTCGCCGAGCTCCGCCGCGCCGAGGCCGCCGAGCCGGCGCCCCTGCTCCTCGATGAAGGAGCCGGTCCCGGCGCTGCACGCCTCGTTCATCGCGGCGTCGACGACGCGGCCGCCCTCGAGCCGGATGTACTTCGCGTCCTGGCCGCCGATCTCGAAGATGGTGTCGACGCGCGGATCCCAGGCGCGGGCGCCCTCGGCGTGCGCGGCGATCTCGTTCAGGACGTGGACGCGCTCCGGCCCGTAGCAGGTCGCCATGAGCGACCCGACGATCTCGCGCCCGGATCCGGTGACCGCCGCGGCCGCGACGGGCCGCGCCGCGAGCGGGCTCTCCGTGAACCGCCGCACGAGCGCCTGGGCCGCGCCGATCGGATCGCCCGCGGTCTTCCCGTAGGCCTCCCACGCCGGGCGGCGGCTCCCGACGTCGAGCGCGACGAGCTTCGAGCCGGTGGAGCCGATGTCGAGGCCGAGGATCACCGGGCCCGGCGACGCGGCCGCCCCGGCGGCGTCGGGCGCGCGCAGCCGGCGGACGCGCGGGAGCGCCTCGGAGAGCGGCGGGAGCCGGTCGAGCGCAGCGTGCTCGGCCGGCCGGAAGAGCGCGGCGAGCGGCGGCGGCGAGGCGGGCCGCTCCGCCGCGATCGCGGCGCAGCCGAGCGCGTCGAGGAAGAGCGCGTCCTCGCCGCCGTCCCGGAGCGTCATGCCCCGCGCGGCGAGCCAGGCGGCGAAGTTCTCCCGCACCCGGTGCGAGCGGGCGACGCCGCCCGCGAGGAGCACCTCGCGCGGGCCGCGCGCCTTCACGAGCACCTGGACGTTGTCGCAGATCGCGTCGAAGAGCCCCGCGAGGATCCGGCCGCGGTCCTCGCCCTTGTTGGCGAGGTGGGTCATGTCGGTCTTGAGGATGACCGGGCAGCGCCCGGAGAGCGGCGCCGGCTCGGCGCCGGTCGCGGCGGCGTCCGCCTCCTCCGGCGTGAGGCCGAACCGCTCGACGAGCTGGCGGAGGAAGTTTCCGGTCCCCTGCGAGCAGCGCGGGTTCTCGCGGTAGGTGTCGCGCCCGTCCGCCTCCAGGGCGAGCACCGAGAAGCCGTGCGCGCCGATGTCGACGACGGCGGCCGCCTTCCCGTTGCCGTAGAGGAGGTGATGGCCGGCGATGCGGGCCTGCTTGCCCGGGATCCGCTCGACGGCGAGCGCGCGCCCGAGGCGCCCCGTCGCGCACGCGCCGGTCGCGCCCTCCCAGCCCCACGCCGCGAGCACGTCGCGCAGCGCGGCGGCGGGATCCTTCTGGTGGTCGATGCGCGCCCGGCGGGTCCACTCGAGCTTCCCGGGGCTGCCCCGGAGCTCGACCACCTTCACCGTCTCCGCGCCGACGTCGAGGCCGATCGTCCTCTGCATTCGCTCCTACCGCTCGCGGCCGCCGCGGCCCCTGCCGCCGCGCCTCCGCCCCTCGCCGCCGCCCTCGCCCCGACCGCCGGGACCGTGCTCGCGGCGGCCGTGCTCTCCGCGGTCTCGACCCCGCGGCGGGTGGCGGTCGCCGTGCTCCGGCGGCGCCGGCGTGACGCCGATCGCGACGCAGAACACGCCCCCGGAGCGCAGCTGCCGGACGAGGTCGGCCTCCGACGTCACCGGCTCCTTGAAGAGCGTCGCCGCCTTGCCGATCGGGTCGAGCGCCTCGAGCGCGCCGGACGCGCCCGTGCACGGCAGGCTCATGTGGTCGGCCGCCTCGACCGCGAGGTCGTTCGCGGGTCCCTTGCGGCGGACGTTCAGCCCCTCGATCGCGGCGAGGCCGTCGAGCGTGAAGACGAAGTCGCCGCACGGCTTCTCGACGGTCTTGTCGTACGGGTGGGCCGCCACGACCGCGCCGCCGAGCGCCCGCACCTTCGCGAGCACGTCCCGCACCGGCCAGGGCGTCGCCGAGCCGAACATCTGCGGCGGCGGCGGCACGGCCGCCGGATCCGGGAAGAAGCAGAGGTAGTGCCCGCGGTCGGTCGCGATCTCCGCGCCGCACAGGGCGAGCAGCCCCTCCTCCCGCCCGGCCGCGCGGATCTCCTCGAGCCCGTCGAGCGTGTTGAGATCGGTGAACGCGACCCCGTCGAGGCCCGCCTCCTTCGCGCGGCGGAGGACGTCCCGCGGCGCGAGGGGGCAGCCCCGCGTGTGGTGCGTGTGTACGTGGAGGTCGATGAGCATGCGCCGTCCCCGCCGAGGCAGGGACCGTGATTAGCACGCCTCGGCCGCGGGGAGGAAGCGCCCGACCGGACGCCCCGGGGCCCGGACGGCGGCGGATCACGCCAGCGCGGGCGCTCCCGCGCGGCGCTCCTCGTCCCGCGCGTGCCGCTCCTCGGCCCCGCGGATGAGATAGCCCATCAGCATGAGGCTCGAGGTGTTCTCGACGACCCGCTGCGGGTCCTTCGAGATGAGGCTCGCGCTGTAGGAGAGGAAGAACTGGGCGAGCTCCTCGCCGGCCTCGCGCACGATGAGGGCGTTCAGGTCCGCCGCCTCCATGGTGCGGATGCGGTTGATGAACTCGATCGCGAGGGCCTTCTTCGCTCGCCGCATCGCGGCCTCCGGGAGGGCGGACGTCGCCCGCCGAAAAGCTAGGGCCGCGCCGCCCGGCGGGCCAGCGCGCCCCGCCGCCGCGGGCCAAAAGCGCGAGGCGCCATCGGGGTTTGGAGCGGCCGATGGTTTGACAGGGCGTGATGCGTGTGGCAAACGGAATCGAGCGGGTCGCGCCGGACGGGTGTGAGGGAGTGATGGAAGACAGGGAGCGCGCGATGCAGTTCACGGGCGTGAAGGTCTTCTCCGCCACGAAGGCGAAGGAGCGGGAGGAGCTCGGCGAGACGGTGACGCGCTGGCTCCGCTCCAACGACGTCGAGGTCGTGGACCGCGTCGTGACGCAGTCCTCCGACGACGAGTTCCACTGCCTCACGATCGTCCTGTTCTACCGGAACCGCTGAGGGCGGCCGGACCTCAGGCCTTCGGGTCGCCCGGGGGGAGCTCCATACCCTCGAACGGGGACGGGCGCCAGCCCCCTCGATCGCCCGGTTCCGCTCCCGCGGCGGCGCGCGGCGTGCTACGGGAGGCGCCCATGAGGCTCAAGCAGCGGCCGGAGGACTTCCAGGTCACGGAGTCCTGGCGCTTCGACGAGGACCCGAAGGGCAGGCACTTCGTGTACCTCATGGACAAGCAGAAGCTCTCGACCTTCGAGGCGGTGGACCGCATCTGCGCGCGGTTCAAGATCCCGAAGGCGGCGGTGAGCTACTGCGGCCTCAAGGACAAGCAGGGGCGCACGACCCAGCTCGTCGCGATCGAGGGGCGCCCCGTCGAGCTCCAGGAGCCCGACCTGCGCCTGAAGCCCCTCGGGCGGTCGCGCGCGCCGCTCTCCGCCGGGAACACCACCTCGAACCGCTTCGCCGTGACCGTGCGCGACCTCGCGGAGGAGGACGTCGCGCGGCTCCTCGCGTCCGTCGCCGAGGTCCGCCGGCTCGGCGTCGTGAACTACTTCGACTCGCAGCGCTTCGGGGCGCTGAAGCACGGCCAGGGCTTCATCGTGAAGGACCTCATGCGCGGCGACTTCGAGGCCGCGCTCCGGAACGTGCTCGCGCGCCCCTCCGAGCTCGACCAGTCGGGCGACGCGAAGGTGAAGGCGTTCTGGAAGGAGCACTGGGGCGACTGGGAGCGGCGGAACCCGCACCCCGGCGCCGAGCGGTACCAGGCGGTCGTGCGGTGGCTGCGCGGCCACCCCGACGACTACCGCGGCGCGCTCCTGCGCACCGAGCCGCGCTGGCGCGCCCTCCAGGTCTTCGCCTACCAGAGCTGGCTCTGGAACGAGGGCGTGAAGGCGTACCTCCGCGACGTGGTCGGCGTCGCCCGCCTCGTCGCGATCCGCTACCAGGCCGGCACGCTCCTCTTTCCGCGCGAGCTCGACTCGGACCTGGTGCGCGCCCTGCGCGACGCGACCTTCCCGCTCCTCGCGCCCGCGACGCGCTTCCAGGACCCGCGGGTCGAGCGCGCCGCGCTCGCGGTGCTCGCGCGCGAGGACATGACGCTCGCGAGCCTCGCCGTGCCGGGCACGCCGGAGATCCACTTCGAGCCCGAGGAGCGCCCGCTGCTCGTCCACCCCGGGCGGCTCGCGATCGGCGAGGCGGTCCCGGACGAGCTGAACCGCGATCGCCTGCGCGTGAACGTCGCCTTCACGCTCCCGCCCGGCGCCTACGCGACGCTCGTCGTGAAGCGGCTCTTCCACTGGACGCTCGAGCCCGGGCCGCGGCGCGACCGGCGGAGGCCGCGCGGCGCGGAGGC
>DASVZX010000229.1:0-5942 GCA_036391435.1 Anaeromyxobacter sp. | reverse complement strand
GGCGCGGCGGGCGCCTCCGCCGGTGTCGGCTTCTCGCGCACACCGGCGGCGCGCTCCGCGGCGAGCGCGGCGTCGAGCGCGGGCTCCACGTCGCGCAGCAGCGCGTTCGCCTCCGGCGCGCGCGCGGAGCGCGAGGCGGCGGCGCGGCGCAGCTTGTCCGCCGCGTCGCGCAGCTCGCCCGCCGCCTTCACGACGAGGCGGCGCGCCTCGTGGAAGCCCGACTCGGCGCGGAGCCCGTCGAGCTCGTCCCGCTGCGCGGGCGAGAGGCCGGGGAGCTTCTCCGCCCGGCCGAGGTAGCCGAGGGCGCGGTCGAGCCGCACGGGATCGGCGCTCGCGATCTCCTCCCGGGCCCAGCCGGCGAGGAGCTCGAACAGCTTCTGGTCGAGGAGGCTGCGCTCGTCGAAGCTCTGCTCGGGCGGGAGGGTCTTCCCGGGCGGCGGGACCACCGGCGCGTACGCCTGCGCGAGCGCGGGGTCCGACGCCTCGAAGGCGTGGCGCCCGACGGGGAGCATCACGCCGCGCATCACGACGAGCCGCCCCTCGTCCGGCACGAGGTACCAGGTGCGGGCGTTCCGCTCCGACGCGAGCCAGAGCACGAGCCCGAGCAGGAGCAGGACGAGCACCCAGGCGACGGCCGCCCTCGTCCCCGAGCCTCCGCGGCGCGCGATCGTCGTCGATTCGTCCATGGCTCAGCTCCGCGGGACTCCGATGAAGGGCAGGTTGCGCATCTTGCCGTCCCAGTCGAGCCCGTACCCGACGACGAACTCGTCGGCGATGACGAAGCCGCGGTAGTCGACCGGCACCTTCACGCGCGCGCGCGACGGCTTCTCGAGGAGCGCGCACACCCGCACGCTCGCGGGCTGGCGGGTCGAGAGGTTGTCGAGCAGGTAGCGCATCGTGAGCCCGGTGTCGACGATGTCCTCGACGAGCAGCACGTCCTTCCCCTCGATCGGCCGGGTGAGGTCGCTCGTGATCTGGACGACGCCCGAGGAGGCCGTGCCCTGGTACGAGGTGATGCCGATGAAGTCGACCGAGATGGGGAGGTCGATCGCGCGGACCAGATCGGCGAGGAAGATGAAGCTCCCCTTGAGGACGCCGATCACGACGAGCGCGCGCCCGGCGTGATCGCGGGTGATCTGCTCGCCGAGCGCGCGGACGCGCGCCGCGAGCTCCTCCTGCGAGATGAGCACGTCGACGTGGGCGCCGGTCCGCATGGCCTAGACGTACGCGTTGTTCATGATCTCGCCGAAGCCGCCGACGCCCGGGACGATGTACTGCTTGTCGTCGAGGCCGCGCTCCTCGTCCCAGCGCGTCCCGGGGACGGTCGCGAGGACGTCAGGCGCCGAGAGGCCGCGGTCGAGCCGGATCGCGTAGACGACGACGTCGGGGTGGGCCTTCGTCATGTGGCGCAGGTACTCCGGCGTCACGATGAGGTGGATGTTCACGATCCGGCGGGCGCGCCCGGGGACCTTCTTCTTGTAGGTGTCGATCGCGGTCGCGAGGGAGGAGCCGGTCGCGCCCATCGGATCCGGGAAGAGCAGGAACGCGTCGTCGACGTCGCCGCCGATCTTCATGCCGCCGATGCCGGCGCCGAGCACCTCCTCGTGCGCCCCGAGCATGCGGCTCATGATGATGTGGTCCTGCCGGACGAGGGCCGGCTCGAGCGTCTCGTTCAGGAGGTCGTAGGCGACCTGCGACGGCACCGCGCCCGCCCGCGCGATGTTCACGGTGACCACCCGCACCTGCCGGTCGAGCACCTCGCCCTCGAAGATGGCCTGCGGCGAGCTGTCGATCATGCGCGTCGGCACGGCGACGCGCCGCCGCGGGAACTCCGCGTTGAGGACGGTGCGGATGAGGTCCTCGTAGAGGAGCCGCACGAGCCGGTTCACGGTGGGCTGGCGCGTCTCCTTGGCGCAGAGGGTCGCGAGCTGGCCGAGCAGGAACGGGTTCGCGACGATGTGGACGTTCGCGCCGTACCGGTGCTCGATCTCCGAGAGCCGGAAGGGGACGCTGTCGTAGCTGCGATCTCGCACGGCGGGGGAGTCTAGCCGCTCGCGCGGCGGTTGCGGGACCCCAAGTGAGCCGCCGGGGCTGCCGTGCGCCCGCCCGGCGCCCGGACCGGCGCCGGCCGCCGCTACTCCGGCGCGAGCACGACCCGCGGCGTCGGATCGATGCCGGTGAGATCGGTCCAGCCGATCTCGGCGATGCGGCGCAGCGGGATCACGCGGTAGGTCCGGCTCCGCTCGAAGGTCACGTGGTCGGCCGCGATCTCGCGGAGCACCCAGGGCTCGGGCTGCCCCGCCCCGACGCCGACGAGGATCGCGCGCCCGACCCACGCGTCGAGCGCGCGCGTGATCGGCATCGGCCGGTACCCGGCGTAGACCGCGTCGCCGGGGGTCGGCAGGCGCACGATCATCCCGCGCGCCACGTGCAGCGGCTGCGGGAGCGGGCCCCGCACCCGGCCGACGACGGCGCCCCCGGCGCCGCTCGACGCGATCTCGACCTCCGCGCCGGGCGAGAGGAACGTGAGGACGAAGGGTCCCGCGACGCGCTGCTCGGTCGTCGTGAGCCGCCCGGTCTCGAAGCCCTCCGCGCCGCCCGCGAGGGCGCCCGGCTGGACGGCGGCCTGCGCCGCCGTCTGGGCCCCGGCGGGCGGGGGGATCGCGGCGGCGGCGAGCGCGAGGGCGAGGGCGGCGTGGACGGGGCGGGGCATGCGGGTCCTCCGGCGCCCCGGGCGGGCGCGAGACGCCGCTCACGAGAGCACGGCCGCCGCGGGGACGACAAGCGCCCCGCGCGCACGGTGTGGTACACGGTCGTGCCGTGCGCCTCGTCACGCTCGCGCCGGCGAAGGTGAACCTCGTCCTGCGCGTCGGCCGGCGACGGCCGGACGGCTACCACGAGCTCCTCACGCTCCTGGCGCCGCTCGACCTCGCCGACGCCGTCGAGGTGACGGTGTCCGCGCGGGCGGGCGGCGTCGCGTGCCGGGTCCCCGGCCGGCCCGAGCTCGACGGCCCGGACAACCTCGCCGCGCGCGCCGCGGCGCTCGTGAAGGCGCGCTTCGCGCGGGCGGAGGCGGTGTCGATCCGGATCCGGAAGCGGATCCCGGTCACCGCCGGGCTCGGCGGAGGCTCGTCCGACGCCGCGGCCGTGATCCGGGTCCTCGCCCGCGCCTTTTGCATCCGGGATCGCGCCGCCCTCGCCGAGGTGGCGCTCCGGATCGGCTCGGACGTGCCGTTCTTCCTCGGCGCCGGGGCCGCCTGGGCGCGCGGCCGCGGGGAGCGCCTCTCTCCCGCGCGGGTCCCGCCGCTCGACCTCGTCCTCGCCTACCCCTCGGACCCCGCGCTCGCGATCCGCGCCGGCGACGCCTACCGCTGGCTGGACGAGGATCGCGGCCCGGACGCGCCGCCCGTGCCGCGCCGCGCCAGGGCCTGGCGGCCGGCGCTTCTGGAAAACGATCTCGAGGCGCCCTGCCTCGCGCGCCGGCCGGCCCTCGTGGCGCTCTTGGGGCGGGTTGTGGGGCGAGGGGCGACGAAAGCTATAATGTCCGGCAGTGGTCCGACCGTCTTCGGGATCTTTCCCGGGCGGCGGGCGGCGCGAGGGGCGGCTCGCGCGATCCAGGAGGGCGTAGGACCGAAGGTGCAGGTCATCGCCGCGCGGACGGTGCGACGGCAGCCGAGGGTTACGCCATGGAGATCACCGAGGTCCGCGTCTTCCCCGTCAACGAAGACAAGCTGAAGGCCTACGTCACCATCACGCTCGACGCCTGCTTCGTCATCCGCGACCTGAAGGTCATCCACGGCAACACGGGGCTGTTCGTGGCGATGCCCGCGAAGCGCCGCAAGGACGGGACCTTCAAGGACATCGCGCATCCGCTCAACTCCGAGACGCGCGAGCGGATGGAGCGCGCGATCCTCGCCGAGTACGAGCGGGAGCTCCGCAAGTCCGCGCCCCGCCCGACCGGAACCGACGCGCGGGAGGAGTAGCGGAGCGTCCGGCGGGCACCCCTCCCCGCCGTCGGACCCTTCCGGTATAACGGGCCGCTCGCGACGGTCCCGTGCGGGCTGCGCCGACGCCATCTATTCGACACGATCGCTGGGGAACGCGATGACCACGAACGGACACCGGGCCGACTACCGCGTCTTCGCCGGAAACTCGAACCGGAAGCTGGCGGACTCGATCGCCCGCGAGCTCGGCCGCCCGCTCGGCGAGTGCACGGTCGGCCGCTTCTCCGACGGCGAGATCCAGGTCGAGATCGGGGAGAACGTCCGCGGGCTCGACACCTTCGTCGTCCAGTCCACCTCGCCCGACGCGAACACGAACCTCATGGAGCTGCTCATCATGACGGACGCGCTGAAGCGCGCGTCCGCGCACTCCATCGTCGCCGTGATCCCGTACTACGGCTACGCGCGGCAGGACCGGAAGGTCGCGTCGCGCTCCCCGATCACGGCCAAGCTCGTCGCGGACCTCATCGAGGCGGCGGGCGTCACCCGCGTCGTCTCGGTGGACATGCACGCCGGGCAGATCCAGGGCTTCTTCAACATCCCCTTCGACCACCTCTACGCGGCGCCCATCCTCCTCGAGCACATGCGCCGCCGCTTCGACGGAGACGCGCAGAACGTCGTCATCGTGTCGCCCGACGCGGGCGGCGTCGAGCGCGCGCGCGCCTACTCGAAGCGGCTCGGCTCGACCCTCGGCATCGTCGACAAGCGGCGCACGAAGCCGAACGTCGCGGAGATCATGAACGTCATCGGCGAGGTGCAGGGGAAGACGGCGGTGCTCCTCGACGACATGATCGACACGGCGGGCACGCTCACGCAGGCGGCGAACGCCCTCGTCGACAAGGGCGCGGCCCGCGTGTTCGCCTACGCCTCCCACGCGGTCCTCTCCGGCCCGGCGGTCGATCGGATCACGAAGAGCCCGATCGAGGAGGTGGTCGTGACGAACACGATCCAGTTCGCGCCGAACGCGGCCGCCTGCCCGAAGATCCGCCAGCTCTCCATCGCGCCGCTGCTCGCCGAGGCCATCCGCCGGATCCACTCCGCGGACTCGCTCAGCTCGCTGTTCGTCTGATCCCGGAGCGCGCCCGGGCCCCGCCCGTCGGGGCCCCCGTTCACGGGTTCGCTTGACGCCCCCGACGATTTCCGCTAAACACCCGCGTTCCCGAGGGTTCCCGCCGCAGGGGAGCCCCCCCGAAATCACCCAGGGCCGGATCGCTCATCCGAAGCCGGCCCCTCGTCCGCGCACCGCGGCGAGTCCACTGGGAGGACGAGATGGCCGAGAACGTCGTCACCGCACAGCGCCGCGAGGAGAAGGGCAAGGGTCCCGCCCGCCGGCTGCGCCAGAAGGGCCTCATCCCCGCCGTCGTCTACGGCCGCAAGAGCGAGCCGACCCACCTCGCGGTGGATCCCGCGCTCCTCATGAAGGCGATCGAGACGCCGCACCGGTTCAACACGGTGCTGACGCTCCAGATGGACGGCGCCCAGAAGCACGTCCTCTTCAAGGACTACACGGTCGATCCGGTCAGCCGCAAGCTCCTCCACGCCGACTTCCTCGAGGTGAAGCTCGACGAGCCGGTGAAGGTCGAGGTGCCGGTCGTCACGGTCGGCAAGGCGCAGGGGGTGACCGACGGCGGCATCCTCTCGATCGCCGCGCACGAGATCGTGCTCGAGGCGCTCCCCGCGAAGATCCCGGTCCAGATCGAGGTCGACGTCACGAACCTGACGATCGGCCACTCGATCCACGTCTCCGAGCTGAAGCCGCCCGAGGGCGTGAAGTTCAGGTACGCGACGGACTACGTCGTCGCGTTCGTCGCGATCCCGGAGAAGGAGGAGGTCGTCGCTCCTGTCGCCGTTCCGGGCGCGGTTCCGGGCGCGGAGGGCGCGGCCGCCGCTCCTGGCGCGGCTCCCGCGGCCGGCGCGGCCCCTGCGGCCGGCGCGGCTCCC
>DASVZX010000228.1:0-5555 GCA_036391435.1 Anaeromyxobacter sp. | reverse complement strand
AGCGCCGCGAGGGCGCGCTCGTTCGCGGGCGTCGTCACGGGGCGAGCGGCGCGTCGAGGACCGGCGCCCCGCGCGCCTCCGGGGCCTCGAAGTGCCACCACTCGAGCCGGATCGGGCGGAAGCCCTCGGCCCGCATGGCGGCGCGGAGGAGATCGCGGTGCCGCCGCGCCGCGGGCGAGAGCCCCTCCGTCGCCCCCGAACGGGCGCGGGGGCCGAACGCGTCGAGGTCGGTCGGGAGCTCGAGCTCCGCGCCGGCCGGCCCCGCGAGCGCGAGGTCCACGGCCGCGCCGCGGTTGTGGCTCGAGCCGGTGCGCGGATCGGCGACGAGGCCGGGCGTCGGCTGGATCCGCCACAGCTCGCGCTGGACGGAGATGGGGCGGTAGCAGTCCCACAGCCGGAGCGTGTACCCCGCCGCGCGGAGCCGCGCCGCGGCGCGCGCGAGCCGCTCCGCCACGGGACGGAGCAGGAGGCAGCGGGCGCCGGGCGGGTACATCGCCTTCCCCGCGACGTTCCGCGGGGTCGCGTAGCGGAGGTCGATCGTCGCGTCGGGGATGACCCGCGCGAGGTCCACGAGGTCCGGCGCGCGCGGGGCGGCGGCGAGCAGGGGCAGGAGGGCCGCCGCGGCGAGGGTCACGGCGGCATTGTACCGGGCCCGGGGTCCCAGTCGCGCTCGGGCGGTCCCGGGCTTCAGGCCCGCGCGTCCGCCCGGCGCCGCGCGAACGGCGCGCTCGGGATGGCCGCCAGGACGAGCAGGAGCGCGCCGGCGCCGACCTCCGCGACGGCGGCGCCCGCCTCGGGCGCGGCGCGGCCGGCGAGGAGCAGCCAGACCGCGGGCGCGGCGAGGATGAAGCGCGCGAGAGGCCACTCGAGCGCCGCGAGCGTCGCGACGCAGACGAGCACGCCCATGGCGACCTCGTGGAGGATCCGCGCGACGGACCCGTAGCCCAGCGCGACCGGCGCGAGCATCAGCGCGAGCCCGATGGCGAAGCTGGCCCAGCGAGCGTACATGCACCCTGAACGTATGCCGGGCCCGAGGAGGGGCCAAGGGGCGGGTCGTGCGCCCCCTGCGCCTCGGGAGGGGCGTCCCGCGCGCGATATCGCGCGCATTCGAGCCGGCCTGGAAAATGGCGCTGTCGTACGCCCCCGATAGGATGCAGCCGCTCCCCCGAGCCGGACGGAAGCTCTCGCGATGCCCCGTCGCCCTGCGCCACCGCGGACGGAACCCTCGATGACCTACACGGAAGAGCGCGTCGCAGCGGAGATGGGCCGGGTCCTGCTCGCGCTGTACCGTGCCGGCATGCAGGTGCGGCTCTGGCCGGACGGGATGACCGGGCGCGCCGGGGCGCGGATCGTGGCGGGGCCGTCGGCGAAGCGGCGGCGCGCGGCGCCGCGGTCGTCGAGCGGCGTCGGCGACTCGCCGCTGCAGGCGATCTACGCGGCGGTGGAGCGGATGAACGAGCGGGCGGGGGCGATCGTCGTCCCGATCGACTGACGGGTTCCCCGGGCGCGGGCGCAGCAGGACGAGGCCGCGCCGGACGGCCTACGCGAACAGCCCGTCGAGCTTCCGCTCGATGTCCTCCTCGACCTTCTTCCGCATCGAGCCCGGGATCAGCATCGGGAACTTGAGGTCCACGACGACCTCTTCCCCGCGAACGGCGTAGGAGCCCGTGACGCCCATCTTCGAGACCTTGCCGGTCTTGCTCTGGCCGTCCCCGGAGTAGTCGAGCGAGAGCTTCTGGGCGATGCGCTGCATCACCTCGTCCACCTTCCCGTAGATCTCGTCCGGGCTCTTCCCGGGGTACGTCCGCTTGATCTGCGCCATCGTCCCTTCCTATCGGCTCGCAGCGTACAGAGTTACGTCGGGAACTCCCGCCTCCGCAAATCCCTTCCGGCGCAGCACGCAGGCGTCGCACCGTCCACAGGCGCGCCCCCTCACGGGGTCGTAGCAGGAGAGGGTCAGGCGGTAGGGGACGCCGAGCGACGTGCCGAGCCGCACGATCTCCCCCTTGGAGAGCCGGAGCAGCGGCGCCCGGATCCGCAGCGGCGTCCCCGAGACGCCCGCCCTGGTCGCGACGCGCGCGACCTTCTCGAACGCGCGGAGGAAGGCGGGCCGGCAGTCCGGGTAGCCGGAGTAGTCGATCGCGTTCACGCCGACGAAGACGTCCTCGGCGCCGATCGTCTCCGCGTTCGCGAGCGCGATCGCGAGGAGGACCGTGTTGCGCGCCGGGACGTAGGTCACGGGGATGTCGCGCGCCATCCGCGCCGCGCTCCGGCCCTTCGGGACGGCGATCTTCCGGTCGGTGAGGGCGGAGCCGCCGAACGCCGAGAGGTCCACCTTCACGACCCGGTGGGCGGCCGCGCCGAGCGCGCGGGCGACGCGCCGGGCGCTCCCGAGCTCCCACCGGTGGCGCTGGCCGTAGTCGACGGAGAGGCAGTGGGCCTCGAAGCCGTCCCGGCGCGCGACCGCGAGGCAGGTCGCCGAGTCGAGCCCGCCCGAGAGGAGCACCACCGCGCGCCGGCGCCTCGCCATGCCCGTCCTCCTAGCGCACCGCGCCCGTCAGCGCGTAGCGCCCCGCGCAGGCGCGCGCCGGCGGATCGACGCCGGGCACGAGCGGCAGGCAGGCGTCGCACGCCCCGTGCGACGCGGTCAGGACCTCGACCAGGATCCCCCGGAACGCGGCGGGGGCGCCGCCCGCGTCCACCGCGACGTCGCCGGCGATCACGACCTCGAGGGTGGCCGCGCAGGCGCCGGAGCAGAGCACGGCCGGATCGGCCTGGGCCGACACCAGGTAGCTCGACGCGCCGGTGCGCTCGCCCGAGTACACGACGCCGTTCGTCCGGCAGAGCGCCGCGCCGGAGCCGGCGGGGTCCTGCGCGAGCGTCGCGTCGAGCGCGAGCGCGGGAGGGTACTGGATCGGCGAGGACGCGTCGGGCGTGCAGTCCGGGAGCGCCGGGACCGGATCGAGCGCGGCGGTCGTGGGATCGCCGGCGAGCTGCGCGGCGGACGCGAGGGTCCCGTCGAGGTGGAACGCCGCCACCGCCGTCCCCGGGCAGGAGGACGCGCCGGGCGAGGAGCAGCCTGCGGAGGCGAGGCCGGCGGCGGCGAGCGCGAGGACGGCGGGACGCACGGGAGGAATCTAGCCCAGCGCGCCGGTGCGGAGATCGAGGAACGGATCCGACAGCGCGAAGAGCGCGAGGTCGCGGAGGTCGGGGAGCGCGAGCGCCTGGACCGGGTCGAGCGAGCCCGCCTCGAGCCGCCGGTCGACGAGCGCGAGCGCGTGGAGCGCCGCGCCGGCGTCGCCCGAGTAGAGCAGCCCGACGCGGTTCGCCGTCCTGCGGAGGGCGGCCGAGAAGGCGCGCGGGTCGGTCTCGGCGAGCTCGTCCGACGCCGGCGGCCCGAGCTCCGCCGCGGCGGCCGCCGCCGCCGGCGGCACCTTCGCCCCGAGCACCTTCAGGAAGGCGCCCGCGCGCTCGGCGGGGAGGCCGCGGGACGGCGGGGCGCCGCCCGCGAACCGGCACGCGAGCTCGAGGAGGATGCCGACGTCCTTCGGCGCGAACTTCCCGACGAGCGCCCAGCCGTGGTCGAGCAGGTCGAGGGCCCGCGCGGCGAGGAACGCGAGCGCGCCTTGCGAGAGGTCGGCGAGCGCCGCGGTCACCACGACGGAGGGCGGCTGCGTGTTCTCGAGGCCGATCTCGAGGCCGGGGCGGGAGGAGAGGAACGCCGCGTAGGGCCGCGACCACAGCGCCCGCGCCGCGGCCTCGAGCGCCCCGGCGAGCGCGGGGCCCCGCGAGGGCCCGAGGGGCTCCGCGGCGGAGGCGCCGCGGCGGGCGAGGTCGGGCGGGAAGAGCGGCTCGAGCCAGGGCGCGAGCAGCCGGAGCAGGCGCGCGAGCGGGCCCGTCGCGCCCGGGGCGGCGAGGTGGGCCCGCAGCTCGAGCCCGACCTGCCGGGCGAGGGGCGCGGGCGGCGGCGGCAGGTGGCGCGCGGGTGCCACGAAGGCGGCGATCGAGGCGGCGATCCGGCCGCGCTCGGCGAGGCGGAGGAGGGCGTCGGGCGCCGAGACCGGCGCGATCCGCTCGCAGACCTCCGCGACGCCCGCGAGGGCCGCCGCGTCGGTCGGGTCGCGCCGCGCGAGGTCGAGCCAGGTCTCGAGCGCCCGCGGCGCGGTCTCGGCGGTCGAGCTCCAGAGCTGGACGAGCTCGCGGCGGGTGTCGGCGTCCTCGGGGACGAGCGCGAGCGCCTTCTCGAGCATCACCCCGGCGCGGTCGATCTGGCCGAGCCGGTCGCGGAGCACCTCGGCGAAGTGCCGGAACCTCGCCGCCGCGGCGAGCGGGTCGTAGCTCGAGATCGCGTCGGCGCACGCCTCGCCGAGCTGCACGTACTCGTCGTAGAGCCCGAGCCGCTCCGCCACGCGCGAGAGGTCGCGCGCGACCGTCAGCTCCGACGTGTCGCGGGCGAGCGCGATCGAGAGCCGCTCGTACGCGCCCTCGAAGTCGCCCGTCTCCATCCGCAGCCGGCCGTCGCGGGCGTACGCCGCGGGATCGCCGGGCTCGAGCGGCGGCAGGCCGGTCTGGATCTCGACGTGAGGATCGGCGCCGTCGCCGAAGGAGACCGAAGCCTCCTCGCCGTCGCCGGACCCGCCGAACGCGACGGTGGTCTCGGCGTCGCGCGCGGGCGCCTCGGCGGCCGGCAGCGCGGGCGCACCGACCTCGGCCGCCCCGAACGACACGGCGGTGACGCCGGGCGCCGCCGCTCCCGGCTCCTCCGGCGGGACCTCCGGCTGCTCGCCGAACGCGACGGGCACCTCCGGCTCGCCCGTCCCCGGCGGAGGCGGCTCCGGCGCGCCGCCGTGCGCCGCCTCGAACGAGACCGCGGTCTCGGGCTCGAAGCCGGGCGCCTCGCCCGCGCCCGGCGCCGCGGCCGCGAGGAGCTCGCTCAGGAGCGCCTCGCCGTGCTCCGGCGGCTCGGCGCGGGGGGGCTCCGCCGCGAGGTCGCCCGCGTCCGCGCCCTCCGGCGCGAAGGAGATGGTCGTCTCCGCCGCGTGCCGGGCCGCCTCGGCGCGCGCGAGCCGCGGCTCGTCGTCCGGCGCGAGGACGAGCAGCCAGGACCAGGTCGCGTCGCGTTGCGGGTCCGCCTCGATCGCCAGGACGAGCGCCTCCGCGGCGCCCTCGCGGTCGCCCGTGCGGTCGAGGTGCGCCGCGAGCCGCTCGAGCAGGTTCGCGCGCTCGGGGCCCGCGGCCGCCCCCGCCTGCTCGCGAAGGGCCGCGGAGATCGCGTCCGGCGTCGGCTCGGGCGGGGGCTTCGACGCCTCGGGGCCGGGCGCGGACCCGAGATCGAGATCGAGACCGAGATCGAGCGCGGGCAGGAGGTCGGGCTCGGGCGCGGACGCGGGCTCGGGCTGGCGCCCGGGGTCGAGCGCGAGATCGAGCGGCGGAGCCGCGGCCGGAGCGGGGAACATGGGGAGCGTGGTTCCGGGCGTTCTCGGGAGCGCCTCCGCCTCCTCGCGCGCTCCGGCGAGCGCCGCGGCGCGGCTCGCCGCCTCCGCGTCGTCGGCGAC
>DASVZX010000227.1:0-14606 GCA_036391435.1 Anaeromyxobacter sp. | reverse complement strand
CGCCGCAGCTTCGCGGCGGCCGCGCGGGAGCTCGGCGTCTCCACCTCCGCCATGAGCCAGTCCGTCCGCCAGCTCGAGGCGCGGCTCGGCGTGACGCTCCTCACCCGGACCACGCGCACCGTGGCGCTCACAGACCGGGGGCGGCGCCTGCTCGAGGACGCGGGCGCGGCCGTGGACCAGGCGCTGGAGTCGCTGAGGACGGTCTCGACGCGCCCCGGCGAGGTCACGGGCCGGGTCCGGCTCTCGGTCCCCGACGTGGCCGTGCCGCTCGTCCTCGCCCGGCTGCTGCCGCGCTTCGTCGAGCGCCACCCGGGCGTGGAGGTCGAGGTCTACGTCGAGAACCGGTTCGTGAACATCGTGGCCGAGGGGCTCGACGCCGGCATCCGGCTCACCGAGGCCATCGAGCGGGACATGGTCCAGGTGCGGCTCACGGCGCCGGGCCGCTTCGTCGTCGCCGGGGCGCCGTCCTACCTGGCGCGCCGCGGAACCCCGCAGGCGCCGGACGACCTCCTCCAGCACGACTGCATCGGCATCCGCACGTCCACCGGCGGCGCGCGCTACGCGTGGGAGCTCGAGCGGGGCAAGAAGACCTGGCGCGTCCCGGTCCAGGGGCCGGTCACGACGAACGACGCCGACCTCATGCGGGCGCTCGCGGTCGCCGGCGTGGGGCTCGTCTACCTGCTCGACGCGCAGCTCGCGGACGACCTGCGCCGCGGGGCGCTGCGGATCGTCCTCGAGCCCTACGCGGCGGCGGTGCCGGGCTTCTTCCTCTACTTCCCGAGCCGCGCGCAGGTCTCGCCCGCGCTGCGCGCGTTCGTGAGCGTCGCGCGCGAGGTGATGGCCGGCAGGGGCGCGACGGCCGCCGATCCCCGGTGAACCCCGCGGGCGCGGGGTAGACTGCCGGCTCCGTGACGACCCCTCCCGCCCCGGCTCCCGCGCGGCCCACGCCGCCCGTCCTGTTCCTCTTCCTCGACCTGCCGTTCGGCGCGGCGGTCGGGTACGCCATGGTCGCGATGCCGTACTGGCTGCGCCAGGGCGGCGTCTCGCTCGCCGACGTCGGCGCCATCAGCGCCACCGCCTTCGCGCCGCACGCGGTGAAGCTCCTCTGGATCCCGCTCCTCGACCTCGGCTCGTACCGGAAGGTCTGGTACGTCGCGATGATCACCGCGACGGCGTCGCTTCTCGTCGCCGCGTCGCTCGTCCCCGACCCGGTGAAGAGCCTCCACCTCTACACGATCCTCGTCACGCTCGCGCAGGCGACGGCGACGACCGGACACGCCGCGAACAACGCGCTCATGGCGATCACGACGCGGTTCGAGGACAAGGGGAAGGCGGCCGGGTTCTCGATGGCGTCGAACCTCGGAGGCACGGGCCTCCTCGGCGCGCTCGCGCTCCTCGTCTCGGAGCACGTGTCGCCGCGGGCGGGCGGGATCGCCCTCGCGGCGGTGGTCCTCGCGAGCGGCTCGCTCTCCCTGCGGATCGTCGAGCCCCGGCGCGTCGACGCGGCGGTGGCCGCGGCCGGGAGCCTCCTGCGCGCCTTCGGGCGCCACCTCGCCGCGATGGGGAGGGACCTCTGGGGGACGCTCCGCAGCCGCCAGGGGATCACCGGGCTCGTCATCTGCGTCGCGCCGGTCGGGCTCGGGGCGCTCACGAACATCTTCTCCGGGATGGCGCCCGACTTCGGCGCCTCGGCGCGCGTCGTCGAGTGGGTGAACGGCATCGGCGGCGGCGTGACCGGCGCCGCGGGGGCGCTCGTCGGCGGCTGGCTCGCCGACCGCATGAGCCGCCGCCTCGCCTACGGCGTCGCCGGCGGGCTCACCGGCCTCTCCGCGCTCGCGATGCTCCTCTCGCCCCTCTCGCCGGAGACGTACACGTGGGGCACGCTCGCCTACAGCTTCACGAACGGCATCGCCTTCGCGACCTGGGCCGGCATGGTGCTCGAGGTCGTCGGCCACGGCGCGGCGACGGCGACGAAGTACGCGCTCTTCAACGCCGCCGCGAACCTCGCCATCAGCGTCGTGACGTGGGCGGACGGCGCGTTCGCGGAGGCGAGCCCGTGGGCGTGGCTGCGCGGCTCGCGCGGCTCGCTCGCGATGGACGCGGCGCTCACCGCGCTCGGCATCGGGATCCTGCTCGCGATGGTCGCGGTGATGCGGCGCGCGCCGGAGGTGGCGGCGGGGGGAACGGCGGGCTAGCCGGCGGCGCCCGTCGAGGCGCGCCGCGCGGTCACGACCCGCCGTGGAACCTCGCGAACGCCCGCGCCAGCATGACGGACATGAGCAGGGCGCCCGCCCCCGCGACGAGGACGTGCCGCCAGCGCCGCAGGTCGAACCTCCCGACCCTGGCCAGGAGCAGGTAGCCGACGGCGAGGTTGGCGAAGCCCCAGGCGACGTTCACGAGCGCGGAGGACAGCCCCTCGCCCGGGGGGTGCGCGAAGGGGCTCTGGAACGGATTGCCCGAGACGCCGTTCACGTAGTGCGGCACCGCGTTCGCCAGGAAAGCGCCGCCGAAGAAGTAGGCGATGGCGTGGTACCAGCGCATGGGGTCCTCCCGGTCGGGAGCTACCGTACCACGTGGTGGGAGCGCTTCTGCTGCGCCGAGCGGCGCGGAGGTCCTGGACGCGACGTTCATGGCGCACCGCCGGCAACAGGGACACGGTCGAGCGGGTGACCGGCTTTTACTTGGGGTCACGACCGGTGACCGGTATCCTGAGCGCTCACCAGCGAGGACCTCGAATGAACGAGACCCGATCCTTTTGCGCGCTCGCCTGCGCGGCCTCGGCGGCTGCGCTCGCGTGCAGCGGCAGCGCCCGGAACGGCGGCCCGAGCGTCGTCGACAACGGCCCCGCGACGTACGTCGCCACCACCGAGAACCCGATCCCGACGGCAGCGTCCCTCGCCGGAGTCTGGGGAAGCGGGCCGAACGACGTCCGGATCGTGGGCGGGGACGGCACGATCCTCCGGTGGAGCGGAGCGTCCTTCGAGGCGGAGACGAGCGGCACCTCCGCGTCGCTCCTCGGCGTCTGGGGGAGCGGCGCGAGGGACGTGTGGGCTGTGGGCGCGTCCGGCACGATCCTGCACGACGACGGCACCGGCTGGTCCGCGAAGGCGAGCGGGGCGCTCACGGACCTCGCCGCCGTCTGGGGCGCCGCGGCGAACGATGTGTGGGCAGTGGGCGCGGCGGGGACGATCCTCCACTACGACGGCACCGGGTGGGGGGCGGTGCCGAGCGGCACGACCGACGACCTCTCCTCGGTGTGGGGCGCCGGGGCCAACGACGTGTGGGCCGTGGGCGCCGCCGGGCGAATCGTTCACTGGGACGGCGCGGCATGGTCCGTCGTCGGAAGCCCGACCGCGAACGCGCTGAAGGCGGTCTGGGCGAGCGGATCCGACGCGTGGGCGGTCGGAACGGCGAACACGATCCTGCGCTGGGACGGGCTCGCCTGGAACGCCGTCGCGTCCCCCATCTCCACGTCGCTCTATGATCACCACGCGCTGTGGGGCACCGGACCCGGCGACCTTTGGGTCGTGTCGAGCTTCGGCACGTTCCTGCACTGGAACGGCAGCGCGTGGACGATCCGGGGGAGCGGAAGCACGAGGATGTTCGCCGCGGCCTGGGGGGCTGGCTCGGCGGACGTCTGGGCGGTGGGTGCCGAAGGTGCGACGGCGCGGTGGGACGGGACGCGCTGGACCGGCAGGTGCCCGACCACGGCGCGGCTGGCCGCCGTCTGGAGCCGCACGGCGACCGACGCGTGGGCGGTGGGCGACTACGGAACCATCACGCACTGGAACGGCAGCTTCTGGTCCCAGGGATATCTCGTCCCGGGCTTCCTGCACGGCGTCTGGGGGAGCGGGGCGGGCGACGTCTGGGCCGTCGGGACGTCCGGGCTCATCGTGCACACGACGGACGCCACGAACGCGCGGCCATGGACCGTGGTCGCGGACCACGATCCCACACCGTACGCGAACGTCGTCGACCTGACGGCGAACGCGCTCAACGCGATCGCCGGCACCGGCCCCGCGGACATCTGGGCGGTCGGCGATGCCGGCACGATCGCGCACTGGAACGGGGCCGCCTGGTCGCTCGTCCCGAGCCCGGCGGCCTCGAACCTCCGGGGCGTCCGGGCGATCGGAGCGGGGGACGCATGGGCTGTCGGCGACGGTGGCACGATCCTGCACTGGAACGGCAGCGGGTGGGCGGCGGCGACGAGCAACACGTCCGCGAGCCTCAACGCCGTCTGGGCGAGCGGGCCCCAGGATGCGTGGGCGGTGGGCACCGCGGGCGTGCGCGTGCACTGGGATGGACGCGCCTGGACGGTGGTCGGCACGAACGTCGGCTACTGCGGGTTCGCTCCGTACCTGTACCTGTGCCCCTTCACCGCGGTGTGGGGAAGCTCGCCCGCGAACGTGCTCGCGGGCGGCGACTGGGGGATCGTTCACCGTTGGAACGGGTCGAGCTGGAGCCCGACCGCGAGCGACACGGGGGCCCTGCTCCACGGCGCGTCGGGCTCGAGCGGAGACGACGTCCTGTTCGTGGGCGAGTCCGGCGAGATCCAGCGACTCCACCCGTGAGCCGCGGCGCTCCACCGCGAGCACGGACGCACCCGTCGCCTACGGCCGGGTGATCTCCCCGGCCGCGGGTGCGGGCGGAGCGCCCGGGTCCGTGGGACGCCAGACGCTCGCGGGCGTCGCGTCGCGCGCGGACGGCGGCGTGCGCGGGAGTCGGACGGTGAACGTGACCGGTCGGGCCGGCGCCGACCGGACGTCGACCGTCCCGCCGTGCGCCTCGACGATGCTCCGGACGATGAAGAGGCCGAGCCCGACGCCCGCGTGAGCGGCTCCCGGGTCGGCGCCGGCGGCCCTCCGGAAGGGATCGAAGATCGAGCGCAGCGACTCGGGCGGGACCGGCGGGCCGTCGTTCTCGACCTCCACCCGCACCCGGTCCGCCTCGCCGAGCGCGCGCACGCGGACCGGCGTTCCGGGCGGCGCGTGCCGGACCGCGTTCCCCACGAGGTTGCCGAAGACCTGCTCGAGCCGGTCGGTGTCCCATTCCCCGGAGAGGTCACCGTCGCGGTGCAGGTCCAGCGTCACCGCGCCGTCGCGGAGCGCCGCTTCCTCGACGACGCGGGCGCAGACCTCTCCCACGTCGGCGGGCCGGATCGACAGGGGGATCCCCTCCCGCGCCCGCGTCCGGGTGTAGTCGAGGAGGTCGCGGATGATCCTCGCCATCCGGCGGGAGCTCGAGTGGATGAGCGCGGCGATGCGCGCCTGCTTGGGCGGGAGCCCGCTCCGGGAGAGGACCGCCGCGCCCGTGTCGATCGCGGCGAGCGGCGTGCGGAGATCGTGACTCACGATGCCGAGGATGCGCTCCTGCAGCTCGAGCATCCGGAGGCGCTCCTGCGCGCGCTCCTCGCGGCGCTGCATCTCCGCGCGCGCGGCGAGCCCCGCGGCCACGACGAGCGCGAGGAGGAGCACGTTCGCGCCGAGGAAGATCGCGTCCGCGAGCGCGATGCGCTCGAACCACGCGCGGCGGTGCTCGCTCAGCTCCGCGCCCTCGACCGCCTCCATCTCGGCGCGCACCCCCTCGACGGTCTCGCTCAGCCACCGTCCGTCGCCCGAGCGCAGGTCGCGCTGGGCCTCGGCGACCCCACCCGCGGCCCGCACGTCCACGCCGCGGCGCAGCTCCGCGAGCTTCGCCTCGATGAGCGCCGAGAGCGCGTCGATCGGGATCGGGCCGGGACGCTTCGCGGCCCGTCGCTTCACGACGTCGAGCTCCGCGTGGATGTCCGCCACCGCCCCGCGGTACGACTCGAGCGACCGCTCCTCGCGGGTGAGCAGGTACTCGCGCTGCGCGCTCTCGGCGCGTGCGAGGGCGTCCTCGAGCCGCTGCAGCGAGCGGACCCCTTCGGAGCGTTCCGTGACGTCGTCGGCCCTCCGGTTGCGGTCGGCGGCGACGATGAAGTAGGCGGCCACGGCGATCACGATCGCGGCGATCGCGGCCAGGAAGCCGGTGAGCGTTCGCCAGGGCACGGATGGGGAACGCTCGAGCGGTCGAACGCTTCCCGGATCTTCCCGCTCCGAGTCGAGGTGTGCGCGCGGAGCGCACATGCGGGCGAGGGGCGCGGCCCGCGCGGTCGCGCGGGGATCGGCGAGGCATCCGCGCCCGGCGCGCGTCGCCGTCAGGCGTCGGCCCGGCGCCGCTCGAGCGCGTCGCGGATCTGCTTCAGCAGGTCGACCTCGCTCTCCGTGCTCGGCTTCTTCTCCGGCGGGACGAGCCGGTTGTAGGCCTTCACGACGAGGAACATCGCGAGCGAGACGATGAGGAACATCACGAGCGCGTTCAGGAACGCGCCGTACCGGATCTCCGCGCCGTTCAGGGTGAAGGAGAGGCTGTTGAAGCTGGGCTTCGCGCCCAGCGCGGCGATGAGCTGCATGAGGATGTCGTTCACGAACGACGACACCACGACGCCGAACGCGGCGCCGATCACCACCGCGACCGCCAGCCCGATCACGTTTCCGCGGGAGATGAAGTCCTTGAGTTCGCGCAGCATGGAGGCCCCTCGGCAAGTTGCCCCCACGGTGGGCACGGGGGTAGCTCCCGCGCGGGTGAGCGGAGGGCCGGCCCATCGCCCGCCGCTCGAGCCGGCGTTGCGGTCGCGGCGCGCGGCGTCGCGGGCGGCCTTAAGTAGCGGGTGGAGGGTCGCCCCATGCTCCAGAGTTCCCCCATGTACGCCTACCTGCCCGCGAGGGACGTTCCCCGCGCGCGATCGTTCTACGAGCAGAAGATCGGTCTCCGGCCGAAGGAGGAGAACGCGGGCGGCGTGGTCTACGAGTTCGCCGATCACACCGGCGCGTTCCTGTACCCGACCTCCAACGCCGGGACGAACCAGGCGAGCCAGGCGTTCTGGCTGGTCCACGACATCGAGCGCGAGGTCGCCGAGCTGAAGGCGCGCGGCGTGACGTTCGAGCGCTACGACCTGCCGGGCATGACGTTCCGCGACGGCATCCACGAAGGCGTGGGCGGCAAGGCGGCGTGGTTCAAGGACACCGAGGGGAACATCCTGGCGCTCATCCAGGATGGGACGTGAGGCGCGAGGCCGGAGTCACCCTTCCGCTCGCCGCACGCCGACAGGCCGTCGCCGCCTTCGCTGGCCGGCCTCCTTCGCGCTGAAGGAGTCGATCCCCGAAGATCGGCCGCGGGTGATAGGCTTGCACGATGCGTCCTACCCACCTCGCGCCGCTCGCGTTCGTACTCGCCGTGACCGCCCCTCGCGCCTCGTCCGCGGCGCCGTCTGCCGCGCTCGCCGCCGCGGTCGCCGACTGTCGCCATCTCGATGCCGACGCGCCCGCCGACAAGCAGCGCAGATTCGCCGCCGCCACGAAGGCGCTCGTCGCCGCCCGGGAAGACGGAGTCCGGGCCGTCGAGGCGGAGCTCGCGAAGCTGCGCGCTGCGAAGGAGACCGATGTCCTGTTCCAGTCGGTCGCGGCAGAGGTGATCCTCGCCGTGCGCGAGGCGAACGGCTTCGCCGCGGCGCTCGAGGCGGTGCAGGGCCTCGACGCCCGCAAGGATCTGCGCCACCTCTGGCCCACCCTGACCGTCGCGGCGGCGTCGCGCGAACCGAGGGCCCTGCCGCTGCTCCGCGTCGCCCTCGCCACCGACGAGGAGAGCGCGCCCGTCGTCTTCCCGCAGCACGGGATCGAGGTGCCGTGGCCGTACACGCTGGACTTCCTCTACGGCGCCTTCGGGCAAGGCGCGTGCAACGACCTCGTCGAGCTCGCGGGCCGACCGCCGACGCCGCGCGAGGATGCGTCCGTGGCGTTCCTCCTCGCGCAGCTCGATTGCCCCGGTGCCGCCGCCGCCCTCCGCCCGTGGGTCGCGGGGAAGGACGCCAGGCGCACCGCCGAGGCGCTGAGGGCCCTGGGGCGGATCGGCGAGCCGGCCAGCGCCGAGCTGTTCCTGGCCTGCGCAGCGCGCCCGGAGCTCGAGGTCCGCCGCGCCTGCGCCTACGGCCTGTGGGAGCTCTCGGTTCCGGCCACGGCGCCCGCGATCCGCAAGCTGCTGGACGACGCGGACGACGCCGTCCGGATGGAGGCGATCTCCGCCGCGTTCCACCTCGCCGACGAGGAGGGGATGGCGGCGGTCGTGCGCCGACGGCGGGTCGCGAAGGGGGAGGAGGCGGAGCGGATCGACCAGTTCGTGGGCCAGCTCGCGGAGGAGGTCGGGGTGGAGGCGCCGGCGCTCGCCGGCGAGGACCGGGCCGCGTGGAGAGCGGCGCTCGCGGCCTACTGGGCGCGGCGCGATCACTTCTTCGATCGCCAGGCCGGCGATCTCTCGCTCTCGCGGAGCGAGCTCCAGGAGCGGCTCGCACGGTGGGCGAAGGAGGGCCGGGTGGATCGGCCCGGCCCCGGCGAGCTGCGCGCGGTCCTGGCCGTCGCGCGCTCCGAGGATCTCCCCGCCATCCACCGCGCCCGCGGACGCGTCCTGCTCCGGCAATCGGACGAGTGCGTGGACGAGGCGCGGTGGCTCGAGCGGATCGCCCGGGTCGTCCACCGCCGCGCCGCCGGGCACCCGAAGCCGAACGAGTAGCGCGGCGCCTGCACGCCTCGACCACGCCCGCTGAACGATTGGAAGCCCGAGCTCGAGGCCGAGGACCCGAGCCGCTGCACCATCGAGCTCGAGCCCGTGGACCGCGCCGTGAAGCTCACCATCACCCACGAGATCGACCGGCCGGAGTCCAGGTTCATCGCGGCCGTGTCCGAGGGCTGGCCGCGCCTGCTCTCCAACCTGAAGTCGCTGCTCGAGGTGGGGGAGGTCGCCGTCACGTCCCACCCCCGGGCACTGAGTCCCGGCCGCGCTGGCGACCACCCGGGAGGTTCAGAGCCGGTTCACCTCCTCGACCACCGCGCCGTTGAAGCCCTTCACCGCGAGCGAGAGGCTCTCGATCATCGCGGTCGTGAAGTCCGCGACGTACGTGTCGGCGTTCGTGCCCTTTCGGTAGAGGATCCTGGAGCGCGATCTCCCGACCACGGTGCTGCGCACGGGCTCCTGGCCAGCCCGGGTGACGATCGTCTCTCCCTCTATCGTGACGTCCACCGGTCCTGCGCGGATCCAGTTGCCCCACCCCACGGCGAGCAGGAGGAACACGAAATGGCCGCCCTCCGCGATGGGCGCGCTCATCTCGATCTTGGTGACGTTCACGTCGACGCGGAGATCGCCGCTGCCGTCGACGAGCCGGTATCGAGCGGCGCGCCTCAGGTCCTCCTCGAGGCTCTCCTTCATGAAGGCGCGGTAGTCGTTCGCGAGCTGGGCCGCGCCGAGGCTGCTCCGATACTCTCCCTGCCACGCGTTGACGAGGAGGAGCGGCACGACCCAGCCGCCCGTCTTGCGGACCGTCGTCGCCGGCGGAAGCTCGGGCTCGACCGAGAACGTGCCGAGGCTCACGGTTCCCGGCCGTCGCTCGGGCGCGCGCATCTCGCGCAGGTACATGAGCTCGCCGGTCTGCGCCCGGAGCCGCTGCTCGAACCCCTCGGTCCCGAGGCAGCCCCCCAGGAACGACGCCATCGCGACGAGCAGTGCCGTTCTCATCGCCCGTACCTCAGCTGCCGGACTCGCAGCTTGACGATCGTTCGTGCGAGGTCGCTCTGCTGGACGTCGTACGCCTTCTGATAGAGCCCGAGCAGCTCCGCGGCGGGCAGGTCCGTGCGCGAGCGTTCGGAGGCGAGATCCGCGGCGAGGAGTCGCCAAAGGTACACGGGGATCTCGGCCTCTCGGGCGCGGAGCGTGTCCTCCGCCGCGCCGTATGCGCCGCTGACGGTCTCGAAGAGGAGCGCCTCGACCGCGCCCAGGTCGCCACGCCGTGCGCCTCCGTATTGCCGGACGCTCGACGTCGCGCGGAGGCCCACGAGTCCGGCGCTCGCGCGAGCGTCCGGCTCGGAGACGTAGATGAGGCGGTGCTCGACGGCCTCGCGGGGCTGGAACGGGGTCGCATCCGTTACGACGACGTAGCGGGCTGCGTCCGCGCACGAGAGAAGGAGGCACGCGGTGCAGGCCACCAGGAGAGGCCGCGCCTCGACGCTGCTGCGTCGCTCCCGAGACGATGACGTCATCACGAGTCTCGCCTCCCTGGCCGCGGCTCTCGATCTTCGGCACGTCCCTCGATGTGGAGGCGCGAGTAAAGGGAATGTGACGCACGAGCAGCCGTGACCCTGGGCGGCGCAGATCGGAAGAGTGGACGCCGCCGAGGAGGCGAGGATCGGCGCGCTCGTGAGGCGAGCGGTGAGCTGAATCCGTTCGGGTTCGGACCCAGGAAGGGCAGGCAAGTCGTCGCACCAGCCCGATCGTTACCGGGGCTCCAGGCGCGGCGGCGGAGGCGCACGCCCCCCGGCCAGCGCGCCGGGGCGCTTTCTCCAGCGGCAGCGTCACGGCCCAGGGCACGGACGATGGCGACCGGCATCAAGGCATCGGAGCGCGTCTCCACGTACTGCGCGCTGTGCGTCTCGCGCTGCGGCGCGATCGCGACCGTCGAGGAGGGGCGCTTCGTCCGCCTAGATCCCGACCCGTCGCATCCCACGGGCCAGGCGCTTTGCGCGAAGGGCCGGGCCGGGCCGGAGCTCGTCCATCACCGCGATCGCCTGAAGTATCCGTTGAGGCGCACGCGGCCGAAGGGCGATCCCGATCCGGGCTGGCAGCGGATCGGCTGGGACGAAGCGCTGGAGCTCACCGCGTCGCGCCTCCGCGCGCTCGCCGCGGAGTCCGGGCCCGAGAGCGTCGCGTTCAGCCTGGTCTCGCCATCGACCTCGGCGTCGGACGACTCGACCGTCTGGGTCGAGCGGCTGATGCGCGCCTTCGGCAGCCCGAACCTCGTCAACGCGATGGAGCTGTGCGGCTGGGGCCGGTACTTCGCGACGGCCTTCACGTTCGGCGCGCCGGTGCCCGGACGGTACCTGCCCGACCTCGAGAACGCCGGCTGCATCCTCTTCTGGGGCTACAACCCCAACCACGCGCGGCTCAGCCACGCGACCGCGACCCTCGCGGCGCAGAAGCGAGGGGCACGCCTCGTCGTGGTCGACCCTCGTCGCACCGAGCCGGCCCGACGTGCCGACGCGTGGCTGCGGGTGCGACCGGGCACCGACGGCGCGCTCGCCCTCGGGATCGCCGGCGTGATGATCGAGCGGGGCTGGTTCGACGAGCCGTTCGTGCGCGAATGGACGAACGGACCGCTGCTCGTCCGCTCGGACACGGGCCGCCTCCTCACCGAGGCCGACCTCTCGAAAGGCGGGGACCCGCGACGCCACGTGGCCTGGAACCGGTCCGCCGGCCGCCCCGCCGTCTACGATCCCGCCCGCGGACGGTACGAGGTCGACCCTGCGGACCTCGCCCTGTTCGGCGAGCACGCGCTGGAGACGCCAACGGGCGGCGTGCGCTGCCGGACCGCCTTCGACCTCGCGGCCGCGCGCTGCCGCAGCTACACGCCCGCGCGCGTGGAGGCGATCACCGGCGTCGAGCGCGGTGAGGTCGAGCGCGCGGCGCAGCTCCTCTGGGAGGCGAGGCCCCTCGCGTATTTCGCCTGGAGCGGCGTCGAGATGCAGACGAACGCGACGCAGATCGCACGCGCGATCGCGCAGCTCTCCGTGCTGACGGGCAGCTTCGATGCACGCGGGGGCAACGTGCTCTTCCCCTCGGTCCCCACTCCGCCCGTCGGGAGCAACGGACCGCCGCGGCCGGAGCGCCCCGCCGCCGGGCTCGGCGTCGCGGAGCGC
The DNA here is from genome assembly GCA_036391435.1 of Anaeromyxobacter sp. Lineage (GTDB taxonomy): Bacteria > Myxococcota > Myxococcia > Myxococcales > Anaeromyxobacteraceae > Anaeromyxobacter. Next base: position 2,847 of record DASVZX010000227.1, on the reverse strand, counting down.
CCGCTCGGCCCGGCGCGCTGGGGGTTCGCGACGACCGGCGAGCTGTACCGCGGCATCATCGACCGCAGGCCCTACGCCGTGCGAGGCCTCGTCGGATTCGGCTCGAACCTCCTGCTGTCGCACGGCGACGTCCTGCGCGGGCGCGAGGCGCTGGCCGCGCTCGACTTCTACGTCCACGCGGACCTGTTCATGAACCCCACGGCGGAGCTCGCCGACATCGTCCTGCCGGTCGCGAGCGGGTTCGAGCGCGAGGCGCTCAAGCTCGGCTTCGAGGTGAGCCCCGAGGCGCAGTCGCTGGTCCAGCTACGCCGGCCCGTGGCCGCGCCCCCGGGAGAGGCTCGTTCCGATACCCAGATCGTCTTCGACCTCGCCGTCCGCCTCGGCCTCGGCGAGTCCTTCTGGCAGGGGGATATCGACGCGGCCTACCACCACCAGCTCGGGCCCTCGGGCCTCTCGCTCGACTGGCTGCGCGCCCACCCCGAGGGCGCGCGCGTCGCGCTCGAGACGCGCTACCGCAAGTTCGCCGACGAGGTCGACGGCGTCCCGCGGGGCTTCGACACGCCCACGCGCAAGATCGAGCTGTACTCGGAGACCCTGCTCGCGCACGGCCATCCGCCGCTGCCGGAGTACCAGGAGCCGCTGGTCGGTCCGGCGTCCCGGCCGGATCTCGTGGAGCGCTATCCGCTGATCCTCACGTGCGCCAAGCACACCCTGTTCTGCGAGAGCCAGCACCGCGCGCTTCCCGGCCTGCGGCGCAAGGCGATGGACCCCGAGGTCGAGCTGCACCCCAGCGCCGCGGCGAAGCGGGGGATCGCGGCCGGCGACTGGGTCCGCATCGAGACGCCGGACGGGAGCGTGCGCGCGCGGGCGCGGCTGAACGACACCCTGCAGCCGGACGTCGTCTGCGGGCAGCACGGCTGGTGGCAGCCGTGCCCGGAGGTGGGAGCGCCCGGCTACGAGCCGTTCGGTCCCGAAGGCGCGAACTACAACCTCCTGATCGGGAACGGGGCGATCGACCCGATCAGCGGGTCCGTGCCTCACCGGGCGTACGTCTGCGAGATCCGGTCGGCGGGGGATCCCGGAGACCGGTGACCGCGCCGCCGGATCGAGCGAGCTCGGGTGCCAGGCGCTCCGAGCGCCCATCCCGGACGAGGCGACGGCGGTCCTCACGCGGGCCGCGCGAGGATGGTCTGCGCCGCGTATACTCTCCGTCGGAGGGTGGTCATGAACGAGCCTCGCAGCGGCCCGCGCACGCTTCGCGTCGCATGCGCGTTCGCTCTCGCGGCCTTCGCGGCGTGCACGGACGCGACCCGCCACGAGGTCCCGGCCGTGTCGCTTTCGTCCGGCACGTACCGCGCCGTGTACGGCGCCGGCTACGCGCCCGGCGACGAGGCCCGCGTGCTCGCGATCACCGCCACGCTGGACCGGGCCGCGCTCCGCCTCGTCTTCACGCTCGCGGACGCCTCCCGGGTGGAGCTCGCGCTCGCGCCGCGCGCTCCCGAGCGGTGGCAGCCCGACTGCTACACGATGACGAGCCACGTGCTCGAGGAGGTGGCGGACCTCTCGCCGGCGCCGCTCCAGCTCGAGTCGATGACCTTCGCGACACCGCTCGTCTTCGCGAAGTGCGGGCCGGGGCGGATGATCCTCGCCGACACCACGGACGAGGCGTCTGCCACGACCTGGCTCGCGTTCGACCTGCAGTAGCCGCGCGCGGCGCGCGCCTCGCGGAGTCCTCGACGGCGCGCCCGGCGCCGACGGCCTGAGCGCGACCCTGGTTCGAGGGCGCGCTACGGCGACGTCTCGATGAAGTAGTCGAAGCTGGGCGCCGAGGACGTGAAGACGGGATCTCCGACACCGACGAGCCTCGTCCCCGTCCAGGCGACCGCCCGGAACGCGCTCGAGGTGTACGGGGACACGACGGGGCCGACGGTCGCCGTGGCCCAGCTCACGCCGTCCTGCGACGTGAAGGCGTACGCCGAGCCGCCGTTCCCGCTTCCCCCGACGGCGACGAACGGGTCGTTCGCCCAGGTCACGCCCCAGATGCTCACGGGGAGCGGCGGCCCGCTCGTCCAGCCGAGGCCGTCGGTGGAGGTCGAGACGGTCGCGCCGATGTTCGCGACCTTCACGAATGTGCTCCCGGACCAGGCGATCCCCGTCCAGGCCGAGCTCCTGTCGGGCGACAGGGTCCAGTGGATGCCGTCCGCGGAGACCACGGTCGCGTTGCCGGTCGCGACGAACTCCGCCCCGTTCCAGACGATCGCGTCGAGCACCTGCACCGTCCCGGGGTCTTGCTGGGTCCAGGTGAAGCCGTCCGTCGACGTGTACATGGCCACGCTCCCGATGCCCTTGTCCCCGACCGCGACGAAGCGCGTCCCCGACCACGCGACGGCGGCGAACGAGTGGCTCACGCCCGCGTTCGCCAGCCAGGTGATCCCGTCGCTCGAGGTCCGGATCCCGTTGCCGACGGCGACGAGGAGCCCGAGCTCGGGCGCGCACGCGAGGGAGTAGACGATGCCCGCGGGTCCCCCCGGATGCACGGACCAGCCGAGGCCGTCGGGCGAGGTGAGGACGTATCCCGGCGCGCCCGCGGCCACGAGCTGCGCGCCCGTCCACACGACCGCGTTCAGCTGGTAGTTGCTCGGGGTCGTGCCGGGGAGCGTGCTGCCGGTCGAATGCCAGGTCCAGGACGTGCCCGGCGGGCTGCTCGTGACCGTGACGGTCGTCGCGCCCAACACGCCACCGTAGCTGGCGGAGAGCTCACGCGTGAGGTGCTCCGGTTCCTTGGTGCGGCGCCGTAACTCACCGTGTATGCCCACCACGGGAAGCGGCCATCGAGAGCCCACGTGG
>DASVZX010000226.1:0-8540 GCA_036391435.1 Anaeromyxobacter sp. | reverse complement strand
GCGCGCGAGGGCCGTTCGACGCCGCGTTCGTGGCGCTCACGCCCTTCCACCGGCCGCCCGCCCGCGATCCGCTGCTCGGCGAGGTCTGCGCCGGGCTCCGCGGCGCCCTCGGCGGCGCGCCGCTCGTCCTCGCCGACTGTCACCAGGGCGGCCAGCACGCGCTCGCGGCGGAGGGCGACGCGGTCCTCGCGAGCTACCCCGAGGCGGACGCCTGGCTCCGCCACGAGACCGAGGCGACGGCGCCGGCGCTCCTCGACGCGCTCGCGCGCGGCGTCCGCCCCCGCGGCGCGCTGGACGGCGCGGACGCGGACCTCGCCGCGCTCCCGCCGCCCGCCTGGGACGAGGTCGACCTCGACGCCCGCGACCGGTTCCAGCGCGACGTGGTCGAGGCGGTGCGCCGGCCGGAGTGGCCGTTCCCGCTCGACCGCCGGACGCTCCCCGCCGTGACCTCGCGCGGGTGCCCGTTCGACTGCGTCCACTGCACGTCGAACCCCGGGCGCCGGCCGGGCGCGCCCAAGCTCCAGCGCAGGCTGCCGCCGGCGCGGGTGGCCGCGCTCCTCGAGGCGCTCGCCGGGCACGGCGCGACGCGGGTGTGGCTCCTCGACGAGCTCGCCAACGCGAGCGCGGCCCACCTCGAGGCGGTCCTCGCCGCGGCGGAGCGGCTCGGCCTCCGGCTCGAGCTCCCGAACGGCCTCCGCGCCGACCTCCTGCGCGACGACCAGCTCCCGAGGCTCCGCGCGCGGGTCACGACGCTCAGCGTCAGCCCCGAGAGCGGGGTGCAGCGGGTCGTCGACGAGGTCGTCGGCAAGCGGCTCGACCTCGCCTCGGTCGAGCGGGTCGCGGCGGGCTGCGCCGCGATCGGGCTGCCGCTCCTCGTGCACTACCTCGTCGGGCTCCCCGGGGAGACGCCGGAGGAGGTGAACGCGACGCTCGCCCACGCCTCCGCCCTAGAGGAGCGCCACGGCGCCCGGCCCGCGGTCCAGGTCGCGACGCCGCTCCCCGGGAGCCGGCTCGCGCGGCTCGCGCCCGCCGCCGGGGCGCCCCTCGACTTCGGGCCGCGGTTCCAGGCGCGGGCCGAGGCGACCGGCGGCGACGTGCCCGCCGACCCGCTCGCGCGGTTCCTGTGGGCCTTCGAGCGGCGGGTCCGTCCGGGCGGCCCGCGCAAGCTCGTCCTGAACGTCACCTACCGCTGCAACAACCACTGCGCCTTCTGCGCCGTCGGCAATCGACCGCGGGTGGACGGCGACCTCGCGCGCCAGCTCGCGGCGCTCGAGCGGGCGCGCGGCGACGGGGCGACGCTGCTCGACCTCGACGGCGGCGAGCCGACGCTCCACGCCGGCCTGTTCGAGGTGGTGGCGCGGGCCCGCGCGCTCGGCTTCGAGCGGATCGCGGTGACGACGAACGGGCGGCGCTGCGCCTACGCCCCCTACGCGCGCCGGCTCGCGGGCGCCGGGCTCGACGTCGTGCTCGTGAGCCTGCACGGCCCGGACGCCGCGACGCACGGCGCGCTCGCCGGCGTGCCGGACGCGTTCGACCAGACGGTCGCCGGGATCCGGAACCTCGTCGCCGCCGCGCCCCCCGGGCTCGAGCTGGGCGTGAACGCGACGGTGGTGCGCGGCAACGCGGACCGGCTCCCCGCGCTCGCCGCCCTCGTCCACGCGCTCGGCGTGCGCCGCCTCGCGCTCCAGCTCCTCACGCCGTTCGGGCGCGCCACCCGCGACCAGGCGCCGGATCCTGCGGCGGCCGCGGACGCGGTGCGCCGCGTCGTGGACGCGTGGGGCAGCCGCCTCCGGATCGCGATCGTGAACGCGCCGCTCTGCTTCCTGCCCGGCCTCGAGCCCCTCGTCGCGCCGGACCTCGCCAAGCGGCAGCGCCACATGGTCTTCGTGAACGACGAGGAGGTGAACCTCGCCGCCTACCTCGCCGCGCGGAGGGTGCGGCGGCCGGAGTGCGCCCCCTGCCCCTTCGCGGCCTGCTGCGCCGGGTTCTACGAGCTGCCCGACGCGCCCGAGCCGCCCTGGACCGCCTGAGCGGCGCGCGCGCGGACGAACTCGCCCTCGCCGAAATGGGCCAGGTAGTCGGGGCGGATCCCGGGGCAGATCTCCCGGTGCGGGCAGCCCTCGCAGGCGGGCACGTGCACCCGGCCCGCGAGGCGACTGTCGGCGAGGTCGAAGGTGGCCTCCGGCGACACCACCCGCACCCGCGACGACCCCGGGTCCCACGCGTGCCCCGCGTCCGGACCGAGGAGGCACCGCGGGACGTGGAGCGACCGCGCCTCGACCCCGAGCTCCCGCGCCGCCGCGAGCGCCTCGGCGAGGTCCGCGGCCGCGTCGGCGACGCGCGGCAGGGACGCCACGTTCTCCCGGTTGGCGTCGGTGAGCGAGACCCACCAGAGGTCCACCCGGCGCACGCCGAGCGCCGCGAGCCAGCGGATCGCCGCCTCGAGCCGGGGATACGTCGACGCGGTCACGACCAGGTCCGCCCGGAGCGGGACGCCGCTCTCGACGAGGTTCGCGAGCGCCTGCGCCATGAGCGCGTGCGCCCCGGGGCGCCGGACCATCCGGTCGTACGCGTCGGCGAGGTGGGTGTGGACGGAGAGGTGGACGAGGGTCACGCCTGCGTCGAGGAGCCGGGCGACGTTCGGCCGGTGTGCGAGGACGAGGCCGTTCGTCTGCAGCTTCACCTCGGCGTACCCGAGCCCCCGCGCCGCGCGCACGAGCGCGACGAGGTCGCGTCGCAGCGTGGGCTCGCCGCCGGTGAAGGACGCCGCGTCGAAGCCGTCCCGGCGCCCGTCTCGGAGCGCCTCCAGCACGCGGCCGGACGGGAGCGCGCGCCCCGGCGGCGACCCGACGCACGTGCAGTAGTCGCACGCGAGGTTGCAGTCGTAGCCGAGGATGACGTCGAGGAGACCGGGCACCGGTGCGACGTTAGTCCCGCGCCGCCCGGTCTCACAAGGCGGGCGCCGGCGTCAGCCGGCGCCGACGACGCTCGCCGCGAGCGCCCAGTTCGCGAGCTGGCGCGCGAGCAGCTCGGGATCGCCCCCGCCCCGGGCCGTCAGGCTCACGCGCACGTAGGCGCCGTCTTGCTCGACCGCGCACTCGGCCAGCGCGGCGAACGCCGCCGCTGCCTTCTCCACCGCGTCGGGCCGGTAGAAGTCGCGGTGAAGCCCGATCGTGGCCGCCCCGCTCGCTCCGTGCGGCACCGTCCCGCCCTCCGCCGCGCGGCCGGTCACCACGATCCGTGGGAGCCGTGGGAGCCGTGCGAGCCGTGGGACCCGTGCGATCCGTGGGACCCGTGCGACCCGTGAGACCCGTGAGACCCGTGGGAGCAATGCTGCGCGACGCTGAACGATCCCTTCGCGCTCTGCCCCGGCTGGCGCACGAGGACGGCGCGGCCCTCCGGGCGGACCGTCGCCGCCTCGCCAGCGGGGACCGGGGGCTCCGTCCCGGCTCCGCGGGCGTCCGCGCGGGCCGGAGCCGACGCGTCCGCCGCGCGAGGCGAGAGGAAGATCCCACCTGCGGCGACGACGAGGCCGGCGACGGAGCTCCGGACGAGGAAGTCGCGGCGCGTGAAGTCGCGCTCGCTCCCGGCCAGGAACCCTGCGGCCGCACGGGGCAGCCGAGGAGAGACGCCCTCCGGGACGTCCGCTCCGGACGTCGACGGTCCTCCGGCATTACGGTGTTTCCTGGCGCCCATGCGTCCCTCCCTCGGGCAAGTGAGGTGAGGTTATCCGGCCTTGGGTTTGCGGCGCAAGCGCGCGGCTGTCCCGGTAGACTGGGACGCATGGCCCGGACGCTCCCGCTCCGCCGATCCGCCCTGTCTCCGGCGTGGGTCCTCCTGCTCGCGGCCTGCGCGACCGAGGCGCGTCACGCGCCCCCCCCGGCGGCAGGCGAGGCTCCCCCGCTCGAGCGGTGCGCGGCGGCTCCGGCCCCGGGTTCCCGGTGCGCGGAGCTGGTGGCCGCGCTGGGAGGGATCGCCGTGGGATCGCGGATCCGCGGCGGCCGCGTCGCGGACGTCACCGTCGCGAACCATCGCGCGGTCGTGTCCCTCGCCGCCGATGATGGCGCGGTCGTCGGCGTGGACGTGGTGCGGCTCGATCCCGCCGCGCCGCCCCCGCCCGCCCGGGCGGGCGCGCTCGGGCTCTACCTCCGAACCGACACGCCCGGTGGGATGACGTCGGCCTGGCAGCTCGCGCTCGCACGAGCGTTCGCGGACGCGCTCCCGCGCGACGCGGCTCCGCCGCCGTGGCTCGCCGGCCTGGGGGACGGGACCCCCCCGCGCGCCCCGTGACCGCCGTCCTGGGACTGTCCGCCTACTACCACGACGCGGCGGCGGCGCTGGTCGTGGACGGCCGCGTGGTGGCCGCCGCGCAGGAGGAGCGCTTCACCCGGCGCAAGCACGACCCCGCGTTCCCGTCCCACGCCGTCGCCTCGTGCCTCGCCAGCGCCGGCCTGTCCCCCGCCGACGTCGACTTCGTCGCATTCCACGAGAAGCCGCTCCGGAGGTTCGAGCGCATCGTGGAGACGGCGGTGGCCTTCGCGCCGTCGGGGTTCCGCTCCTTCGCCGCCGCGATGCCGGGGTGGCTCCGCGACAAGCTCCGCATGCCGCGCTCGATCGCGAGCAGCCTCCCCGGATACCGGCGGCGGGTGCTCTTCCTCGAGCACCACGTCTCGCACGCGGCGAGCGCGTTCTTCCCGTCACCGTTCGAGGACGCGGCGATCCTCACGCTCGACGGCGTCGGGGAGTGGGCGACGGCGACCCTCGGGCACGGGCGGGGCGGCCGCGTCGAGCTCACGCACGAGCAGCGCTTCCCGCACTCGGCCGGCCTGCTCTACACCGCGTTCACGACCGCGGCCGGGTTCCGCGCGAACTCGGGTGAGCACAAGCTCATGGGGCTCGCCCCCTACGGCGAGCCGCGGTTCGTGCCGCTCATCCTCGAACGGCTCGTCGATCTCAAGGAGGACGGGTCGCTCCGGCTGGACCTCTCGTACTTCGACTTCTGCCGCGGGCTGCGGATGACCTCGCCCCGGTTCGATCGGCTGTTCGGGCCGCCGCGCAGGCCGGAGGATCCGATCACGCAGCGCGAGCTCGATCTCGCGGCCTCGATCCAGTGCGTCGTCGAGGAGGTCGTCCTCCGCTCGGCCCGTCACCTCCACGCGAGGACCGGGGCGCGCCGGCTGTGCCTCGCCGGAGGCGTGGCGCTGAACGCCGTCGCGAACGGACGGCTCGCGCGCGAGGGGCCGTTCGAGGCGATCTGGATCCAGCCGGCCGCGGGCGACGCCGGCGGCGCGCTCGGGGCGGCGCTGTTCGTGTGGCACCAGCTCCTCGGGAACCCGCGCGCGCCGGGCGGGCGCTCCGCGCAGGGCGGCACGCTGCTCGGGCCGCGATTCGGCGCCGAGGCGGTGCGGGCCGAGCTCGCGCGCCGGGGCGTCCCGCACCGGACGTTCTCCGACGACGAGCGGCTCTGCGACGAGGTCGCGCGGCTGCTCGCCGGCGGCAAGGTCGTCGGCTGGTTCGAGGGGGCGATGGAGTTCGGGCCGCGCGCGCTCGGCGCGCGGAGCATCCTCGCGGACCCCCGCCGCGCCGACATGCAGCAGGTCCTGAACGCGAAGATCAAGTACCGCGAGTCGTTCCGCCCGTTCGCGCCCGCCGTGCTCGCGGCGCGGGCGGCCGAGTGGTTCGAGGTGCCGCCGGCGGCCGCGAGCCCGTACATGCTCGTCGTGGCGCCGGTCCGCGGGGCGCGTCGCGTCGCGCCCGGGGGGCTCGCGGCGGGGCTCGAGGCGCTGCGCTCCGCCCGATCGCGGATCCCGGCGGTCACCCACCTCGACGGCTCCGCCCGGCTGCAGGTGGTCGGCCCGGAGGCGAACCCGCGCTTCCGCCGGCTCCTCGAGCGCTTCGAGACGCTCACCGGTTGCCCGGTGCTCGTGAACACGAGCTTCAACGTCCGGGGCGAGCCGATCGTCTGCACGCCGGAGGACGCCTACCGCTGCTTCCTCGCGACCGGCATGGACGCGCTCGTGCTCGAGCAGGCGCTCCTCGTCAAGGAGGCGCAGCCGTCCACCGCGGGCGCGGCCGAGGCGCACCGGGCGCGGTTCGCGCCGGACTAGGAGGACCAGACGATGGAGGATCGCACGGCCATCGACGGGCAGTCGCGGGGGGCCCGGCGCTTCGGGCTCGTCGCCGTCCCGGGCGCCCTCGCGGGAGCCGCCCTCCTCGTCTGGGTGAGGACGGGCTCGGCGGCGCTCGCGCCGGCCGCGGCTCTCCTGGCCGCGATCTCGATGGCGACGGCGTGGCTCGCGCCGGCAGCGCTGCGCCCGATCCACCGGGCGGCGAGCCGGGGGGCGGAGGCGGTGTCCTGGATCCTCGCGTGGGTCGTGCTCGCCGCCGTCTACTTCACGGCGTTCGCGGCGGCCGGCCTCGTCGCCCGCGCCGTGGGGTACGATGCGATGCGAAGGCGGCTCGATCGCGCCGCCCCGAGCTACTGGGTGCCGCGCGCGCCCGGTCCGGACTCGCTCGAGCGGTACTTCGACTCGCACTGAAGGAGGTCGGCGTGGCGGACCCAGGCGACGGCGGCACGCTGGCGGCGCTGGCCGAGCGCAGGCGGCGCGGGCTCGCCCTCGAGCTCCTCGGCTGGCTCGCGCGCTCGAGGAAGTGGTGGCTGCTGCCGCTCCTGCTCCTCCTCCTGCTCGCGGGACTCTTCGTGTGGGTGTCGGGCTCGGGGCTCGCGCCGTTCATCTACGCGCTCTTCTAGGGAGGCGCCGCGACGAGCCCCTCCCGCGCCAGCTCCTCCGCGAGCGCCGCGGCGAAGCGGGCGTTCCCGGCGGCCGTCGGGTGCCCGTCCCCCGGGATGAAGTCCGAGGGATCGAAGTCGGGCGGTCCGACGATCGCGGCCCCGGGCCAGGCCTCCCGGAGCGCCGCGTCCGCCGCCGGCTCCAAGGGCGTGTACCGGAAGAAGAGGACGCGCAGCCCCTGCCGGTCGCGGAGCGCGGCGAGCCGCGCGATCTGGCGACGGAGGTGGGCGAGCCCTTCCGCCGTCGTGCGGCGCTCCAGGAGCGCGAGATCCCACGCCGCCTGGGCGGCGCCGTCCCCGAGGAGGAATCGAGCGGCCGCGAAGGCCCCGGGCCGGGACCGCTCCCGCCAGGCGTCCTGGACGTCCCAGCGGGACAGGTCGTTCGGGAGCGTGAGGCAGATCACGATCGCGTCGGGCGCGAGACGCTCCGCGGCGGCGAGCGCCAGATCGACGTGGGAGGCGAGGTTGTCGCCGGGCACCCCGAGGTTCAGGACCTCGGCGCGCGCACCGCCGGCGCGGCGGCGGAGCTCGGCGGCGAGCCGGCTCGAGAGCGTGCCGTCGAGCTCGACGCCGCTCCCGTACACGAAGGAGTCCCCGACGAGCGCGACGCGCAGCGCGCCCTCCGGCTTCGCCGCGGCGAAGTCCGGCCCCCGGAACCCGAGCCGGTTCAGCTCGTACACGATCCGAGGCCGAAGCGGGGACCGCTCCGGGAGCGCTCCCCGGAACGGCAGGACGAGCCCGCCGAGGCCGCGCTCCGGCGGCGGGGGAAGCGTCGCGAGGGTCCCGACCGCGAGGTAGGCCAGCCCCGCTCCGGCGAGGAGGGCGGCGCCCGCGCGAGGCGCCGCGTACGCCCGCAGGGCGGCGGCGCCGACGCTCGCCGCGGCGATGCCGAGCGCGACGAGCCCCGCCGCGGTCCCCAGGGCCCTCGCCGGAGACCGGAGGAGCGGCGCCTCCAGGACCGCGCCGACCCCGCGCAGATACGCGTGCATGCCGGCGCATGCGAGCAGCGCCCCGAGGGGCGCGGCCCATCCGCGCGCGCGAGGCGACACGGACGGAGCGTGGGCGCCGAGCGAGCTGCGCACCGAGCGGACGACGAGGAGCGGCAGGACGACGAGCGCGATCCCCGCGGTGACGCCCGCGACCGACGTCCAGGAATGCGCCGGCGCCGGCGGTGGCGGCGCGACGTCGCCCGAGGAGGCGATCCACCCGAGATCGGCGCCCCGCGCGCGAAGCCGGGCCTCGAGCGCATCCACGAGCGCGCGAGGGGCGTCGGGACCCGCGACGAGCGCCGTCGACCCGGCGACGTGCGCGCCCCGAGGAGCGACGCTCGCGTGGACGAGCTGGACGTCCACGGCGCGCCCGCCGCAGTCGTAGCGGGCGATCACGCGATCGTGGTCGATCGAGGCGGACCGCCAGGCGCAGCCGCCCGTGAGCGCGGCGCCGCGCCCGAGCAACCCCGCGACCTGGTCCTCCTGGCCGGGCGGGAGCAGAAACGGACCGACGGCCCGAGCCGGAGATGGCATGCGGCCGTCGATTGTGGCAGCTCCCACGCGCTCCGTACACCCGGGCGCCCGCCGCGGACGGCACGTGGCGCGACGGCCTCCCGCGGGGGCGCACGCCGATCGCCCGCCGGAGCGCCACCCCACGACGACCCTCACCATCGCGGCCCGGGTGCCAGGTCGCTCGCGCGCGTCCTTCACCGGAGCGCGGCAGGCGAAACGGCGCGGCCCTCCAGCAGCTCCGCGACGCG
>DASVZX010000225.1:0-5170 GCA_036391435.1 Anaeromyxobacter sp. | reverse complement strand
AAGGGCGCCGACGGAGCCGGCGGCGCGGGGAAAGGTCGCGCGGCGAAGGACGCGAAGGCGGCCCCCGACGCCAGGGACGCCGTCATCGAGTCGGTCGAGGTCGACTGGGGTGCGCCTCCGTCGCGCCCATGATCGCGGCGTGACGGGCGCCCTCCTCGCCGTCGCCCTCGCGGGCGCCGCGCCGGCGAGCGTGCGCGCGCACGATCCCGCGGGAGGCCCGCCGCTCCAGGTGATCGCCGATCCGGCCCAGCTCGTGCTCGGCCGCGACGCCGGCGCGGACCTGCGGATCGGGGCGCCGGACGACGTGAAGGACGTCTCGATCACCGCGAGCGCCGGGCGCGTCGAGGACGTGCGGCGCCTGCCCTCGGGCGGCTTCTCCGCCCGCTTCGTCGCGCCCGCGGGGCGGGTGCCGCAGGTCGCGATCGTCGCGGCCGTCGGGCGCACCGGGCGCGGCACCGTCGACGGCTGGGTGGCGATCCCGTGCTCCGGCCAGGCCGACGCCCGGGTCCGTTCCACTCCGGGCGCGGAGATCACCCTCACCGTCGGCGGCCGGCGCTTCGGGCCGCGCGCCGCCGGGAGCGACGGCGTCGCGATCATCCCGATCGTCGTCCCGCCGGGGGTCCGCGAGGCGCACCACGGCTTCAAGCCCATCGACCTCGGCGTCCCGGAGACGCCGCTCCTCCACACGGTGCTCGATCGCGCCGTCGTGATGGCGGACCGGACCGAGCGCGTGCGCGTGCTCGCCTGGGTGGTCGCGCCGCACGGCGCGGCCCGCCGCGGGGACACCCCCATCTTCGAGCCCAGCCGCGGCACCGTCGCGGTCGCCGAGCGCCAGCCGGGCGAGGTCGAGGGCCTCTGGACGCTGCCGCCGGGGCGCGCCGGCGAGGAGCGCATCGTCGTCCGGCTCGCCGGCTCGTCCGTCTCGCGCGGCGTGCTCCGGCTCGAGACCACGGTGGGGCCGCCCGCGGTCGTCGCCGTCTCGTTCGACCGCGTCGCGGCGGTCGCGGGCGCGGCGGAGGGCGTGGCCGTCGCCGCGCGCGCGCTCGACGCGGCCGGCAACCCCACCCCGGCGTCGCTCGCGCTCGAGGCCGAGGGCGCGTCGCTCTCCGACGTGCGCCAGCCCCAGCCGGGCGTCCTCCTCGCGCAGCTGCGCGCGCCCGCGTCGCTGCGCGGCCACACGCAGGCGGTGATCCGCGCCTCGGTCGCCGACGCCGGAGTCTCCTCGACGCGCACGCTCCCGCTCGTCCCGGGCGCGCCGGCGCGCGTGCGGTTCGGGGGCGCCCCCGGCGCGGTGCGATCCGGGATGGAGGCGGTCCTGAAGGTCGAGGCGGAGGACGCGGGCGGCAACCGCGTCTCGCCCGCGCCGGTGGTGACGGCGCAGCGCGGGACGCTCCGGAGCGTCGAGGGCGCCGGTCCCGGTGCGTGGCGCGTCCGCTGGCTCGCGCCCGAGATCGACGCGCCCGCGCGCGGCCACCTCGAGGCTTCCGTCGGCGGCGTCCGGGCGGCGATCGAGCCCGTGCTCCTCCCGCCGCGTCCGGCCGCCTCCCTCTCCGCCTCGGCGGGCGCGGCGCGAGATCTGCGAGGCGGATGGGGATCCGCCGGCGCGCTCGCTGGCGACTTCGCCGTGCGCGCGCCCTGGGAGATCCCGGCGGGGCTCGAGCTCGCGACCCGGCTCGAGGTGGACGGCGGAAACATGGGTCCCCATCCGGGGTTCGCGCTCCTCTTCGGGGGGTCGGCTTCTCGGGTGCTCGGACCTAGCGTGGTCGTTCGGGCGAGCGCCTCCATCGGGGCCTGGCTCTCGAGCGGCACCGGGGCCCCGGCGGGGCGGCTCGGCATCGACATGGGGCTCGAGCGGCGCGGGATCGCGCCGTTCGTGGAGGCGGCGGTCCTCGGCACGGGGGGCGGGAGCGACGTGACCTTCACGGCGGTCACGCTGTCGGCAGGCATGCGCCTGGGGGTGGAGAGGCGATGACATCCACGATTCTCATCGTCGACGACGAGCCGGTGATCCTCGACGTGCTGCGCCGGTTCCTCGAGGGCGAGGGGCGCAGGCTCCTCCTCGCCGGGTCCGCCCGCGAGGCGCTGGCGGCCGCCGAGGGCGCTGCCGAGATCGACGTCGCGCTCATCGACAAGAACCTCGGCGACGGCTCGGGGCTCGACGTCGCGCGCGCGCTCCGCCGCGCCAAGCAGGACGTGGAGGTGATCCTCGTCACCGGGTACGCCTCCCTCGACACCGCGATCCAGGCCGTCCAGATCGGCGCCTTCGACTACGTCACGAAGCCCATCTCGGACTACGACGCGCTCCGGCTCAAGGTGGAGAACGCGGCGGAGAAGGTCCGCATGAAGCGGCGCCAGCGCGAGCTCGTGGCGCGCCTCATGGAGAGCGAGGAGCTGCACCGCGGCGTCTTCGAGACGTCGAACGACGCGGTGCTCCTCGTCGACGGCGTGACCGGCGCGGTGAAGGACGCGAACCCCGCCGCGGAGCGGCTCTACGGCCGGCCCCGCGACGCGCTGCGCGCGGTCCGCTACGACGATCTCCTCGCGCCCGAGTCCGACCCGGGCCTGCCGCCGCACGGGTCGCGCGCGTTCCCGGCGCGCCACAGGCGCGCGGACGGGTTCGCCTTCCCGGTCGAGATCTCGGCGGGCGAGCTGCGCCGCGGGGAGCGCGCCCTGCGCGTGCTCTCGGTGCGCGACGTCTCCGAGCGCGAGCTCGCCGAGACGGCCCGGCGCGAGCTCGAGCAGAACCTGCGCCAGGCGCAGAAGATGGAGGCGGTGGGACGGCTCGCCGGCGGCGTCGCGCACGACTTCTCGAACGTGCTCGCGGTCGTGCTCGGCTACTCGGACCTGCTGCTGCGGGAGCTGCCGGCGGGCGACGCGCGCATGCGCGAGTGCGTGGAGGGGATCACCGAGGCGGCCAACCGCGCCGTCGGCGTCACGCGCCAGCTCCTCACCCTCTCGCGGAAGAAGCTCCTGCGCCCCGAGGTGCTGCCGGTGAACAAGGTCGTCTCCGACCTCGAGCGGCTCCTGTCGCGCGCCATCGGGGAGCGGATCACGCTCGCGACCCACCTCGGGGAGGGCGTCTGGCCGGTCGTCGCCGACGCCGACCAGCTCGCGCAGGTGCTGCTCAACCTCGCGGTGAACGCGCGCGACGCCATGCCGGACGGCGGCCCGCTCGAGGTCACGACGGCGAACGTGGACCTGGCGGAGCCGCCCCCCGATCTCGGCCTCCCGGCCGGCCGCTACGTCACGATCGCCGTGCGCGACGGCGGGTGCGGCATGAGCGAGGACGTCCGGGCGCGGATCTTCGAGCCGTTCTTCACGACGAAGCAGGCCGGCACCGGCCTCGGGCTCGCCACCGTGTACGGCATCGTCCGCCAGGCGGGGGGGGCGATCCGCGTCGAGTCGCGCGTCGGCGAGGGGTCCCAGTTCACGGTGTTCCTCCCCGCGGCCGAGGAGCAGGTCGCCCGGATCGTGCTCCCGGTCGCGGCCTCGGCGCCGCGCGGCCTCGGCGAGACCGTCGTGCTCGCCGAGGACGACGACGCCCTGCGGGTCGTGCTCGGGCGCGTCCTCGTCGGCGCGGGGTACCGGCTGGTCTCGGGCCGCAACGGCGTCGAGGCGCTCGAGGCGGCGCACGCGAAGGGCGGGCGCGTCGACCTGCTCCTCACCGATCTCGTGATGCCGAAGATGAACGGCGCGGAGCTCGCGGACACGCTCGCCGCCGAGCAGCCCGGCGTGAAGGTCCTCTTCATGACCGGCCACGTGGAGGACGTCGTCCTCGACCGGCTCGGCGAGGGGTCCGCGGACGCGATCCAGAAGCCGTTCACGAACGAGGCGCTCCTCGGCGCGGTCCGCCGGCTGCTCGGGCCCGCGCGGGCCACGGCGGCCTGATCGCTACAGGGCGGCCGGATCGCCGCCCGGCGTCACCCCGCGCCGGCTGCTCCGCTCGCGCCACGTCCGGCCGAGCGGACGGTGCACGGGCTTGCGCGCGGGAGAGCGCATGCGCGCGAGCTGCTTGCGGACGTGCCGGCGCAGCCGGTCGCCTGCCCCGAGCACCGCCTTGAGGATGTCGTCCTCGACCGCCTCGACGTGGATCGTCCGGGCGCCGGGCATCCGGTAGGACATCCGGCACTCCTGGTCCACGCCGCCCTTGCGCGGCCGGGCGTCGCCGAGGTGGACGTCGAGCTCCGCGGCGGCGTCGTCGAACACGCGCGCGAGCGGCCGGGTGACGTGCTTGTCGAGGAAGCGCGGGAGGTCCGGCGGGAGGGCCAGGTGGTGGGCGTGGATGATGAGCTTCATGGGGGGACGATGGACACGGCCGGGGACCGTGGACACGGCCGTGCGGCCTCGCCGCCCGCGACGCTCGCGTCGGCGGGAGGCGTAGACTCCCGGCGTGACCGACCGGCTCTACCTCTCCGACCCGGCGCTGCTCGACTTCGACGCCACCGTGATCGCGGTGCGCGAGCGCGGCGGCCGACCGGCCGTCGTCCTCGATCGCACGGCGTTCTACCCGGAGGGCGGCGGCCAGCCGGCCGACCGCGGGACCCTCGCCGGCGTCGCCGTCGTCGACGTGCAGGAGGACGCGGGCGAGGTGCTGCACGTCCTCGGCGGCCCGCCGCCCGCGGGGGCCGTCGCCGGGCGCGTCGACGCCGCCCGGCGGCGCGACCACGTCCAGCAGCACCACGGCCAGCACCTCCTCTCCGCGGCGTTCGAGGCGCGCGCCGGGGCGCGGACGGTCTCGTTCCACCTCGGCGAGGAGACCTGCACGATCGACCTCGACGTCCCGGCCGCGCGCCTCGGAGCGGCGGCGCTCCGGGAGGTCGAGGCCGCCGCGAACGACCTCGTGTTCCGGGACCTGCCGGTGACCGCGCGCGACCTCTCGGCGGAGGAGCTCGCGCGCCTGCCGCTGCGCAAGGCGCCCGCGAAGGGGAGCCGCGTCGTGGTGGTGGGCGACCTCGCGGGCGAGATCGCGGACGCGTCGCCCTGCGGCGGGACGCATCCGCGCCGGACGGGCGAGGTGGGCGCGATCGCCGTCCTTCGCGCGCAGCGCTGGGGCGAGGGGACGCGGGTCGAGTTCGTCTGCGGCGCCCGCGTCGTGCGCGCGCTCGCGGTGGCCGGGGAGCGGCTCCTCGCCGCGGCGGCCGCCCTCCGCTGCGCGCCCGCCGAGGTCCCG
>DASVZX010000224.1:0-7093 GCA_036391435.1 Anaeromyxobacter sp. | reverse complement strand
CCGCTGGGCGCCGTCGGGCTTCGTCCTCGCGCTCGGGATCCTGGTCGCGGTCCCGCTCGCCGCCCCCGCGGCGCTCGCGGCGCTCGGCCGGGTGCCGCGGCCGCGCCGCCTCGGCGTGCGCTTCGGGATCCGGACGCTCGCGTCGCGCCCGTCGGGCGCGTCCGTCGCGGCGGGCGCGCTCGCGGTCGCGGTCGCGATGCTCGGGGGCGTCACGATCATGGTCGCGAGCTTCCGCGGGTCGGTGGAGCGCTGGCTCGGCGCCACCCTGCGCGCCGACGTCTACGTGACGACGCCCTCGTGGCGGCGCGCGCGGAGCGAGGCGACGCTCGAGCCGGACGTCGTGGCGCGGCTGCGGGCCTTCCCGGAGGCCGCCGCGGTCGACTTCCTGCGGCAGGTGCAGGCGTTCGCCGGCGGACGGCGGGTGTCGGTGAGCGGCGTCGACGCGGCGTCGCCCGGCGCCGAGCGCCGCGTCGAGCTCCTCTCGGGCGACGCCCGGGGCGCCATGCGCGCGCTGCGGGAGGGCGCGGCGCTCGTCTCGGAGCCGCTCGCGCGCAGGGAGGGGCTCGCCCCGGGGGGACGGCTCCGGGTTCGCGGGCCCGCGGGGGAGGTGGCGCTCCCCGTCGCGGGGGTCTACCGCGACTACGGCGCCGAGGCCGGCGCGGCGCTGGTCGACCTCCGGACGTTCGCGCGGATCTTCGGGGAGGGTCTCCCGTCGAACGCCGCCCTCTCCCTCGCCCCCGGCCACGACGCGGAGGCCGCCGTCGCGCGCCTGCGCGCCGAGCTCCGCGGGCACGCCCTCCAGATCCGCTCGAACCGCGCGCTCCGCGGCGAGGTCCTCGCGATCTTCGAGCAGACGTTCGCGGTGACGCGGCTCCTGCAGGGGATGGGCCTCCTCATCGCGGCGGCCGGCGTCACGCTGTCCCTCCTCGTCCTCGCCCGGGAGCGCCGGGCCGAGCTCGCGCTCTTCCGATCCCTCGGCGCGACGCGGCCGGCCCTCGCGGCGCTGTTCCTCGGCCGCGGCCTGGGGATCGGCGCGGCCGGCCTCGCGCTCGGGACGGCCGGCGGCTTCGCGCTCGCGGCCGTGCTGGTGCTCGTGGTGAACCCCGCGTTCTTCGGCTGGAGCATCGGCGTCTCGATCCCGTGGGCGGCCCTCGCCGCGCAGGCCCTCGCGATCCTCGCCGTGGCCGCGCTCGCGAGCCTCTACCCCGCGCTGGCCGCGAGCCGGACGCCCGCGGCGGAGCTCTCCCGCGATGCGCTCTAGCGCCCTCGTCGCCGCCCTCGCGCTCGCGACCGCCGCCGCGGCCGCGCCGGCGTTCCGGCTCGCGGAGCCCGGGCACCGCTGGGAGTTCCCGCGCGATCACCACGCGCACCCCGGCTACCGGAACGAGTGGTGGTACGTCACCGGCGTCGTGGAGGACGTCGCCGACCCGGGCCGGCGCTTCGGGTTCCAGCTCACCTTCTTCCGGCTCGGGATCGCGCCGGCGGCGCCGCGGCTCGACTCCGCCTGGGCCGCCTCGGACGCGGTCATGGCGCACCTCGCGGTGACGGACGTCGCGGCGGGGACGCACGCGTTCTCGGAGGTCGTCTGGCGGGCGATGCCGCTCCTCGGCGGCTTCCCGCCGCCCGGCGAGCCGCTCCTCGCCTGGGCGCGCGCGCCCGCGGGGACGGACGGGCGCTGGACGCTCGCCCTCGCGGACGGCGTCTTCAGGCTCTCCGCCCGCGACGACGCGCAGCTCCTCGGCCTCGAGCTCGCCGCCCGTCCGGAGAAACCGGTCGCGCTGCAGGGCCCGGACGGCCTCTCGCGCAAGTCGGCGGAGGAGGGGCACGCGAGCCTGTACCTCTCCATCACCCGGCTCGCGACGGAGGGGACCCTCACCTCCGGCGGGCGGACGTACCGGGTCCGCGGCGAGAGCTGGCTCGACCAGGAGATCGGCTCGTCCGAGCTCGCGCCGGACCAGGTCGGCTGGGACTGGTGGAGCCTGCGGCTCGCGGACGGCCGCGACGTCATGCTGTACGCGCTGCGGCGCGCGGACGGCGAGCCGTCCTGGCGCACGGGGACGCTCGTCGGCCGGGACGGGCGCGTGCGGATCCTCGCGCCGGGCGAGTGGTCGGTCCGCGCGATCGGCACGTGGAGGAGCGCGGCGAGCGGCGCCGTCTACCCGTCGGGCTGGGAGATCACGCTGCCCGAAGAGGGCGTGCGCGCGACGGCGATACCGCTGGTGCGCGGGTCGGAGAACGTCTCACAGCGGATTCCGGGTCTCTCCTACTGGGAGGGGCCCGTCGGACTCACGGGTCCGGACGGAGTGACGATCGGCGTCGGTTACGTCGAGCTGACGGGCTACACCCACAGTCGATTGCCCCTTTGACGTGGGACACGGCGGGCGCCCTTCTCCCCCGCCCGGTGCATGGAACCGCGTTTGCTTCGCTTCCGCTCATGGTGGACGTGGAGCGGGCGATCGCGGACGTGGTGGCGCGCGATGAGGTGGTCGTCCCACCCGAGCGCGGCGTGGCGCAGGGCATCGCGGCGCTCCTCGACGGACGGGACGTGCCGGTCGACGCGGTCGCGCGGCTCGTCTCCGCCGACCCCGGCCTCGCCTCCGCGGCGCTCGCCGCCGCCGCCGCGCTCGACGGGCGCGAGGCGCCCGCCTCCCTCCCGGGCGCCATCGCCCGCATCGGGGACGTCGCCCTGCTCCGCCTGGCGCGCGACGCGGCCCACGCGATCCCGGGCGAGCGCGGTCCGCTCGCGGGCCGGCGCCGCTCGGCCTGGCGGTCCGCGGCGGCGTGCGCCGTGGTCTCGCGCGAGCTCGCGCGGATCCGCCGCGTCGACGTGCACGCCGCCTGGCTGTGCGGGCTCCTGCACGACGTCGGCCGGGCCGCCGCGCTGGCCGCGATCGAGCGGCTCGCGGCCGGCGCCCGGATCGCCGGTCCGGCCGCCAGCTGGGAGCCGCTCGTGGAGCGCTGGCACGTCTCGCTCGGCCTGTCGCTCGCCGCGCGTCACCGCCTCCCGCGGGAGGTCGTCGACGCCATCGCGCTCCACCACGGCGCCCCCGCGGCGATCGTCCCGGGCCGGTCGCCGGAGCTCGTGCGGATCGTCCGGAGCGCCGGCGCCGTCGTGCGCGCGCTCTGGGAGGACCCGCCGGCCGAGGAGGACGCCGACGCCCTCGACGATCTCGACGAGGCCGAGGCCGATCACCTCGCGCCCATCGTGGTGGCGCTCCCGTCCGCGGTCGCCGCGCTCGAGCGCGGGGCGGGGACGGGGCACGCCGCGCCGCCGCACGAGGAGCGCCCGGCGCTCCACGAGTCGAAGGGTGACGGCGTCCGGCTCCGCATCGCCGGGCGCGAGTACGCCGCGCTCTGGGTCGGACCGCACCAGCTCGTCGTCTCCGGCCCCGCGCCGCTCGGCGAGGGCGCGCTCCTCGAGGTGCAGCTGCTCGAGCGCCGCGCGCTCGCGTTCCACGCGCGCGTCCTGCTCGGCTGGGCCGAGGACGCCGATCGCTTCGGCGCGCTCCTCATGCCCTTCGCGCTCGCCGGTCCCGCGACGCTCGACTGGAGGGGTCGGGTGCCGGTCGGGGCGACGGCCTAGACGCGTCACGCGAGCGGCACGCGCGCCCCCGACAGGAACGCGGCGGTCAGCCCGGGGTCGGCGAGGAACGCCGCCGTCATTCCGGACACGTCCCGGCAGCGGGCGTCGAGGCCCCGCTCCGCGAGCGCCTCCGCGAGCGCGGCGAACGCCTCGTCGTGGAGCGCCTTCTGGAGGAGATCCATCCGCACCATCCCCGGGTGCTCGTCGTCGTCGTCCGGGTCCGGGGAGAGGGCTCGGCGGCACTCGGCGGGGTCGAGGGACGACACGCTCCGGCAGGCGAGCGGACGCACCGGGTGGATGGTGCAGCGCCCCCCGGCGTCGAGGAACGGGCACTGCAGCCGCTCCGCCACGCGCTGCCGATCCTCGAGCCAGCGGACCCGCTCGTGGAACGCGAGGAGGCGTTCGGCCGTCGCCGCGGGCTCGACGTCGATCCGGCGCGACCGCAGCTGCGCCGCGACGACCGCGCCCTCGATGGCGAGCGTGCCCACGTTGATGCGGCAGCACCCCGCGCACCCGGGCTTGCACGCCGGCGGCGGGCGACCGGGCGGGGCGAACGCCTGCTCCACCTCGATCGCGGCCCAGATCACCTCGAGCAGGACGGTGAGGTCGCCGTCGTCGCGAGCCCCGGCGAGCGCCGCGAGCGCGGCGACGCGCTTCCGGAGACGCACGACGGAGGCGCCGATCATGCGCGGCGATTGTTCCGGCCCGCACGGACCGGGGGTATGCGGCAGCTTGCCGCGCGGCGCGCGACGACATCGGCCGGGGGTGCCTCGCTCCGGGCAGGCCCTCTCGCCTCCCGGCGCTCGCCCACACGCGTGGGCGACGAGCAGCGGCTGCGCCACGCCGACCCGGTGCCGGCCCGGCCGGAACCTGATAGGAAGGAAGCATGGAGCCGGCGGCGCTCGCCCAGTCCGTGACGGAGGGCGGCAACCTCTTCGGCGCGTTCCTCTGCTCGGGCACCGTCGCGTCGCTCCGCGCGAAGGGCAGCGTGCAGGAGGTGAACGCGCTCCTCGCGGAGGGGATCGAGAAGTACGCGCCCGCCTTCCGCCAGATCCGCAAGCTCGTGAAGGGGGCGAAGGAGGTCGAGCCGGCCCTGCAGCGGCTGGAGGCGCTCGTCCGGATCGGCGTCGACTTCGACCGCCCCTCCGACGTCGCCGATCTGCGCGCGGCGATCCGGGAGCTGCTCTCGAACCTCGGGTTCGACCTGCCGCGCCACGCGTCCGGCCCGGGCGTCGCCTGCGAGCTGCACGGGACGGTCTGCCCGGCCCTCGGCGCGCGATGACGGCGCGGCGCCGCGGCCGCGCTGACCCGACGCTCGCGCGCCACGCCGGGCGTGCCGTTCACGCCCGCCTCGCAGGTTCCCCGCGCCGACCCGTGTAGAATCGAGGGGATCCGGCGGGCCCGTGCCGTGCAGGACGGGCTCGCGGGAGGGGTCCCCATGACCGCCACCGCCGACGCCCGGACGAGCAGGACGACCCGCTTCCGCGCCGTGGCCCTGCTCGCCGTCGCCTCGCTCTCGTGCACGACGGTGAGGGTGCCCGCGACGGTCCTCCCGTCGTCGGTCCGGATCCGGGGGGATGTCGCCGAGCCGCAGGTCGAGCTCTGGATCGAGAGCGGCAAGGACGTGAGCCCGGCGGAGGCGGCGAGGGCCGCCGCGCAGGCGCGCGCCGCGCTCGGGCAGGCGCTCGCGAGCCGGAACCTCGGCGCGGGCGAGCAGCTCCTCGTCGTGCGCGCGCAGGGCGTGAGCCGGACGGGGTCGCGCCGGACCGATCAGAAGGCCGCCGTCGCCGGGCTCGTCGTCGCCGCCGTCGCGATCGTCGCCGTCGCCGTCGTCGTGCTCGTCGCCTCGCAGGGGAAGGGCGGCGGCGGCAAGATGCCCGCCGTCCACGTCCCGACGGCCGCGGTGCCGCGGCCCCCGCCGCCGGGCGCCGTGGCCCTGCGCCCACCGGCCCTCCTGGCGGCGATCCCGCGGCCCGGGACGGTCCCGGCGCCCGCTCCCGTCGCGCCCTCCTTGCCGCGCCCCGCCCGCGGCACCGGGGACGGGGGCGTCGCGGTGCTCGTCGGCGCGGACGTGCAGGTCCCCGTCGATCCGGCGATCGGGCCACCGCCCGCCGTGTGGAGCGAGACGGTCGTGGCCGGACCACCTCCGGCGTTCCCGGCCGCGGAGACCCCGGCGGAGGTGGTGCTCCCGCCGCCGCCCCCGCTCGACCTCGATCGGCGCGGCTTCTTCGCGGGCGACTCGACCCGGCTCGAGCTGACGCTCGTGGACCGCGCGACGGCGCGGCCGATCTGGGTGAAGACGGTCGAGGGCGACTGCGACCCCCGGGACGCGGCGGCCGTGCGCGCGCTGCTCGACCGCGGCCTGGGGGACGCCGCGGGCTGGGAGCCCGTTCCCTGAGCGCGGGTGGCGCGCGTCGGGGGCCGGGCGGTGGAGCCCGCAGAATCCTCGGGCGCGGGCTCGGGCTCGGGCTCGTTCAGGGATCGGGCGAGCGGGCTGCGCCTCAGCGTGCCGCGCTCGCGCGGGTCGCGGCGATGGCGCGATCGAAGGCGTCCCCGGTGCAGAAGAAGGAGAAGATCCCGCCCGACCGGCGCGCCTCCTCGAGCGCCGGGAGCGCCTGCGGGTCGCGGAGCTCGCCGAGGAGCTGCGCCGCGGCGCGGCGCGTGCCGCACGACTGCGCGCGCCCGAGCAGGCGGCGCGCGTTCGCCCGGAGCGCCGGGTCCGCGCTCAGCTCCTCGCGCGCGGCGATCGCGACGCGGTAGCGCCGGAGACACTCGCCGGGCGCGCCCCGCGCGCAGGCCACGTCCCCGCGGAGCTTCTCCACGACGGGATCCGCCGGCCGCCGGCGCGCGGCCTCCTCGAGGACGGCGCGCGCGCGCGCGGGGTCGCCCCGCTCGAGGAGCCCCGACACCTCGCGGGCGAGGGCGGCGTCGGTCCGCGGGAGCATCGCGAGGGACACGGCGAAGATCGGCAGGACCGCGAGCGCGGTGCGGGGCAGGGGGGGCAGCGCGGTGGCCGCGCGGACGGCGCGCCCCGCGGCTGACGGGAGCGCGCGGGCAGCCGAGGCGGTCGCGCGCGCGAGACGGACGAACGTGGGGGCGTGGCGGCGGAGGAGCGGCGCGAGGATGGGAGTGCGAGGGGGAGATGGGGGCGCGGTCGGGATGGGGGCCGCCTCTCCCCGGCCCTCTCCCCCTGGCTCCGCCGGGGAAAGAGCGGAGTGGCGCGGGGTCGAGGTCGGGGGCCGGGCCTCCTCGCCCAGACCCTTCGAGCCGGCCGCGGCGAGCGCCGCGTCGATCGCGCCCACGAGCTCGGCCGGCCGTGCTCGCCGGCGCGGCCTCTTCTCGAGCAGCGCCCCGATCGCGCCCTCCACCTCGAGCGGCACCCCCGGCGCGTGGAGGCGCACCGAGCCGGCCTCCGCGTGGAGCACCCGGCGCACCACCTCGAGCGGCTCGTCGGCGTCGAACGGCGGCCGGCCCGCGAGCGCGAGCCAGGCGAGCGCGCCGACGGAGAAC
>DASVZX010000223.1:0-6506 GCA_036391435.1 Anaeromyxobacter sp. | reverse complement strand
GAAGCGGCGCGGGCTCGTGGAGAACCCCCGGGCCACGCCGCCTCCCTCCTCCGACCCCGGCTACGTCCCGGCGCACGTGAAGCGCGCGGTCTGGAAGCGCGACGGAGGGCGGTGCCAGTACCCGCTCGCCTCGGGCGGCGTGTGCGGCTCGACGCGGCGATGCCAGATCGACCACATCGTGCCGCGCGCCCTCGGCGGCGCGTCCACGGTCGAGAACTGCCGGGTGTGCTGCGACCGCCACAACGACCGCGCCGCGCGGGAGGTCTTCGGGAACGCCTGGATGGATCGGTTCACGCGACGAACCCGCGCGCGGGCGCCCCTCCCGCCGATGACCGGCCCCCGGCCCGCACGTCCGCGACGCCGCGGGCCACGGCGCCGCCGACCGGGCCGCGCGTCTGAGCGCGGGCGGGAGCGGCGGTTCCGGCCTTCTGTCGACGCCGGGCTCGCAGACGGGCGCGGCTCGCCGGCGGGTCCACCCACGCTACGGCGCCGGCTCGGGCGCCTCGTCCGCCTCGGACAGGAGCCGCTTCACGGTGTCCTCGATGCCACGCGCCTCGTCGCGATCGAAGCCGAGATGGACGTCGCGCACGACGCCGCGCCGGTCGAGGACGAGCGTGGTCGGGAGGCGCGTCACCTCGAGCCGCTCGGCGAGGCCGGCCCCGCCCTTGTCCCACAGGACCTGGAACGACACCGGCGTGTGCTCGAGGAACCGCTCCACGGCGACGCGGTCCTCGTCGAACGCGACGCCCGTCACCGAGAGGCCCCGGGGGCCGTACTCCGACGAGAGGCGATCGAGGAACGGCAGCTGCTCGCGGCACGGATCGCACCAGGTGGCCCAGAAGTCGACGACCCGCACCTTCGCGGCGCCCTCGGCGAGCCGGACCTCGCGATCGCCGGTGAGGTCGAGCGCGGCGATCTCGACCGTGTGGCCCACGAGCGGGGACGACCGGAGCCCCTGCCGCGGCGCGGCGCACCCGGCGACGAGCAGGGCGGCGGAGGCGGCGGCGACGACGGCGAGGGCTCGCATGGGGCTGGACATCATAGTCGGGTCGGGGCGTTCACGCGCTCCAGATGATCTGGCGCAAGAAGGGGTTCAACGGGGTGTGCGATGGTCCGGCGCAATTCCCGGAGGGACCTGATGCGCATCTCGAGACCACTCGCAGCCGCGGTCCTGGCGCTCGCCGCCGGACAGGCGCCGGCCGCCACGGTCGACGTCACGTCGACCACGATGCTGCAGCTGGGGCAGCAGACGCGGGGTGGCGCGAACCCGTTCGACCCCGAGCTCGTCACGGTCGCGCCCGCCTTCGAGATCCTCTCGATCTCGGCGCGGGACGTCTCGAGCTGGAACCGCGGGCTCGACGACGTGTCGCTGTTCGTGTCGACCTGGGGCTCGTACGAGCTCTCCGATCGCCGCTGGGACACGGGGACGACCTCGAACCTGAACGGCGACGTCGTGACGGGGTACGCGCAGCTCCACCTCCTCGGCCGCCACCTCACCCTCCGCGCCGGCCGCGAGATGGTGAAGACCGGCGTCTCGCGGATGATCCAGATCGACGGCGGCGAGGCGATCCTGCTCCTGCCGGGCGGATTCCACGTCCAGGCATACGCCGGCTCGCCGGTGACGCAGCGCTTCGCCTCGCGCGACGTGATCCGCAGCTGGAACCCGGTGGGAGGCGATCTCGCCTACGGCGGGCGGCTCTCCTGGGCGTACGGGCTCGCGGGGTATCCGGGCCGCGGGATCGAGATCGGCGCCTCGGCGAACATGGTCGTGGACGGCGGCAGCCCGGTGCGCCAGGAGGTCGGCGCCGACCTGCGCTTCCAGCCGTACCGCGATCTCACCTTCACCGGCCTCGCCGCGTACAGCGTCTACGACGAGCGCCCCTCCGAGCTGCTCGCGCGCGTCTCGTACTCCGTGACCCGCGCGCTCCGCCTCGACGCGGACGCGCAGTACACCGCGCCCGACCTGTTCCTCGCCCGCAACTCGATCCTGTCGGTGTTCTCGGCCGAGGACCGCTCCGACTTCGGCGGCGCCCTCTCCTACGAGCTCGGCCACGGCCTCGGCGTCGGCGCCGGGTACCACCTCGTCACGGAGCCGGGCGAGGAGGAGGGGTCGAAGGACTTCCTCGGCAGCGAGGCCGCCGCGCACGTGGAGTGGGAGCGCGGCGGCGCGCTCGCCGGCGCCGAGCTCGAGTACCTCGACGGCCTCGAGAACGGCTACACCGCGCTCCGCCTGTTCGGGCGGAAGGAGCTCGGCCGGTACTTCGCGACCGCCGACCTGATGGGCCACCTCTTCAAGCACAGCGTCAACGGCGTGGACTACGCGGTGACCGGCACGCTCAGCGCGGGCATGGAGCTCGCGAAGGGGTTCAGCGCGGTCATCTCCGGCAACGCCGGCGTCACCCCATTCCTGGAGCAGACCTACTCCGTCATGGCCAAGCTCGTGTACAACCAGACCTACCGGATGCGGGAGGTGCGGTGATGAACGCCCGCCTCGCGATCCTCCTGGCGATCGGCGCCGCCGCGTGCGGCCCGAAGGTCTCCAGCGAGAAGCCGACCGCGTCCGAGCCGGCCTACACCTTCCCGCACCAGACGCACCTCGACGCGGACGTGGCGTGCAAGTCCTGCCACCCGATGGAGGAGGCGAAGAGCCTCGACCCGGCCGTCCGCCACGTCCGCCTCCCGGACGTGATGAAGACGTCGCCGTGCCAGGACTGCCACGACAAGCCGCTCACCTGGAAGCTCCCGGCGCGGCCGACGCCGTACCGGGTGACGTTCGACCACGCCGCGCACCTCCCGCGCGTGAACGGCGACTGCAAGCGGTGCCACCCCGCGCCGCCCGAGCAGGGTGACCAGGAGCGCAAGTACCCGCCGATGGCGACCTGCACCGGCTGCCACCAGCACGCGCAGGACTTCGCCGAGGCGAAGTGCATGCCGTGCCACGTGGACCTCAAGGGCCTCAAGCCCGAGTCCGCGTTCAAGCACGAGGGCGAGTGGCTGAAGGAGCACGGGGCGCTCGCGCGGCCGAGCGGCGAGAGCTGCGCGGCGTGCCACGACCAGACCTACTGCGCCGAGTGCCACTCGCCGACGACGGCCGCCGGCCGGCCCTCGATCGTCTACCCGGAGCGCGTCGACCGCCGGTACATCCACCGCGGCGACTACGTGTCGCGCCACATGATCGAGGCGGGCGCGAACCCGGCCTCGTGCCGGCGCTGCCACGGCTCGGCGTTCTGCGAGGACTGCCACACGCAGCAGGGGCTCACGAAGTTCGCGGAGAGCTTCCGCCGGCCCGCCTCGCACGACCAGCCGAACTGGGCAAACGCCGCCGGCGGGGCGACCCCGGCCCACGGCCAGGCCGCGCGCCGGGACATCGCGTCCTGCGCCGGCTGCCACGACCAGGGCGCGCAGGCGACCTGCGTCGGCTGCCACCAGGTCGGCGGCGTGGCGGGCGCCAAGGCCCCGCACCCGCGGAAGTTCCTCTCCGCGCACGACGCGCAGGACCGGAAGAACAACGCGATGTGCGCCGCCTGCCACCACGGGCAGTAGGCGCCGCGCCGGAGCTCCGGAGGGGCCCGGTCCGCATGGACCGGGCCCTTCTCCTCTCTCAGCCGGGGGACGCGCGCGGGTGGTGGATCACCTGCACGACGATCCCTTCGGGCCCGGCGACGTAGAGCGACCGCGTGCCGTCGCGGTGCGTGCGCGGGCGCGCCTTCAGCGTCGCGCCGGCCGAGTCGAGCCAGCGCTCCCACGCGTCCACGTCCTCCGCGCGCGGCACGAAGATCCCGAGATGATCGAGGAGCCCCGGGCCGTCCGCCGCCGCCCGGTGGAGGGCGAGGTTGTCGTCGCCGCGCGTCAGGTAGACGTTCTCGGGGTCCGGCCGCCACTCGACGCCGTAGCCGAACAGCCGCACGAAGAAGGCCTCCGCGGCGGGGAGGTCCCGGACGCGGAGCGCGACGTGGCGCAGGCCGAGGGCGGGGGGACGCGGGGCGGAGGGGGTCTCTGCGGTCACGGACCTGAGGTAACCAAGGGGGCCGCCCTGCGCAGGCCGCGGTCGGGGTCGCGGTCGGGGGTCGCGGTCGGGGTCGGGGTCGGGGTCGGGGCGAGGACGGGACGGCCCCCGGTGTCCGCGCGCCGCGCGTGAGGTATCCTCCAGCCCGGAGGCCGCCCGATGCTCTCGACCGCCGTGATCCTCGCCGCGCTGCTCGCCGCGCCCCCTGCCGCGCCGGCGAGCTCCGCGAAGCTCCCCTTCCCGGCGCCGCGGCTCGTCCAGGTCACGGACGCGACGAAGTGCGACTTCGGGACCGTGCTCACGGTCGAGACGGCGAACGGCCGGATGCAGGGCATGACGAAGGCGGGGCCGGTCACCTACCTCGTCGGCCCCGACGTGCAGGTCTTCTCGGCCGACGGGAAGCCCGCGGGCGGCATCGCGTCCGTGACGGTGGGCGCGAAGTACCGCGCCTACTACGTGATCGACGGCGGCGCGAAGGTGCTCGAGATCGACCTCGTGAAGTGACGCCTGCGGCGCCGCGCGCGCCGCTACCGCCGGCCCAGCGCGTCGAGGAGCTTCCCCCAGATCCCGCCGAACGCGCCGTTCGACATCGCGACGACCACGTCGCCCGCCCGCGCGGCCGCGGCGATGGCGGTCACCATCTCCTCGACGGTGGCGAACGCCCGCGCCGGCTTCCCGGCGGCGGACAGGTCGCGCGTGACCGCGTCGACGTCGAGCCGCTCCGACTCGGGCACGCGGTCCGTCGGCGCGGGCCGCAGGAGGAAGACCTCGGCGGCCGCCGCCCACGTGTCGGCCGACGCGTAGAGGTGCTGGTGGAGGTTCCGCCGGCTCGTGTTCGAGCGCGGCTCGAACGCGGCGAGGAGGCGCGCGCCCGGGTAGCTGCCGCGGATCGCGGCGAGCGTCTTCTCGACGGCGCGCGGGTGGTGGGCGAAGTCGTCCACCACGACGACGCCGCCGGCCTCTCCCCGCACCTCCTGCCGGCGCTTCACGCCGCGGAACGCCGCGAGGCCGGCCGCGATCTCGTCCGGCGAGAGCCCGAGGGCCGTCGCCGCCGCGGCGACGCCGAGCGCGTTCTCGACGTTGTGCGCGCCGCCGATCGGGAGCCGGACGTCCGCGAGCGCCCGCCCCTTGCGGACGAGCGTGAACCGGGCGCCGTCGGCGGAGAGCGAGAGGCCCTTCGCCTCCCAGTCCGCGCCGGGGCGGTCCACCGCGTACGTCTCGACCCGCGCGCGGGCGCGGCGGGCGATGCGCAGCACGCTGTCGTAGCTCGCGCAGGCGGCGAGGAACCCGTCCTCCGGGACGAGCTCGACGAACCGCTCGAAGGCGCTCTCGTAGTGCGCCTCGTCGCGGTAGATGTCGGCGTGGTCGAGCTCGCAGCTCGTGAAGATCGCGGTGCGCGGCCGGTAGTGGAGGAACTTGGGCCCCTTGTCGAAGTAGGCGGTGTCGTACTCGTCGCCCTCGACGACGAAGTGCGGCCCCGCCCCGAGGCGGAAGTTCGAGTCGAAGTCGCGCGTCACGCCGCCGACGAGGAACGACGGATCGCGCCCCGCGTGGTGCAGCAGCGCCCCCATCATCGCGGAGGTCGTGGTCTTGCCGTGGGTCCCGACGATGACGACGCCGTGCCGCGGCGCGATGAACCGCTCGCCGAGGGCGGCGGGAAAGGAGACGTGCGGGAGCCCGCGCTCGCGCATCGCCACGGCCTCGGGGTTCACGGCGCGGACCACGTTGCCGACCACGACGAGGTCCGGCCGCGCCCGGTCGAGGTTCTCCGCGCGGTAGGGCGTCATGACCTCGATGCCCCAGCGCTCGAGCTGGGTGGACATCGGCGGGTAGACGTTCTCGTCCGACCCGGTGACCTCGTGGCCGGCGGCCTGGAGCATGCCGGCGAACGACCCCATCCCGGTGCCGGCGACGCCGATGAGGTGGATGCGGCGGATGCGGGTCCAGTCCGTCACGGAGCGCACCGTCTACCGGATTCCGGCCCCATCCGCCACCACCCGGTGGGCCGGCGACCCACCTCTTGGTCTGACGCCCGGTCGGGTGGCACAATCCGTCGCATGACCAAGGCTGCGGGCCCCGGCATCAAGGGCAACGTGCTCCTCGCGCGCATCAAGTACGTCCGCGAGGTGGGTGGCGAGCCGGCGCTCCAGGCGATCCTCGCGCGGCTCCCGGCGGGCGACGCGAACGTCCTGAACGGCTGGATCCTGCCGATCTCCTGGTATCCGCTCGACCTCTACCTCCGGCTCGACGACGCGATCGCGAGCGTGATGTCGCCGCACGACCGCAAGAGCGTGTTCCTGGCGATGGGTCGGGCCTCCGCCGACGCGAACCTCTCGGGCCCCCAGCGGCCGTTCGTCCGCGAGGGCGATCCGCACTTCCTGCTGCAGACCGCGCCGCAGATCTACGCCGCGTACTACGCGGTGGGGCGCCGGACGTACGAGCGCACCGGGCCGACGTCCGGCGTGCTCACGACGTACGACGCCGAGCACGTCACCGAGAC
>DASVZX010000222.1:0-3362 GCA_036391435.1 Anaeromyxobacter sp. | reverse complement strand
CGGCGCCACGGCCGGCGCCCGGCCGGTGGACCGCGGCGCCGACACGGTCTCGCCCCCCGCGCCGCGCGGCGCGCCGGAGGCGTTCTGGCACCCGGACCTCGACGCGATCGACGAGCTCCGCGCGCTCGTGTCCGGCGAGGCCCCGTTCGACCTCTCCGACGGCGACGAGTTCATCGAGGGGCGGGCCGCGGGCGTCTCGCAGGACGTGGTCCGCAAGCTCCGCCGCGGCGACTTCGCCGTGCAGGGGCACGTCGACCTGCACGGCCTGACGCGCGAGGAGGCGAAGCGGAACGTGGAGGCCTTCCTCCGCGCGTCGCGCAACGGCGGCAAGCGGTGCGTCCTCGTCGTGCACGGCCGGGGCCTCCACTCGAAGGACCAGCTCCCCGTGCTGAAGGACGCGCTGCGGACCTGGCTGCAGACGGCCCGCTTCTCCCGGCACGTGCTCGCGTTCGCCACCGCGCGCCCGGCCGACGGCGGCGCGGGCGCCGTCTACGTGCTCCTCCGCCGCGCCGGGCGGTAGCGGGCTACTCCGGCCGCGGCGGGATCACCACGCCGCCCTGCGCGTCGATGCGGAGCCGCAGCCGGAGGACCACCGTGCCCCAGCCGTGCCCGCCCGAGCGCGGGCCCTCCAAGGCGACGGGCGTCCAGTCGAAGCGCAGCCCGGTCGCGACGAGGGCCCACGCCAGCGTGGCGATCGGCTCGATGTGCGCCCGGGTGAGGAGCGCGACGAACGCCTCGCTCCGGTGGGCGCGGCCGTAGCTCGGCTCGAAGCCCGGGACGCTGACGGCGGGCTCGCAGACGTCGCCCGAGCACACGGGGCCGCCCGCCTGACGGCGGGGCGCGCCGTCGAGCGAGGGCGTCCCGTCGCGAGGGCCCGGGTCGCGCAGGTGCAGCGCCAGGTCCGGCGCCCGCAGCATGCCCATCGAGAGCTCCGCGATCGGCGCCGCGCTCGGCGCCCCGATGACGATCGCGGTGGTGAGCACGAGGAGGGACGGAAGCACCGAAGAACACCTAGGGAACCGTGCCGGTTCGGGCCAGCCTCGTCGGGGGCGCGGCTCGCCGTTGTCGCCGCGCGCGCAGCGTGCGAACGTCTCCGGGTGGACCCCGCCCGCTCCCTGCGCGCGACCCCGCCGTTCGACGCCCTCCCGGAGGCGCTCTTCGCGGACGTCCTCGCCCACGTCGAGCCGTGCCGCTTCCCGGCCGGGACCTGGCTCTCCCGCGCCGGGGGCGAGCCGCTCCACCACCTGTACGTCGTCCAGCAGGGCTCGGTGCGGCTCGAGCGGCACGGCCAGACGGTGCAGGTGGTGGAGGAGGGCGAGACGTTCGGCTTCACGTCGCTCATGACCGGCGCGGCGTCGCTCGACGTCGTCGCGGACGACGACCTCGTCGCCTGGAGGCTTCCCCAGGAGGTGTTCGAGCGCCTGCTCGCGGACCGCGCCTTCGCGGGGCACTTCGCGGCGGGGCTCGGACAGCGGCTCCGATCGAGCCTCGAGCAGTCGCCGGTGGCCGCGTTCCAGCCGAACCTCTCGCTCCGGGTCGGCGACCTCCTGCGCGGGCCCGCCGTGTGGGTGGACCCCGGCGCGACGATCGTCGACGCGGCGCGGGTCATGCGGGATCGCCGGATCTCGTCGGTGCTGGTCCGGTCGGACCCGCCCGCGATCCTCACCGATCGCGACTTCCGCAACCGCGTCCTCGCCGAGGCGCTCCCCGGCGAGACGCCCGTCTCGCGGGTCGCGTCGGGCCCGCTGCGCACGATCGCGGCGGAGACGCCGGTCTACGAGGCCTGGCTCTCGCTGCTCGACGCGGGCCTCCACCACCTGCCGGTCGTGCGCGGGGGCGAGATCGCCGGCGTCGTCACCTCCACGGACCTCATGCGCCTCTCCTCGCACGGGCCGATGGCGCTCTTGCGGCGGGTGGAGCGGCTCGTCTCTCGCGAGAGCCTCGGCGGCTACGCCACCCAGGTCGCCGAGATGGCGTCGGGCCTCCTCGCGGCGCGGCTCGACCCGATGGTGATCGCGCAGCTCGTCGCGCGGCTCAACGACACCCTGCTCCGGACGGCCCTCCGCTGGGCGGAGGCGGAGCTCGGGCCCGCCCCCGCGCCCTGGGCGTGGCTCGCCCTCGGCTCCGAGGGCCGGATGGAGCAGACGCTCCTCACCGACCAGGACAACGCGCTCGTGTTCGCGGACGAGGGGCTCGCCTCGCGGGGGTGGTACCAGGCGCTCGCCGACCGCGTCGTCGCCGACCTGCGCGCCGCCGGGTTCCCGGAGTGCCCGGGCGGCTACATGGCGACGCGCTGGAACGGCCCGCTCGCCGAGTGGCGCGAGCGCTTCCGGACCTGGCTCTTCGAGCCGCGCCCGCAGGCGCTCCTCGAGGCCGCGATCTTCTTCGACCACCGGCGCGCGGCGGGCGCCCTCGACGTCGCGCCGCTCCAGGCCCTCGTCGCGGAGGCCGCGGCGCTGCCCGTGTTCCTCCGCGCGATGGCGGACCAGGCGCTCCGGTTTCACCCGCCCGGGGCGCTCCTCCTGCGCCTGCGGGGGGAGTCCTCCACCGTCGACCTCAAGAAGCACGGCCTCGCGCCGGTCGCGTCGCTCGCCCGCTGCTACGCGCTCGAGCTCGGCGCGGCGGAGCGGAACACGCTCGACCGGCTCGCGGCGGCGGAGCGGGCGGGGCGCATGGGCGCCGACCTGCGCGAGATGGTGGGGGAGGCCTACCGCTTCCTGCTCGGCCTCCGGCTCCGCCACCAGCTCCGCCACGTCTCCGAGGGCCTCCCGCCCGGCGACGAGCTGCCGCTCTCCGCGCTCTCGCCCGTCGAGCGCAGCCGGCTCAAGGAGTCCTTCGGCGCGATCCGCCGCTGGCAGGAGCTGGCGGCCCAGAAGTACCGCGTCTGAGCGCGACCGCCGTCAGGCGATCGCCGCCGCGATCGCGCGCGCCGCGGCGACGGGATCCGGCGCGTCGCGCAGCGGACGGCCGACGACGATGACGTCGGCGCCCGCCCGCACCGCGTCCTCCGGCGTCGCGACGCGCGCCTGATCGCCCTTCGCGGCGCCCGCGGGACGGACGCCCGGGACGACGAGCAGCGGCCCGGGTCCGACCGCGGCGCGCACCGCGCCGACCTCCTGCGGCGAGCAGACGAGGCCGCCCGCCCCCGCGTCGATCGCGAGCCGGGCGAGCCGGACCACGGCGGCCTCGGGCGGCCCGGCGAGCCCGATCGCGGCGAGCGCGGCCGCGTCGAGGCTCGTGAGGACCGTCACCGCGAGCACCCGCGTCGCGGGCCCCGCGCCGCGCACCGCGGCGCGCACCATCTCGGGGCCGCCGGCGGCGTGCACGGTGAGGAGCGCCGCGCCGGTCGCGGCGGCGCTGCG
>DASVZX010000221.1:0-2437 GCA_036391435.1 Anaeromyxobacter sp. | reverse complement strand
GGGAGCCACCTCCCGAGCCGGCTCGAGCTCGCCGCGCTCGCCGAGGCCGAGGGCGACGTCGCGGGCGCCGAGGCGCAGCTCGCGCCGCTCCTCGCCCCCGCGGCCGAGGCGAGGCTCGGGCCGATCGAGCGGGCCCGCGCGCTCGTGGTCCGCGGCCGGATCCTGGCGAGATCGACGAAGGGCGCCGCGGCTGCGGAGGCCGCGTTCGCGGCGGCGGTCGAGGCCGACCCGAGGCTGACCGAGGCGCGCGTCGCGCTCACGCGGCACCGGCTCCGCCGCGGAGATCCGGCCGGCGCCGTCGCGGCGACGGATCCCGTGGCGGCCCAGGCGGCGCGGGACCCCGCGCTCGGGGCGGCGCGGATCCGGGCGCTCGCGGCCGCGGGGCGCGCGCTCGACGCCTCGAGCCTCGCCGCGACCGCGCTCGCCGCGGCGCCGGGAGACCTCGGCCTCCTGCTCGCGCGGGCGACGGCGCTCGAGGCGTCGGGGAAGCCGGACGAGGCCGCGGCCGTGTACCGGGAGGCCGCCGCCCGGGACCCCTCCGCGTTCGAGCCCCGGCTCGCCCTCGGACGGCTCGCCGTCGCGCGGCACGACCTCGCGCTCGCGGCGACGGAGATCGCCGCGGCCGTGGAGAAGGGGCCGCGCGAGCCGGCGGCGCAGGCCGCCCTGGGCGAGCTCCGCGCCGCTCAGGGCGACGCCGCCGGCGCGGAGGCCGCCTACCGGGCGGCGCTCGCGCTCGACCCCGAGCACGCGAACGCGGAGGTCGGGCTCGCGAGGCTCGCCCTCGCGCGCGGGGACGCCGCGGGCGCGCGCGCCCGGCTCGAGCGCGCGCTCGCCATCGACCCGGGCAACGTGGACGGCCACGTGGCGTACGGGACGCTGCTCTGGAGGTCGGGCGATCTGCCCGGGGCCGAGAAGGCGCTCCAGGCCGCGGTCGAGCTCGCGCCGCGCCACGCGCTCGCGCTGTCGCGGCTCGGCGCCGTGAAGCTCGAGCGGGGCGACGCCGCGGGGGCGGTGAAGGCGCTCAACACCGCGTCGAACGAGGACGAGCGCCTCGCCGAGGCGCGGCTGTGGCTCGGGCGCGCGCTCCTCGCCCGGGGCGAGATGCCGGGGGCGATCGCGCAGCTCAAGAAGGCGGTGGAGCTCGAGCCCTCGAACGCCGAACACGCCCTCCGCCTCGGGGAGGCGCTCGAGCGCTCCGGGGCGGCGCAGGAGGCGATCGACGCCTACCGCGCGTCCGCCGTCGCGGCGCCGAGGGCGCCCGAGCCGCACGAGCGGATCGCGGCCGTGTACGTCGCGAACGGGCGCTGCGAGGACGCGGTGCCCGAGCTCGAGAAGGCGGCGGCGCTCGGGCCGAAGCTGGCGCGGATCCGGATCGCCCTCGGCGACTGCAAGGCGAAGCTCGGCAAGCACGAGGAGGCGGCGCGGATCTTCCGCGAGGTCCTGAGGGCGGATCCGCGCGAGGTGCAGGTGGTCTACCGGCTCGCCCGCGCGGTGCACGAGTCGGAGTCGGCGAAGGCCGCGCTGCCGCTCTACGAGCGGGCCGCGCGCGAGGACGGCCGGAACCCGATGCCCCACTACTACCTCGGCTACCTCTACAAGGAGCGGAACCAGCGCGCGCGCGCGGTCCAGGAGTTCAGGCGGTACCTCGCGCTCAAGCCCGACGCCGACGAGAAGAAGGACATCCTCGCGGAGATCGAGGACCTCGAGCCGCGCTGAGCGCGGGTGCCCGGAGCGCCCCGGCGCGGGCGCGCGGACGGCCCCCTTCGGGCTTGACGGGCCCGGGAGGCTCGTCTAGAGAAGGTCCGCAATGCGGACTATCGAGCGGGACGCGCGCGCGGTGCGGGAGCGACTCATCGTCCTCGCCCGGCGCCGCTCGCTGCGCGACCCGGTGGCGGCGGCCTGCGACGCGGTGGGGCTCACCGCGCCGCAGATCCACGCGCTCCTCTGGCTCGGGCGCGACGGCCCGCTCACGATGGGCGAGCTCGCCCGGCGCATCTCGGTGACGGAGAAGACGGTGACCGGGATCGTGGACCGGCTGGAGCGCGACGGCTTCCTGCACCGCGAGCGCGACGCCGAGGATCGCCGGGTCGTCCGCGCCCGCGCGACCGGCCAGGGCGAGGCGGTGTCGCGCGACATCGAGGGGGGCGTCCAGGAGAAGCTCGTGCAGCTCCTGGAGCTGCTGGACGCGAGCGATCGCCGCGCCCTCGTCGGGATCCTGGAGAGGCTGACGGAGCGGCTCGAGCAGCCGCTCGACGCGCGGCCGGCGCCCGCCCCCGGGCGGCGCCGGACGCGGAAGGTCGGACACGCAGCGCCGCCCCGCGGGCGGCGGGAGGACACATGAGCTCGTTCGTCGTCGTCGCGCTGGCGCTCGCCCTCGGCCAGACCCAACCGCAGACCGCGCCGGCGGGGCCCGGGCCACGGGCCCCCGCCGGCGCGC
>DASVZX010000220.1:0-2910 GCA_036391435.1 Anaeromyxobacter sp. | reverse complement strand
CGCGGCCTCCGCCGGCGCGTTCGCCGGCGGCCGCCCCCCGGCCCGCGCCGCGGAAGGTCGAGCTCGAGCTCGAGGAGCTCACGCCCGGACCGGCCGGCCCCGCGCCGGCGGCGGCGCAGGAGCCCAGCGGGACGGCGGAGTTCACGCTGACGGACGAGGTCACCGGGAGCGGCCTGCTCATCCCCGAGGCCGGCGCGCCGGCGACCGCGCCCGCGCGAGCCGTCCTCACGCCCCGCGAGCTCGAGGTGCTGCACGCGCTCGAGCGCCTCGCCGGCGGCGCGCACGCGGAGCCGGAGGTCCTGAAGCCGGCGCAGGCGATGGCCGCGCTGGCGCTCCTGCTCGTGAAGAAGGGGATCGTGGGGGAGGGGGAGCTGCTGGCGGCGCTCGCGGGCCCGCCGGCGGACGACACCTAGCTCGACCTCAGTTCACGGCGCCCGGCACCACGAGCGCGAAGGGCGCGATGCGGGCGTCGAACGTGGAGCCGTCCGCCCGCGCCATCCGGTAGGCGCCGCGCATGGAGCCGTGCGGCGTCTTCAGGACGCAGAAGCTCGTGTACTCGAACTCCTCGCCGGGCGAGAGGTGCGGCTGCTGCCCGACGACGCCGTCGCCGACGACCTCCTCGCGCTCGCCGTTCGCGTCCGTGATGACCCAGTGGCGGGACACGAGCCGCGCGTCGTCGGCGCCCTCGTTCGCGAGCCGGACGGTGTACGAGAAGAGCCAGCGGCCCTGAGCGGGCTCGGAGCGGTCCGGCCGGAACGCGCTCGTCACGGACACCCGGATGCCCTCGGTCACGGCGCTCGACACGGGCGGGACATAACCCGGACAGAGCCGGCGCGCACGGGCGCGCGGCGCCGTTCGCGCTAGACTTCCCGGGATGGAGCCGAAGCTCGCCCGGATCCTGGACGGCGTCCGCGCACGCGGCGGGAACGTGGTCGCGCTGACCGGCGCGGGGATCTCCGCCGAGAGCGGGATCCCGACCTTCCGCGGCGCGGAGGGGTACTGGGTCGTCGGCTCGCGGAACTACATGCCGCAGGAGATGGCGACGAACGAGATGTTCGAGCGCGCGCCCGACGAGGTCTGGCGCTGGTACCTGTACCGCTTCGGCGTCTGCAAGGACGCGCGCCCCAACGCGGGGCACGACGCGCTCGTGCGGCTCGAGCGGGCGCTCGGCGACCGGTTCACGCTCGTCACCCAGAACATCGACGGGCTCCACCGCCGGGCGGGTTCGCAGCGGGTGTTCTGCATCCACGGCGACGCCGCGTTCGTCCGCTGCGCGGGCGCGTGCGGGCTCGGGGTGGTGGAGCTGCCGCCGGGCCTCGTGCCGCGAGGCGACGGCCCGCTGCTCCCCGCCGAGCGCGAGGCCCTCGTCTGCCCGAGGTGCGGGGGCTGGCTGCGGCCGCACGTCCTGTGGTTCGACGAGTACTACGACGAGGAGCACTACCGGTTGGAGTCGTCGCTGCGCGCCGCCGGCGCGGCGGACCTCCTCCTCGTCGTCGGCACGAGCGGCGCGACGAACCTCCCGATGCAGATCGGAGAGCTCTGCTCCCGCCGCGGCGCGGCCCTCGTCGACGTGAACCCGGAGCGCGATCCCTTCGCGGACCTGGCGTCCCGGGCGCGCGACGGGTTCTTCGCGCGCGGGAGCGCCTGCGCGCGCCTGCCCGAGATCGTCGCGGCGCTCGGCGGGTGACCGACCCTCACCCCCGTGAACGAGCCCGCGCCCGGAGACCCCGGGCACGGGCCTCGAATCGACCGGCGAGCGCGCTACCGCGCGAGCGCGATGTCGACCGTGCGCACCTGGCCGGGCGCGACGGTGAGCTCGGCCTGGCCGCGCCGGCCGTCGTCGGTGCGCACGACGAGCCGGAGGGGCTCGGCGGGGAGATCCGCGAGCTCGAACCGGTCGCCCGCGAACCGGTGGACGTCCACCGTGCGCCAGGCCGCGGGCGCTGGCTGCGAGGCGACCTCGACGGTGAAGCCCGCCGGCGGCCTGCCCGCCGCGCGGACGCGCCCCTGCACCGCGCCGCCCGGCGAGAGCGCGACCCGGACCGTGCCGGACGCCGGCAGCGCGACGGTGACGGCGCCGGAGCGGCCGCCGTTCCGCGCCCGGATCGTGACGCGCCCCGCGAGCCCCATCCTCGCCCCGAGCGCGACGCGCCCGTCCTCGCCGGCGGACGTCGCGAACGCGACCGCGGCCTCGTCGGCGCGCGAGAGCGTCACCACCGCGCCCGGCGAGGGCGCGCCGCCCGGCTCGAGCACGAGGATCTCCACGCCCTCCTCGGCGGCGGGGCTCGCGAGCGCGAGGTCGAGGGCGACCGTCGCGCCCGCCTCGATGTGCGTGAACGCGGGCGCGACGCGCAGGTCGGTCCGCGGGGCGTCGAACGGCGCCGCGTGGACGCGGTACTCGCCCGCCGGCAGCGCGAGCCGGTAGTTCCCCGAGCCGTCCGCGGGGGCGCGCGCCACCTGCAGCGTGCCCGGGCCGGCGCGCATCGGCACGGCGACGACCACCGTCCCCGCCGGCGGAGGTCTGCCGCCGGCCCGGACCCGGCCGGAGAGCACCCCGGCCTCCGCGAGGACGAGGTCCGCCCGGCTCGCGCGCCCCTCCGCGACGACGACCGCGCGCGAGGCGCCGATCGCGACGCCGTCCTGCCGGGCGACGACCTCGGCGCGCCCGACCTCGACGCCCTCGAAGCGCCACGCGCCGTCGAACCCGCTCCGCACCTCGAGCGGCGCCGCGCCGGCGAGCCCGTCGCCGCGCTGCACGACCTCGACGCGGACACCGGCGAGCGCGCGGCCGGCGAGGTCCTTCACCGCGCCCTCGACGGCGCCGGTGCCGGCGAGCACGACCCGGAGCGGGAAGCGGCCGCCGGGCGCGATCGTCACGGCCGGCACCGAGGCCGGGCTCGCGCCGGGCGC
>DASVZX010000219.1:0-5626 GCA_036391435.1 Anaeromyxobacter sp. | reverse complement strand
CGGCGGCTGCGCACCGGCCGAGGGCGTCGCGGGCCGGTACACCGGCGCAGGCACGGTGCGCACCGGCTTCGGCTCCGTCTTCGCCGCTCCGCGCACGGCCGTGGGGCGGTGCGCGGCGGGCGCGCTCCTCGCCTTCGGGAGCGCGGGCGCCGCGGGTGGCGCGTCGGGCGCGTCGCGCCCCTCGCCGTCGCCGTCGCCTGCGGCGACCTGCGGCACGCCCACGAGCGTCCGGCCCGCCGCCCTCGGCGGGTACGCCGTGAACAGGTGCTGGCAACGCGTGCACTGCACCTGCGAGCCCGACGGCGAGAGGAGGCCCTCGTCGAGCTCGTAAAGGGTCGAGCAGCGCTCGCAGCGGATGACCACCGCGCCTCCGGTTCCCCTCCAGGGGAGGGAGAGCCTACCCCATGAACACGGGACAGGCTACGGCGGCGCGAGCCGGAGATGGGGCGCCGCCTTGGCGAGCCGCTTCGGCCCGATGCCGCGGACCCGGACGAGCTCCGCGACGTCCCCGTAGGGCCCGTTCGCCTCCCGGTCCGCGACGATCTCCTCGCCGAGCCGGCGCGAGAGGCCGGGGACGAACGCGAGGGCGCGGGCCCCCGCGCGGTTCGGGTCGAGCGGCAACCCGAGCACGATCCGCTCGTCGTCCGCGAGGGCGCGGGGCGTCCCGGGGTCCGCGGCGCAGCCGAGCCAGTGGCGCGGCGGCGTCCCCCGCCCCTCGGGCGCACAGGCGCGCGGCGCGGGCGGCCGCTCCAGCCGCAGGCGCGCGCCGGGAGCGCCGAGCGCGGCGACGAGCACGAGCGCGAGCGCGATCCGGGCGGCCACGGGCGGCCCCGATGCAACGCGCCTGCCGCGGCGCTCAGCGGCGGGCCGGCGCCTCCGCCTCGAGCCCGAACGCCTCGTGGAGCAGCCGGATCGCGCGCTCCATCTCGGGCTCCGAGACGACGACGGAGACCTTGATCTCCGACGTCGAGATCAT
Source organism: Anaeromyxobacter sp. (assembly GCA_036391435.1). Lineage (GTDB taxonomy): Bacteria > Myxococcota > Myxococcia > Myxococcales > Anaeromyxobacteraceae > Anaeromyxobacter. The sequence goes on along the minus strand of DASVZX010000219.1, from coordinate 4,650 downwards.
CGCGATGTTGATGCCGGCGGCCCCGAGCACCTCGAACGCCTTCGCAGCGACGCCGGCGTGGTTGCGCATCCCGACCCCGACCATCGACACCTTCGCGATCCGGTCGTCCGTCTCGACGGCGTCCGCCCCGAGCTCCGCCGCGCGGCGCTTCACGATGTCGAGCGCCTTCGGCAGATCCGCCTTCGGCACGGTGAAGGTCAGGTTCGCCTTGCCACCGTGCCCGACGTTCTGGACGATGAGGTCCACGACGATGTTCGCGTCGGCGAGCGGCTTGAAGAGGCGGGCCGCGACGCCGGGGACGTCGGGGACGCCGCGCACGGCGAGCTTCGCCTCGTTCCGGTCGTAGGCGATGCCGGAGACGATCACGTGCTCCATGTCGAGGACCTCCTCGCAGCAGAGCGTGCCCGGGGCGTCCGTGAAGGACGACTTCACCCACAGGGGGACGCCGTACTTCATCGCGAACTCGACGGACCGGATCTGGAGCACCTTCGCGCCGGCGCTCGCGAGCTCGAGCATCTCCTCGTAGGTGATCCGGTCGAGCTTGCGCGCCGTGGGGACGATGGCCGGATCCGTCGTGTAGACGCCGTCCACGTCCGTGTAGATCTCGCAGGCGTCGGCGCCGACGGCCGCCGCCACCGCGACCGCCGTCGTGTCCGAGCCGCCGCGCCCGAGCGTCGTGATGTTCCCGCCCTCGTCCTCGCCCTGGAAGCCCGCCACCACCGCGATCTCGCCGCGGCGCAGGGCCGCGTCGAGGTTCTCCCGGTCGATCGACCGGATGCGGGCCTTCGAGAACGCGCTGTCGGTCAGGATCCGGACCTGCGGGCCGGTGAAGCTCCGCGCCTTCCCGCCGAGCGCCTGGATGGCGAGGGCGGTGAGGCCGATGCTCACCTGCTCGCCGGTCGCCGCGACGACGTCGAGCTCGCGCTCGCTGGGCCGCTCCGCCACCTGGGCGGCGAGCGCCAGGAGCCGGTTCGTCTCGCCGGCCATGGCGGACACGACCACCACGACGTCGTGGCCGGCCCGCTGCGTCGCGAGCGCGCGGCGCGCGACGTTCCGGATGCGGCCGACGTCGGCGACCGAGGTGCCGCCGTATTTCTGTACGATGAGGGCCAAGCGGGGTCTCCCCGTCCGACGGGGGTGCTCCGGCGGGGACGGGCGACTCTAGGAACACGCGGAACGAGCTGTCAAACTCCGGAGCCGAGATGGAACGCGTCCTGCTCGACGGCGACACGCTCACGCTGGAGGAGGTCGCCCGGGTCGCGCTGGGCCGCGCGCGCGCGGAGCTCGCGCCGGAGGCCCGGGAGCGCGTGCGCCGGGCGCGCGCCCTCGTCGAGGCGCGCCTCGAGGACGGCGAGGCGCACTACGGGATCAACACCGGCTTCGGCGCGCTCGCGGAGGTGCGCATCGAGCGCGGCGACCTCGAGAAGCTGCAGCGGAACCTCGTCCTCTCCCACGCCGCGGGGGTCGGCGCGCCGCTCCCGATCCCGGAGGCGCGCGCCCTCATGCTGCTCCGGGCGAACGCGCTCGCGAAGGGGCTCTCCGGGATCCGCGAGGCGACGCTCGACCTGCTCGTCGCGATGCTCGACCGCGGCGTCGTCCCCGTCGTCCCGGAGCGCGGCTCGGTCGGCGCGTCCGGCGACCTCGCGCCGCTCGCGCACCTCGCGCTCGTGCTCGTCGGCGAGGGCGAGGCCTGGGCCGGGACGCCGCCCGTCCGCCTCCCGGGCCGCGAGGCGCTCGCGCGGGCGGGCCTCGCGCCGGCGACGCTCGCGGCGAAGGAGGGGCTCGCGCTCGTGAACGGCACCCAGGCGATGACCGCGGTCGGCGCGCACGCCGCGCTCCGCGCCGAGCGGCTCGCCGACCTCGCCGACCTCGCCGGCGCCATGACGCTCGAGGGGCTCCTCGGCTCGCACCGGCCGTTCCTCCCCGAGATCCAGGCCGCGCGCGGCCAGCCCGGCCAGATCGCCTCGGCCGCGCGGCTGCGCGCGCTCCTCGCCGGCTCGGAGATCAACGCGTCGCACCAGGGGCCCGGGTGCCACAAGGTCCAGGATCCCTACTCGCTCCGCTGCATGCCGCAGGTGCACGGCGCCGCGCGCGACGGCATCCGCTTCTGCCGCGGCGTGCTCGACCGCGAGGTGAACGCGGCGACGGACAACCCGCTCGTGCTCGCCGACCTCGGCGACATCGTCTCGGGCGGGAACTTCCACGGCCAGCCGGTCGCGCTCGCGCTCGACGTCCTCGCCATCGCCGCGTCGCACCTCGCGTCGATCTCCGAGCGGCGCGTCGAGCAGCTCGTGAACCCGACCCTCTCCGGCCTGCCGCCGTTCCTCGCGCCGCGCACGGGGCTCGACTCGGGCTTCATGATCGCGCAGGTGACGAGCGCCGCCCTCGCCTCGGAGAACAAGGTGCTCTGCCACCCCGCCTCGGTGGACTCGATCCCGTCCTCCGCCGGGCGCGAGGACCACGTCTCGATGGGCATGGCGGCGGCGCTGAAGGCCCGGCAGGTCGTCGAGAACGTGCGCACCTGCCTCGCGATCGAGCTCCTCGTCGCGGCGCAGGCGATCGACCTGCGGGCACCGCTCCGGCCGGCGGCCGCGGTCGGCGAGGCGCACCGCCGGATCCGCGCCGTCGTCCCGCGCCTCGAGGCGGATCGCGAGCTGCACCGCGACGTCGAGGCGGTGTGCCGGCTCGTCGACGAGGGCGGGCTCGACCTCGGGGCCGGCGGCGCCCCTTGACCCGCCCGGTCCGGAGTCACCCGGGCCGCGCCCAGGTGGCGAGCCGGACGGCCTTGCGGAGCCCGGCGAACCGCAGGCGCCGGACCGCCTCCTCCGGCGCGAGCCACGCGTGCTCCGCGTGCTCGTCGGAGAGCCGCGCGGCGAACCCCCCCGGAAGGTGCGCCGCGAACGCGGTCTCCTGGACCACCACGAGCGTGCCCGCGCGGACCCGGTTCAGGCTCGGCTCGAGCGCGAAGGCGTGCCGGTACTCGAGCGGCTCGACCGGGACGTCGGCGCCGGTCTCCTCGAGCAGCTCCCGGCGCGCGGCCTGGGCGGGCGACTCGCCCCGCTCGACCCGTCCGGTGACCTGCTGCCAGAACCCGCCGCGCGCCGCGCTGCGCCGCAGGATCAGCACGCGACCGTCGGCGCCGACCGGCACGACCGACACGGTCTCCAGGTCCGGCCCCCTCGCCGTCGCGTGGTTGCGCCCGAGGGCCTCCGCGAGGTGACGCGCGAGCCGGTCCTCGACCTCCGGCGCGGAGGGCACCGGCTCCCCCCGCGCGCGGAGCTCCTCCGCGAGGCTCGTCACCCCGAGGGTCGGGTCGGCGATGCCGCAGGGGACGATCGCCTGGAAGTGCGCGAGGTCGGTCGTGTGGTTGAAGGCGAAGCCGTGCGAGGTGATCCAGCGCGAGAGGTGCACGCCGACGGCCCCGATCTTCTTGCGGCCCACCCAGGCGCCCCGGTGCTCGGAGTGCCGGCGCGCCTCGACGCCGTGGTCGGCGCAGGTGCGGATCATCGCCTCCTCGAGCGCGCCGACGTAACTCCGCACGTCGGGCCGGTCCGACAGGTCGGCCACGGGGTAGCCCACGATCTGGCCGGGCCCGTGATAGGTGACGTCGCCGCCGCGATCGGTCTCGTGGATCTCGAAGCCCTGGCGCTCCAGCCAGGCCGGCGCCGCGACGATGTTCGCGCGCCCCGCGCCCCGGCCGAGCGTGAGCACCGGCGGGTGCTCGAGCAGGAACAGGTGGTCGGTCGCGGCCGGCGCCCCGCGGGCGACGGCCTCACCCGCGACGCGCATCAGCGCGAGGCCGTCCTCGTACTCGACGCGTCCGAGCCGGTGGACGAGCAGCGTCCGGGTCACGGCCGCGCGTCCGCCCCCGGCCTCCGGGTCCGCTCCGGCGCCTTCAGCATGTGGATGGGCTCGCCCAGGGCGGCCTTGCACGCCTCCATGAACGCCTCGGGCATCGTCGGGTGGGCGTGGATGGTGAGCGCGACGTCCTCGAGGTAGGCCCCCATCTCGAGCGCGAGCGCGGCCTCGGCGACGAGGTCGGCGCCCTCGGCGCCGCAGACGGTCACGCCGAGGAGCAGCTTCGAGGCGCGGTCGCCCACGACCTTCACGAACCCCTCCGTGCGATCGATCGCGATGGCGCGCCCGAGCGCGCCGTAGGCGAACTTCCCGACGATGGGATCGTAGCCCTGCTTGCGCGCCTCCTCCTCCGAGAGGCCGACCGTTCCGATCTCCGGATCGGTGAAGATCGCGCTCGGCAGCGCCACCCAGTCGCGCGCCGACTTCATCCCGGCGATCGCCTCCGCGGCGATCTCGCCCTCCTTCGAGGCCTTGTGGGCGAGGAACGGCGGGCCGGTGAGGTCGCCGATCGCGAAGATCGACGGGACGCCCGTGCGGTACTGGGGATCCACCTCGACGAACCCCTTCGGCCCGATCTTCACGCCGACCTTCTCGAGCCCGAGCCCCTCCGAGTTCGGGCGGAAGCCCACGCCGACCAGGATCCGGTCGGCCGGGAGGTCCTGCGGCTTGCCGTCGACCTCGACGTGCACGACGAGGCCGTCGCCCTTCCGCTCCCACCCGCTCGCCTTCGCGTTCACGAGCACGGCCCCGCCGCGCTGGCGGATGCCCTTCTGGACGAGCCGGACCGCGTCG
>DASVZX010000218.1:0-8349 GCA_036391435.1 Anaeromyxobacter sp. | reverse complement strand
ACGCCGCCCCGCTCGCGGCGGCGAGCGCGTCGCGGTGCGCCGTGCGCCACGCCGCCCCGGAGAGGCCGCGCTCGACCTCCGCGGCGACGCGGAGCGCGGCGCCGTCGCAGCGGAGCGCGAAGAGGCGCCGCAGCGCGAGCTCGCGGACGAGATCCGGCGCGTCCCGCCGCTCGACGTCGGCCCGGTCGGCGAGCCAGCGGGGCTCGAGCGCGAGCGAGCCGAGGAGCCAGGCGAGCGCCTCGGCGAGCACCGGGTCTCTCCCGGAGGGCGGCGTCGCGGAGGCCGCGACGGCGCGCGCGACCGCGGCGAGGAGGTCCTGCCAGTCGCCCGCGCCGCCCCGCGGCCGGAACGAGACGCGCACGCCGACCGCGTGGGCGCCGGGCCACTTCGCCGCGCGCGGCGCGTCGTCGATCCGGATCCGGTCCAGGTCGAGGCGGAGCGGGTCGAGGGTGAGCTTCAGCGCCACGGGGAGCATCCCCGGCCGGAAGAGGCCGTCCCAGCGCGCGAGGGCGAGCGCGTGGAGGAGATCCGCGCGCGTCCGCGCGCCGCCGAGCTCGCCCGGCGCGCGCCGCAGCGCCCACGCCGAGACGTCCCGCCACGCGTCGTCGGAGGCGCCGAGGACCGCGTCGCCCTCGACGACCGCCGGCCAGTCCGGCGCGAGCCCGACCTCGGCGCGCGCGCGCGCCCGGACCTCGGCCCAGCCCTCCCGCGCGCCCGCGGGGAGCTCGAGGGCCTCCGCCGCCGCGCGGGCGACGGCCTGCCGGCGCTCGCGATCTCGCTCGCGGGGGAGCTCCGCCTCGAGCTCCTGCAGGGGGCGAGGCCCCGCCGGGCCGATCCCGCTCGCCCGCGCGTCGGCGGCCCGCCACGCCTCTTCCCGATCGGCCGCCGCCCGCTCCGCGCGGAGGGCGGCGACGCGCGCAGCGAGGTCGTCGTTCCCGGCCGCGCGCAGGGCCGCGGCCGTGTCGCGGTGGGCGGCCCTGCCGCGGGGCGCGAACGCCGCCGCGATCGCGGGCTCCGCCTCGATCCCGGCGACGTGCCGGAAGCGCTCCTCGTCGAGGGCGGCCCCGAGGGCGTCCACCTCGCGGGCCAGGTGATCCATCTCGACGGAATCCATGATAGAAATCCCTCCCCCGGGCGGGGTGCGTCGAGGGTCTCCGAACCTCCGGACCCCTCGCCGCGCTCCCACCGTTCGGGCGCGGCTTGACAGCACGGTGCCGGATTTTACGTTCCCGGTCGGAGATTTCGCGGGTATGCCCATCTACGAGTACGAGTGCCCCAAGTGCGGTCGGTTCGACGCCCTGCAGAAGATGTCGGACCCGGCGCTCAAGACGCACGACGTCTGCGGCTCGAAGGTGCGGAAGCTGATGTCGGCGAGCGCGTTCGCCTTCAAGGGCTCGGGCTTCTACATCACGGACTACAACGGCCGGAACTCGGCCGCCATCACCGGGCGGGCGGAGCCCAAGCCGGCGGGCAAGCCGGAGGCCAAGGCGGAGCCGAAGAAGGACGCGAAGCCGAAGGCCGAGGCCTGCGCGAGCTGCCCCGCGAACAAGAGCGCGGCCTGATCCCCGCGTGAAGCGCCTGTCGCTCGCCGTCGGCGCCGCGGACGCGGGCGAGCGCATCGACCGCTTCATCGCCGCGCGCGGCGGCATCTCGCGCGGCGAGGCCCGGCGGGCCCTCGACGCGGGCGGCGTGTTCCTCGACGGCCGCCGCTGCAAGGTGGCGGGGCGCGCGGTCCGCGAGGGCCAGCGCGTCGTCGTGAACCTCGCCGAGGGCGGCCGCGGCGCACGGGCGCCCCCGCCGCTCGACCGGGCGCGGCTCCTCTACGCGGACGCGGAGCTCGCGGCGGTCGACAAGCCCGCCGGGATCCCCTCCCAGCCGACGCTCACGACCGACCGCGGCACGCTGCCGGAGCTCGTCTCGGCGCTGCTCGGGTCGCCGGTCACGCTCGTCCACCGCCTCGATCGCGAGACCTCCGGCGTCACCGTGTTCGCGCGGACGCCGGCCGCGGCCGCCGCGCTCGCGGCGGCGTTCCGCGACGGGTCGCCCGAGAAGACCTACCTCGCGCTCTGCGCGCGGGCGCCGGCGCCGGCCGAGGGCCGGCTCGAGGCCGCGCTCGGGAAGGACCCGGCGCGCGCCGGGGTAAGGCGCGTCGATCCGCGCGGCGAGCCCGCCGCGACCCGCTGGCGGACCGTGCGCGAGGGCCCCCTCGCCGCCCTCGTCGAGGCGCGGCCCGAGACCGGGCGCACGCACCAGATCCGCGTCCACCTCGCGCACCTCGGCGCGCCGCTCCTCGGCGACGCGCGCTACGGCGGCCCGCGCCGCGTCGGCGAGCTCTCCGTGCCGCGCGTCATGCTCCACGCGCGCCGCCTCGACCTCGCCCACCCCGCGACCGGGGCCCGCCTCGTCCTGGAGGCCCCCGTGCCGGAGGACTTCCTCGCGGTCGAGCGGGCGCTCCTCCCGTGAACGTGAACGTGAACGCGCCCGAGCCCGGCCTCGTCTCGGGCTCGGGCTCGGGCTCGGGCACGGGGGGAGTCACCCCGCCCGCGCGTCGCGGCGGAGCGTCGCGACGTACGGCTCCGGGTTGAGGAGCTTGTACGTCTGCGGATCCATGATCGTGGGCGGGAAGCGCCGCGGCCGCAGCTCGTGGAGGACGCGCGCCGTGTTCTCCGCCAGCGTGGACGCCACGCGCAGCCGGCGATCGCGCTCCACGAACTCGCCCACGAGCCGCTGCAGCCGCGCGATCTCCTTCTCGGTGACGAGCCCGATCCGCCGGACGAGGAACAGCGCGCTCCCGGCGAGCCACACCTCGCGCGTCTCGAGGCCGCGCGCGTGATCGAAGGCGGACGCGAAGCCGTAGTGCGCGACGAGATCGACGAGCTTCGGCACCACCTTCGGCCCGAAGCGGGCGAGCTCCTCCTCGACGTCCCAGGGCGACAAGCCGCGCGCCCGCGCCTCCTCGGCGATGGCCGTGCGCCACTCCATGTAGAGATCCTCGTAGAGCGCGAGCCAGATCCGGATCCGCTCGCGGCGCGGCGCCCGGTTCACGCACCGGATGAACGGCCTGCGGGCGGTCTCGTGCCGGTGGCGCTCGACGGTGGGGACCGGGTTGAGCCGCACGAGCCCCCGCGAGAAGAAGGCCGGCGACGCGTGGTCGCACAGGACGTCGAGCGTGAGGAAGGCCCGCTCCGCGCCGCGCCCGAAGAGGCCCGCGCGGTCGACCGCCTTCAGCGCGCCGACGAACGCCTCGTAGATCGCCGGGTCGAGGCTCTCGCGCCGGCCATCCGGGTGGGGCAGGACGAGCTCGCGGACCGGCGCCGAGAAGTCGTGGTACGCCCACTCCGGCGTCCTCCAGCGCAGCAGGCGCCGCCCCGCCTCCCCGCGGAAGCGCGTGTCGTCCTCGGCCATCCGGTCCGCGCGGCGGGCGAGCCCCTCCTCGGTGTTGGCGGAGGCGCGCACCCACGCGAACCGGCTCTCGCCGCTCGTGAAGAGGGCGAAGGCGTAGAGCGTCTCCGACCCGATGCGGCGCCGGAGGTCCTGCACCGCGTCGGCGGTGCGGCGCGTGAGCTCGTGGCGGAAGGCGGCGAGGTCGAAGGGGGCCACGGCGAGGCGACCATAGCCCCGCGCCGGATCGGGGTCGAGGTGCGGTCCGGTCCACGTCCCTCACGCCACGCAGCGGTAGTCCTCCACCTCGCGGAGGCCCGCCCGCGCGAGCTCCGCCCGGATGAGGTCGCGCGCGCCGGGCGCGCCGACGGCGACGAGGAGCGGCAGCCCCCGTAGCCGGCCGGCCTCCTCGTAGGACACGACGGGCGCGCCGCGGACGGTGCGGCCGATCTTCTTGCGGTCCACCTCGAGGAAGCGCGCGACGGCGATCCCCTCGCGGGCGAGCGCGTCCGCGAAGGCGCGGCCGGTCTCGCCGGCGCCCCAGAGCGCCACCTCGCGCCGCCCCGCGAGGAAGCCGCGCGCGAGGTACGCGCACTTCAGCGCGACGTGCCGGGAGAGCGCGTAGCGGGGATCGGTCCGGGTGAGCCGGCCGGCCGACTCCCGCCAGGCGAGGAGCGTCTCCGGGACGTTCGTGAGCGCGCCGCCCGCCGCCGCGAGCCGGAGCCACAGGTCGTAGTCCTCCGGGAACGGGCCGTCGCGCCAGCCCCCCGCCGCCTCGAGCGCGCGCCGCCGGATCACCGCGGCGGGGTGGACGAGCGGCGCCTCGACGAGGAGATCGCGCCGGACGAGCGCGGGGGTGGTGAGCGCGTTCAGCCACGCCGCGTAGCGGCGCATCCCGTCGCGGACGTCGCGGCGGGGGAAGAGGGACACCGCGCAGCCCACCGCGGCGAGGGACGGGTCCGCCGCGAGCGCCTCCACCTGGCGGGCGAGCCGGGCGGGGTGCGCGACGTCGTCGGCGTCCATCCGCGCCACGAGCTCGCCGTCGCAGCGTGCGAGCCCCCGCTCGAGCGCGCGCGCGATCCCCTCGCCCGGACCGCGGACGATCTCGACGCGCCGGTCGCGCTCCGCGAGTCGCGCGAGCGCCTCCGGGGTCCCGTCCGCCGAGCCGTCGTCGACGCACACGAGCGCGAGATCGCGCCACGTCTGGCGCAGGATCGACGCGGCCGCCGCCCGCACCGTCCGGGCGGCGTCGCGGACGGGCATGAGCACGGAGACCCGCGGCATCGGCCCTCGCCGGCGGCGCGCGCCGGTCCCGCGCGGCGTCAGCGCCCGCGGCGGGCGGCGCGCTTGGCGGCGACGACCCGGAGCGGCTTCGCCGTCTCCGCGCAGAGCCACTCCGCGGCGAGCAGGTAGCCGCGCGGCCCGAGCCCCGAGATCTGCCCGCGGCAGGCGGGCGCGACGACGCTCGTGTGCCGGAACTCCTCGCGCGCGTGGATGTTCGAGAGGTGCACCTCGATCGCGGGGAGGCCCGCCGACTTGATGCAGTCGTGCAGCGCGTAGCTCGTGTGCGTGAGCGCGCCCGGGTTCACGATGACGCCGCGCGCGCGCTTGCGGTGCTCCTGGATGAAGTCGAGGATCTCGCCCTCGTGGTTCGACTGGAAGGCGACCACCTCGACCTTCCACCCGGCGCACGCGTGCCGGACCATGTCCTCGATCTCGCGCAGCGTGGTGCGCCCGTAGACCTCGGGCTCGCGCTCGCCGAGCAGGTTCAGGTTCGGGCCGTTGACGAGCAGGATCATGCGCGCGCTCCCTGGCCGCGGCCTCGCGGCTCTCGCCGAGCCTACCGCCGTTCCGCCGCGGGCGGGGAGACGATCTGGCGCACCGCCTCGGCGACCGCCCGGCCGTCCGCCTCGACGTCCCAGTCGACCCTCCACGTCGCGCCGAGCGCGCGCGGCAGCACCCACCTCAGGCCCCCGGCGGTCCGCTTCTTGTCGTGGCCCATGAGGATCGCGGCCCGCTCGGCGATCCGCGCCGGGACCCGGATGGGCAGCCCGGCCCCGCGGATCGCGTCCTCCAGCTCCGCGACCGCGAGCGGTCCGATCCGCCCCAGCGCCGCGGCGAGCCGGAACGCGAACGCGAGGCCGATCGCGACGGCCTCGCCGTGCGTGTAGGTCTCGAAGGCGCCGGCCGCCTCGACGCCGTGGCCGAAGGTGTGACCGAGGTTGAGGAGCTTGCGCGCGCCCATCTCGACGGGGTCCTGGCGGACGATCTCGACCTTCGCTCGCATGCAGGCGGCGACGATCCCCGCGCCGGGCGGCTCGCGCCCGAGCGAGGCGACGCGGCCGAGCAGCCCGGGCTGGAGCGCGGCGTACTTCAGGACCTCGCCCATGCCGGAGCGGAGCTCGCGCGGGGGCAGCGTGGCGAGCGCGGCGGGATCCGCGAGGACGGCATCGGGAGCGTGGAAGGCGCCGACCGCGTTCTTCGCGAGCGGGAGGTTCACGGCGGTCTTGCCGCCGATCGCCGCGTCGACCATCGCGAGCAGCGTCGTCGGGACCGCGGCCCAGGGGACGCCGCGCATGAACGTCGCGGCGAGGAAGCCGGCGGCGTCGGACACGGCCCCGCCGCCGACGGCCACGACGAGGCTCCGCCGCGTGCAGCCGGCGCGGAGGAGCACCGTCGCCGCGCGCTCCAGCTCGGCGAGCGTCTTCCCGCGCTCGCCGTCGGGAAGCTGGTGCACGACGGCGAGGGGCGTCTCCCTGCGGAGGAGGGCGATCGCGCGCGCCGCGGGCGGGCACTTCAGGATGGGGCGCGCGGTGACGACCGCGACGCGATCGTGCGCCGCCGCGACCTCGAGGAGGCCCTCGGCCGCGCCGCGCCCGACCCGGATCTCGTACGCGTGCCGTCCCTGCCGCGCCTCGATGACGTCCGTCGTCTGCCGCGATCGCCTCACAGGGCCTCCACGATCCGGCGCGCCACCGCCTCGGGCGAGCGCGCGTCGACGTCCACGACGAGGTGCGCCCGCCGGTAGAGCGGCAGGCGCCGGGCGAGCAGCGCGCTCCAGCGGTCCGCGAGCGGCCGCCCGTCGCGCCCCGCGCCCGCGCCGATGCGCCGGGCGGCCTCCGCGGCGGACACGTCCAGGAACACGACCCGCCCGACGGCGAGCAGGCGCGCCGCGCTCTCCGGATCGCAGAACGCGCCGCCGCCGAGGTCGGCGACGACCCCCGGACGGAGCGAGGCCACCGCCACGCGCTCGAGGGCGCGGAACGCCGCCTCGCCGTCCTCCGCGAAGATCGCCGGGATCGGCTTCCCGGCCGCGCGGGCGATCTCCGCGTCGAGCGAGACCACGGGCCGTCGGAGGAGCCGCCCCAGGACGGCGGCCACCGTCGACTTGCCGGACCCCATCATGCCGGCGAGGGCGAGCGTCTCAGCGGATCCGAGCGGCATACGCCTCGAGCGCCCTCTCGACGTCCCCCATCGCGTCGCCCCCGAACTTCTCGAGGAGCGCGTTCGCGAGCTCCCAGGCGACGACCGCCTCTCCGACCACCGCCGCCGCCGGCACCGCGCAGACGTCGCTCCGCTCGTAGCGCGCCTGGGTCGCCTCGCGCGTCGCGAGGTCCACCGTCGGCAGCGGCGTCAGCATCGTCGGGATGGGCTTCATGTACCCGCGCACGCGCACGGGCATCCCGTCGGTCATCCCGCCCTCGAGGCCGCCGGCGCGGTTCGTCTGGCGGTGGAACCCGCGATCCTTCGAGTAGAAGATCGCGTCGTGGAACTCCTGGCCGGGCCGCCCGACCTGGGTGCCGTCGCCGATCTCCGCCGCGCGGATCGCCTGGATCCCGCAGAGCGCCCCGGCGAGGCGGGCGTCGAGGCGGCGGTCGGGGTGGACGTGGCTGCCCAGGCCGATGGGCAGGCCGGTCGCGTAGATCTCGAAGGCGCCGCCGATCGAGCCGCCCCGGGCCTTCTCGGCGTCGATGAGCGCCCGCCACTCCGCGGCGACCGCCTCGTCGTCGACGTGCAGGTCGGACGCCTCGATCGCGGCGCGCTGCGCGTCGTCGGGCGGCACGTCCGGGTGGAACGCGCGCGGGCCGATCGCGACGACGCGCGACGAGACGCGGACGCCGACGCGGGCGAGGAGCTGCTTCGCGAGCGAGCCGAGGGCGACGATCGCCGCCGTGGAGCGGGCGCTCGCGCGCTCGAGCACGTCGCGCGCGTCGTCGAGGCCGTACTTGAGGGCGCCGGCGAGGTCGGCGTGGCCGGGGCGGACCTGCGTGAACTTCTTCCCGCCGCGCGCGGTGGGCGAGACGAGGTCCTTCCAGCTCTCGTGGTCCCGGTTCCAGACGACGAGCGCGATGGGCGCGCCGAGCGTCACCCCGCCGCGCAGCCCGGCGAGGAACTGCGCCTCGTCCTTCTCGATCTTCTGCCGGCCGCCGCGGCCGTAGCCCTTCTGCCGCCGGGCGAGGTCGCGGTTCACCTCGGCGAAGTCCACGGCGAGCCCCGCCGGGAAGCCCTCGGCGATGGCGACGAGGGCCGGCCCGTGCGACTCGCCGGCGGTGAGGTAGCGGAGCGTCATCGGGTCCCTCGACGATCCGCCCCCGCTCCGGTCGCCGGGGCGGGGGACGTGGGGGGGTGAGGCGCGGCCGCCCGCGCGACGGCGGCGGCCATCTCGGCCTCCGGCGCGGGTCGCCCGGTCCAGAGGGTGAAGGCGAGCGCGCCCTGGCGCACGAGGATCTGCTCCCCGGTGACGAGCCGCGCGCCGGCCTCGCGGGCGGCGCGCGCGAAGGCGGTGTCGCCGTACACGAAGTCGGCGGCGATCTGGCCGCGGCGGAGCCGGAGGCCGGGCAGGGTCCCGCCGTGCCCGGCGAGGCCGACGGGCGTGGCGTTCACGACGACGTCGGCCGCCTTGGCCTCGCCGGCGAGGTCGTCCCAGGACGCCGGGGTCGGCGCGGCGGCGCCCGGGGGCGCGAGCCC
>DASVZX010000217.1:0-5135 GCA_036391435.1 Anaeromyxobacter sp. | reverse complement strand
CCCGCCCGGGGGGCGGCGACCACGGCCGCGAGCGCCGCCGCCACGAGCAGGCCACGGGCGCGGCGCGCGCCGCCCGCCGGTCGGGGCGGTGGCGTCACCGGTCGGTCCACTCCCAGCGCAGCTTGAGATCCACCCCGTGGTCGCCGGGCAGGTCCGGGTTCTCGTTGTCCCACTGGTACTGGACCGCCGTGTGCGACCCGAGCCGGAGCTCCGCCTGCGCCTTCTGACCGCGCGGGGCGCCGGAGAGCGGCGTCTGGTAGCGGAGCCGCAGGCGGTCGCGCAGCAGCCAGGACTCGAACTGCGCGCGCGGCTCCACCTGGCCCGTGCTCTCCGACCACTCGCTCGTGACGCGGATCGACAGATCGCGGACCACGTCGCCCCTGGGCAGGAACCGCCGCACCTGCTCGTCGAGCCCGGAGGCCGCGACGATCGCCTGCGCCGCCGCGGCCGTCGCGATGCCCTGCACGCCGGCGTTCGCGGAGGCGTCGCGGCGCGTGAACCCGAGCGAGAGGAGCGTGATGATGTCCGGCTGCGAGAGCGGCGGCGAGCTCGTGAGGGTGAGCTTCGGGTCGGAGAGCCCCCCCGAGGCGTGGAGGAAGATCTGGTAGTCGCGCACCTGCGACTCGCCGTAGACGTCGAGCGCGACCTCCACCTTCGTCCGGTCGGTGAAGTCGAGCACCGCGTGCGAGAGCGCGAACTCGTTGCCGCGGAACCGCACCTTGCTGCCGCCGACCATCGCGAGCGAGCCGACGAGCCCCGGCGCGGCGAGCGTCCCGGTGAGGGCGAGATCGCCGCGCACGTCGCCGGCGACGACGTCGTTCTCCACCCGCGCGTCCCCGTCGACCGCGATCTGCACGTCGAAGCGCAGCCACTCGCCCGCCTTGTCGTACGGCCTCGGCGGCGGCGGCGGCTTGCGGCTCGTGGCGAGCAGACCGCGCTCGAGGAGGTCGACGTTGGCGGTGTAGCGCGCGCGCACGACGTGGAGCCGGCCGGTCACGACGGTGTCGTCGAGCGTGCCCGCCGCCTCGAGGCGTCCCGAGAGCGTCGCGGGGAGCCAGACCGGCACCGCCACCGGGACCTCGTCGAGCCGCACGTCGAGCCGGTGCCGCACCGGGACGAAGGACGCGAGCTCCACCTCGCCCCCCAGCACCGCGCGGCCGCCGTTCAGCGTGCCGGCGAGGTCCTCGAACAGGATCCGGTTCTGCGAGAAGGCGAGCGCCCCCTTCAGCTCGGAGAGGAGGACGTTCGTCGCCTTGAGCTGGAAGCCCGCGTCGTCGACGCGGCCGGCGCCGACGATCACCGGGTCGCGCGCCGTCCCGGAGACGTGCGCCTCGAGGGTGAGGAGCCCGTGCGGCCGCTTCAGGTCCGGGACGAGGCCGGCGAGCAGGCGCAGGTCGACCGTGCCCGTCGCGGCGAGCTCGACCTCGCCCGTGAGCGCGCCGGAGCCGGACAGCGTCAGCTCGGTGTTCGGGCCGCGGAGCACGAGCTCCTGCACGTCGATGCGCCCGTGGTTCACCGTGAGCACGACCGGCCCCGCGGCCTCCACGCGGAAGTCCGCGTGCCCCGCCTCGACCGCGTCGAGCCGCACCCGCACCCGCGCCGCGTCGAGGTCCTCGAGCTCGCCCTCCGCGCTCGCCTCCCCGCGCACCTTCGCGCGGAGCCCGGCGGGCGCGCCGCCCGGGACGAGCCGTCCGACGTCCTCGAGCGCGAGCTCGGCCGTCGCCTTGAAGGGCAGCTTCCCCTCGAGCGTCGCCTCGACGGCGAGCTTCAGCGCGTCGCTCGTCGCGGTCGCGAGGACCCGCCGCTCGCGCACCGTGCCGCCGACCTGCACCGTCCCGAGCCCCACGCCGCGCAGCGAGACGCCGTCGCCGTTCCCGGCGAACCGCACGTCCGGGTTATCGAGCGAGCCCTTCAGCGCGGCGGTCCCGCTCGCCGAGCCCGTCCAGCTGCCCCCCGGCAGCTGGAGCGCGTCGAGCGGGAGCCCCGCGAAGGAGACCTCGAGGTCCCACGGGACGGGATCCTGGAAGCCCCACCCGCCCGACCAGCGCACGGCGCCGGGACCGCGCCGCAGCTCGGCGCGCTCGAGCCGGGCGGAGGCGCCGTTCGCGAAGGTGCCCGACGCGCGGCCCGAGTCGAACGGGCGGCCGAACAGCGTGCCCGTCCCGAGCCGGCCCTCGAACGTCCCGTCGAGGAACCCGGCCTTCCCGGCGGCCGTGCCGGAGACCTGGACGTCGCCGTCGAAGCGATCGCGCAGGATGCGCGTGCTCGGGACCCAGTCCCGCACCGCGTCGAGCAGGTCCTTCACCCGGCCCTCCGCCTCGAAGCGGGACGAGAGCACCCGCGGCGGCGACGGCTCGAGGTCGACGACGCCCTCGCCGTGGTAGCGGGTCTGTCCCTTGACGCCCTGCCCGTCCTGGATCCGGACGAGGAAGTCCGGGCCGTACAGGACGTCGGCGGCGGCGTTGCCGAGGTCGATCTCGAGGAAGCGGAACCCCTCGATCCGCGTGCCGCGCGCGACGATGCGCGGGTTCGCGTAGGTCGGGGCCGCGATCGTGCCGTCCACGTGCGCGAGGCCGCCGCAGGGCACGCCGGCGACGCTCCCCAGCGCGTCGAGGTCCATGGTCCCGCGCCACCGCACCGAGTAGCCCCCCGGCGCGGCGAACCGCGCGAAGGCGTCGAGGTCGGAGGCGCCGCGCCCCGCGGCGACGTGCGCCGCGTCGAACCAGAGCCCCTCCTCGGTGACGTGGATCCCGGTCTGGATCCTGCCGTGCCGCACCTGGACGACCGGGTGCTCGCCGGGCGCGACCGCGCGCCACGAGCGCGTGTACGCGCGGAGATCCCTGAACTCGCCCGAGACCGTGCCGGCGACGTTCGGGGGCGCGAGCGTCCCGCCGACGTGGCCCTTCCCGTCGAGCTTCACCGTCACCCACGAGCCGGTCACGCGCACGCGCTCGAGGATCTCCGCGAGGTCCACCCCGCCGAGCTCCACGTCCGCCTCGATGGGCACCGGCATCGCGAGCCCGACGGTCCCGTGGCCGGCGACGCGGCCGGTCCCGTACGACCAGTCGAGGCGATCGACGACGAGGCTGCGCCCCGCGAGGTGGACGTCGGCGCGGGCGTCGCCCGGCGTGAACCACGCCACCCGTCCCCGCTCGATCCGCAGCTTGCCCGCCACCGCGGGGCGCGAGGCGGGGCCGGTGATCTTCGCCTCCGCGACGACCTTGCCGTCCGCGTCCGCGTCGCGCGCGATCCGCGCGAGGGCGAGGACGTCGCGGAGCGATCCCGACGCCGTCGCGGTGAGGTCGAGCTCGGGCGCGCAGAGCCCCGCGATCCGGCCGCGCGCCGCGACCCGCACCCCGTCCACCTCGGCGTCCGCGCCGGCCACCTCCGCCGACGTGAGGTCGCGCGCGACGTCCGCCGCCAGCGCCACGCGGGCGGCGGCGAGCGGGCGCTCGTCGAGCCCCTCGAGCCGGACCTCGGCCGCCGAGACCTCGAGGCGGGTGCGGTGCCTCGCCGACGCGAACGACCGCAGGCTCCGCGGGGACGGGCGCGACGTCGCGGCGACGCCGCTCGCGAAGAGGCGGAGCCCGCCGGGCAGCGCGAGCTCGAGCGAGCCGCCCTCCAGCTCGAGCCGCTGGATCTCGACGCCCGGCGGGATCGGAGACGCGCACGGGGCGCCGGCGCGGCCGGACGCCGTCGCCGGGACCGTCGCGACGATCCGGGGGTTCACCGCCCGCACCTCGGCGAGCCGGACGCGCCCGCCGAGCGCCTGGATGGGCGCGAGCCGCGCCGAGGCGGCGTCGGCGGCGACGATGGGCGCCGCGGCGGGCCCGATGCGGAGCCCGTCCACCTCGACCTCGAGCGCGAGCGGGCTCACGCGGCAGGTCCGGAACGCGACCGGCAGCCGCGTCACCGCCTCGGCGCGCGCCGCCGCGAGCGCGCAGATCCGCTCCGCCGCCCAGCGCGTGCGCAGGGCGCCGAGCGTCGCCGCGACGAGCGCGGCGAGGAAGCCGAGGAAGGCGAGGGCGAGCGTCCGCTTCTTCAACGGCTGAATTCTCGCGCGGCTACCGCGCTGCGCCAAGTCGGCGGAGGTGCGCCGCCGTGGGCGCGGGAGGGGTCACTTCAGCGAGTCGAGGTACCGGTCGATCTCCGAGAGGTCGATCCGGGCGTGGCGGTCGCCCCGCCCGGGGCGGGAGGCCGGCTCGAGCGGCGGCTCGAGCCCGAGGTCGCGGGCGATCCGGTCGACGAGCCTGTCGTCGAGGTCCCGCGCCCGCGCGACGAAGCCCTCGAAGAGCGCGTTGTCGCACAGCGTGTTGATGAGGCGCGGCGTGCCGCGGCTGTGCGCGTGGACGCGCGCCAGCGCCGGCGCGGTGAACGGGACCCGGGACGCGCCGGCGAGCCGGAGCCGGTGTCGGACGTAGGCCTCCGTCGCCTCGGGCGAGAGCGGCTCGAGGCGGTACTTGAGGGAGACCCGCTGCGCGAGGGGCGGGTCGAGCTTCAGGTTGTCCTCGATCTCGGGGAGGCCGAAGAAGACGAAGGAGAGGAGCTTGCGCTCGGGGACCTCGAGGTTCAGGAGCCCGCGGAACTCCTCCATGATCTCCTTCGTCGCGAGCATCTGGGCCTCGTCGATGAGGACCACGGCCTTCTTGCCCTGCTCGTAGATCCGGACGAGCCGCTGGTAGAGCTGCGACAGCAGCGCGAGCTTCTCCTCGGCCGGGTTCTCCACGCCGAGCTGGAGCGCGATCCGCTTGAGGAGCCACCCCGCGGTGATGCCGGAGTGGATGATGACCATGAGCGCGGCCTCGTACTCCTCCTCCGGGAGGCTGTCGAGCATCCGCCGCGCGAGCGTCGTCTTCCCCGCCCCGATGTCGCCGACCAGGACCGCGAGCCCCTTCATGCCCGACACGGCGTGCGTGAGCCGCATCAGGGCCTGCGCGTGCTGGGCGGACGAGTAGTAGAAGCGCGACACCGGCGCGTTCGAGAAGGGCTCCTGCGACAGCTCGTAGAATTCGAGATAGCTCACGGGGAGGTCCGGCTAAAGATACCCGATGTTCTTCTTCGCCGGGCCGGGGGCCCGGGGCGGCGCGGCGGGGGCGCGGGGGGCGGCGGCGGGGGGGCGCGGGCGGGCGTCGGCC
>DASVZX010000216.1:0-7760 GCA_036391435.1 Anaeromyxobacter sp. | reverse complement strand
GCTGAGAGCGCGCGCCGGGGGTGAACGTCGCCGGGGACCTCGTATACTCGGAAGATGCGCGCCCCAGCGATCGCCGTCGCCCTCGCCGCTCTCCTCGTGGGTGGATCGCGCGCGAGGGCGCAGGAGCTGTCGCCGGCGGAGCGGTCCGTCGCCGGCTGGGTGACGGACCACCTCGACGACGAGCTCGCGGCGCTCGAGGCCGTCGTGAACGTCGACAGCGCGACGGAGAACCTCGCCGGCGTCCGCGAGGTCGGCGCGTGGTTCCGCCGGCGCCTCGAGGCGCTCGGGTTCACGGCACGCTGGGTCGAGCTGCCCGAGGCGCTGCACCGCGCCGGACACCTCGTCGCCGAGCGCAGGGGCGACGCGAAGGGGAAGCGGGTCCTCCTCCTCGGCCACCTCGACACGGTCCTCCAGGGTCCGGCGCACCGCTTCCGGCGGGACGGCGCCGCCGTGCGCGGCGCGGGGGCGGTCGACATGAAGGGCGGCGACGTCGTCATCCTCTACGCGCTCGAGGCGCTCGACGCGACGGGCCTGCTCGGGGCCGGCACCGTCCGGGTGGTGCTGACGGGCGACGAGGAGAACCCCGGACTCCCGATCGACGTCTCCCGGCGCGACCTCGTCGAGGTGGCGCGGCAGAGCGACGTCGCGCTCTGCTTCGAGGCGGACGTGGGCGGCAAGGTCACGGTCGCGCGGCGCGGCGTCACCGACTGGACGCTCGAGGTGACGGGCGTCCAGGGGCACTCGGCCGGCGTGCTGCAGGAGGAGGTCGGAGCGGGCGCCGCCTACGAGGCGGCGCGCGTCGTGGACGGATTCCGCCGTGCGTTCCAGGGGCAGCGCTCGGTCACCGTGAACCCCGCGCTCGTCCTGGGGGGGACCGAGGTGACGCACGATCTCGCCGCGAGCGCCGGGACGGCCGCGGGGAAGACGAACGTGGTCGCGCGATCCGCCGTCATCTCGGGCGATCTGCGCTTCCTGACGCCGGCGGAGGAGGACCGCGCGCGCGCCCGGATGGCGGCGATCGCCGCGAGGAGCCTCCCGAGGACCTTCGCCCGGCTCACCTTCCGCGCGCTGTTCCCGAGCATGCCGCCGACGCGCGGGAACCTCGCCGTGCTCTCGGTGGTGGACGGCGTCACGCGCGCGCTCGGCCGCGGCCCCACCGTGGCGCTCGACCCGCTCGAGCGCGGCGCCGGGGACTTCAGCTTCATCGCGAGCGAGGTGAGCGGGGTCGACGGCCTCGGCGTCGCGGGCGAGGGCTCACACGGGCCCGACGAGCGGATGGAGGTCGCGTCGCTCGTCCCGTCCACGCAGCGCGCCGCCGTCGCGATCGCGCGGCTGCTGCGCGCGGAGCTCGGGCGCGGCTCAGGAGGGCGCCCGCGCGCCGCCGGCGCGCCGGCACCCATGCACCGCGAGTGAGTGGCCCCACCGGGATTCGAACCCGGGTTCCAGCCTTGAAAGGGCCGTGTCCCAGGCGACCGAGACGGCTGCGAAGCCATCGTCCCGCGCGCCGACAGGCGCGCGCGAGAGGCCGCACTCGAAGTGACCCCACCGGGATTCGAACCCGGGTTCCAGCCTTGAAAGGGCCGTGTCCTAGGCCTCTAGACGATGGGGCCAGCGAGCAGCGTGAGAGACGCCGAGCGAAACGTACTGGGCGCCCGGAGGCCTGTCCAGATCGACGGCCCGCGGACGCCCTCGTAAGCCTTTGACCCCACAGGGATTCGAACCCCGGTTTCCGCCCTGAGAAGGCAGCGTCCTGGGCCTCTAGACGATGGGGTCCGGCGGCTAAGTACCCGACCCGGGGTGTCCTGTCAAAGGGTGCGAGACGACCGGTGCGACCGGAATCGCGAACGATTCTCGGCCTCGCCGAGGCTCCCGCGCCGCTCACGCACGGCGCGCGAGCGCACCGCGCGCGTCTTGCTCGGCCGCGTGCCACACCGTGCCGCGCACGAGGTCCCAGAGCGGCAGCGTCACGTTGAAGTTCCAGCGCTGCATGATCGCCGGGTTGTGGTGCCGCTGGTGGTGGCGGCGGAGCCACCTCGTCAGCCAGAGCCGCCCGACCCGACCGTCGGCAGGCATGTGGTAGGCGAGGTGGAGCCACTCGTACGTGAGCACGTAGAGGACGACGGTCGCGACCCACAGGGCGGCGAGGTTCGGCTGGCCGAGGACCCAGAGGCCCGCGGTGACGGGAGAGGTGACCGCGACGAGGCCGACCACGCCGTAGGCGGGGAGGAGCACGAAGCGGAGCTCCCGCCACTGACGGATCGTCATGTCCTCGGAGACGTAGATCGCGTGGTGCTGCGGAGTGTGGCGGTCGTACAGCACCTCGAGCGGCCACGTCCGCCGGTGGAGCAGGTCCCGGTGCGCGTGCCACTCCACCGCGTTGCCGACGACGACGAAGAGCGGGACGAGGGCGAGCTGCCAGCTCCGCAGGTCCCGGATCCGGCCGAGGGCGAAGGCGACGATCGCGAGCCCGCTCACCGCCGGGATCGCGAGGTGGAGCCAGGGCGAGTACCAGCGCGGAATCCGCGAGAGCAGCTCGCGCCGCAGGTCCTCGCGCGATCCCTGGGTCACGGTCCCGGCTCCTTTCCGTGACTCAATGTAGGACCCGCCCGGCGGCCGAGCCAGAGGGCGCGCGCGGCCCCCCGCGGGCCGCGCGCGGTCGCCGGCAGGTGTACGCGACCGGGATGAGGCGTGGCGAGGCCTCGCCGGTTCGGGGCCGGAAGGTCTCCGGACGCGACCCCTCGCGCCGCCGGCGCGCCGCTTGCTCCGGGGGGCCGCATGCGGATCCCGACCCTCGCGCTCGCCGCCGTCCTCGCCTGCGATCCGGGCGTCCGCTCGCCGCGCGCGCCCGCCGGCGCGGTCCGCGCGCCGGTCCTGGTCCGCGTCGCGACCTGGAATGTTCACGACCTGTTCGACGCGGAGGATCGGATCGTGCCGCCGGGGGACGAGGATCTCGTCCCGTCCGCGGCGGAGGTCGAGGCCAAGATCGCCCGCGTGGCGGCGGTGCTCGCGCGCGTCGACGCGGACGTGTGGCTCCTCCAGGAGGTGGAGAACCGGGCCGTGCTCGAGCGCCTCGCGCGCGCCTCCGGGTACGGCGCCGCGCGGCTCGTGGACGGCAACGATCCGCGCGGGATCGACGTCGGCTTGCTGTCGCGCCTCCCGGTGTCCGGGTACGCGAGCCACGCGAGCGAGGTCGGTCCGGACGGAACGCTCCTGTGGCCGCGCGACTGCGTCGAGGCGTGGGTCGAGGCCGGCGTGCCCGCGCGACGCCTCGTGCTCGTGGGGAGTCACCTCAGCTCGCCGATCTCCGACGACGGCACGCGCCGGCGCCGGCAGGCGGCGCGCATGCGCGAGATCGCCGACGCCGACGCCGCCGAGGATCCCGGCGCGCTCGTCCTCGCCGGGGGAGATCTCAACGACGCGCCCGCGAGCGACGCGCTCGCGCCGCTCCTCCGGGACGGCGCCTGGTCGGACCCGGTCGCGCCCGGCGCGATCACGTGGCGCGGAGACGCGGGCGCGGGCCGGCTCGACTACCTGCTCCTCCCGTCCGGATCGGGCGCGCTCGTGGCGGCGTCCGTGGACGCCGGCGCGGACGTGGGCGCCGCGTCCGACCACCGGCCGGTGGTGCTCGACCTCCGGCTCCGCTGATGGCGCCGATCACTCGAGCTGAGCCCGTGAACGTGAACGCGCCCGAGCCCGAGCCCGGCTCCTCCCCGGGCCCGTGCACGGGCTCGTGCACGGGGGGCCACGCCAACCGGCTACGGCGCGACGACCGAGAGGGCGATGGGCCCGGCGACCGTCTCGCCGCCGCGGAGATCGCGCGCGACCACCCACACCGTGGCGGCGGCCGTCCCCGCCGCCAGATCCTTGCCCTCGAGCTTGACCTTCGCGTCCGGCCCGTTCGCCCAGTCGTAGTCGAACCGGCCGGCCGTCGTGTAGAAGGACACGACGAGCTGCTCGGTGAGGGTTCGGTCTCCCTCGACGTAGGTCTGGGCGCTCCCCGGCGCGAGGAGGACCTCCACGTCGAGCGTCTCGCCCGACCGGAGCACCGGGACGAGCCCCGTGCTCGCGCCGCTCGCCCACACGACGTCGGTCGGGGCGCCGATCGCGACCGAGGCGATCCCGGGCGCGACGTTCGGGTCGGCGGGCGCGCCGGCGAGGTACAGCGGGATCCGCTGCACGGCCTCCCGCGCGACGCTCCCCGCCGCCGTGACCCGGTAGCGGAAGAGCACCTCCACCCGGTCCGGCAGCTGCGCCGGGACGCCGGCGGGGAGCGCGCCCGAGGCGGAGAGGAGCGCGAGGCACTGCTGCGCGAGCTGGCCGGGTGACGCGGTGAGCGGGTTCGAGGGGCCGTACGCCGTCGCGAGCGCCGGCGGCGGGAGCGGGATGCCGTCCTCGCACTCCGGCACCGCGCACGCGTACCCGGCGGTGGCGCCGACCGAGAACGGGCAGAAGCTCCAGCGCTCCGAGGCGATCGCCCCGCCGGGCGGCCCGACGCGCCAGGCGGTGAGCGTGACGCTGTCGGACGGGCCGACCTCGAGGGGCGCCGCGACGATCGCGAGCACCCGCGTGTCGACCACGACGGATCGCGGCGTGAACTCCTTGCCGCAGCCGGCGGCGGCGAGGAGGAGGGGGACGAGGCGGACGGCGCGCACGATCACCACTCTCCCTTCAGCCCGAGGATGGGCAGGATGGGAAGCCCCGTGAGGCGCGCCCGCTGGCTGTAGTCGTAGTTGTACTGCCAGCCCTCGGGGTTCGCGCGGTTGTAGACGTTCTGCACGTCGAGGTAGGCGGAGAGCCGCCAGCGATCGTAGGTCCAGGTCCGGTCGACGCGGACGTCGAGCGCGTCGAAGGGCGCGAGGCGGCCCGAGTTCGTCGCGCCGCGGATCGGCACCCACACGTCGCCGTTCGCGTCGTAGATGGCCCCCGAGATCGGCGTGTAGGGGTTCCCCGAGACGAGCCGGAACCGGGCGCCGAACGCCCAGCGGATGCTCGGCCGCCACGTGCCGACCACCGTGAGGATGTGCGGCTGGTCGAAGCTGAAGCGGCGCTCGGGCTCGCCGGGTCGGTCGGTGCGGAACGAGCGCTGGTACGTGTAGGCGATCCACCCGAAGAAGCGCTCGCCGAAGCGCGCGCGCACGAGCGACTCGATCCCGTAGATCCGCCCCGTCCCGATGTTGAGATAGCGCGGCTGCGAGGGGT
This sequence comes from Anaeromyxobacter sp., assembly GCA_036391435.1. Lineage (GTDB taxonomy): Bacteria > Myxococcota > Myxococcia > Myxococcales > Anaeromyxobacteraceae > Anaeromyxobacter. The sequence goes on along the minus strand of DASVZX010000216.1, from coordinate 2,561 downwards.
CGACCGCGGCGGCGAGGTTGCGGATCACGTTCCGCGACAGGTCCTTGTAGAACCCGGTCAGCTCGAGCTGGACGCCGTCGAGCGGCTGGTGCTCGACGCCGGCGGAGTACTGGTAGGTGCGCTTCGGCAGGAGATCCGGGTTCCCGGAGAAGCTGCTGCTCTCGTCCGGCTGCGGCGGCTGCTGGTACACCCCGGCCGCCCCCTTCAGCGCCGTGCGCGGCGCGACGCGCCAGCGCGCCATGAGCCGCGGGTCCACGCTCCAGCGCGAGATGGACGAGTTCCAGTCCACGCGCACCGACGGGAGGACGTCGATCCCGTCGCGCGGCGTGAAGCGCAGCTCGGCGAACGCCGCCGGCGCGACGTAGGTGCCCGAGGTCGAGGCGGTGATCCGCGCCGACTGGCTCGAGATCGGCGCCGGCGCCTCGCCCTCCTTCGGGACCTGCGGCGTGTCGAGCGCGATGTCGTACCAGGCGCTCTGGAGGTCCAGGCCCGCGCGCCCCTCGATCCAGGGGCGGGCCTGCCACGACCAGGTGCTCCGCGCGTCGAGCCGCCGCGTCGAGAGGTTGAAGAAGAGGCTCGGCCCGATCTCGGTGTCCAGGTCCTGCAGCCCCAGCCCGATCCAGGTCTCCTGCCGGAACGTGGGGCTGAACGTGCGGGTCCAGGTGGACTGCAGGAAGTGGTACGCGATGCGCGCGTTGAAGTCGCCGCTGATGCTGGGGTCGTTCCCGACGGGCCTGTCGAGGACGGCGACGAGCCGGTCCTGGGAGCCGAAGAAGAGGAAGCGGACCGTGTCGCGCGCCTCGGGCTTCCAGGTGGCGAGGAACTGGTAGTCGTAGAAGCGCGGCGCCGTCGAGAAGGAGAGGTTCGAGTCCTTCGGGATGACGAGCGGGAGGAGGGTGTCGATCCACGAGCGCCGGAACGCGGCGCCGCCCGACCAGGTCGAGGAGAGGGGCGCCTCGACCGCCACCCCGGCGTCGTAGAGGTTGAAGTCGGCCTCGCCGTGGAGGGCGTCGCGGGCGGGGTCGCGCACGCGGACGTTCACGATCCCGCCGGTGAGCCGGCCGTAGTCCGGCGCGAAGTTGCCGGGGATGAACTCGATCGACTCCATGAAGCGCGGCGCGAAGGTGCTGCGCAGGGCGCCGAAGTGGTAGGCGATGGGCACCTCGAGCCCCTCGATGAACGCGGCGCTGTCGCCGGGTCCCGAGCCGCGCAGGATGAGCTCGCCCCCGAAGGCGGTGCGCGCCGCGCCGGGGAGGTTCAGCACCGCCTTGAGCGTGTCGCCCTGCGTCCCGGCGACGGCGGCGACCTCGTCTGCCGGGATCACCTGCTTCGTGATCTCGCGGCGCACCCGCTCGCCGCGGACGACGGAGACGTTCGATCCCACCGCGGACTCGACGTAGAAGGTCTCGTCTCGCTCCTCGCCGGGCCGCGCCTCCACGCGGGCCTCGAGCCGCTCGTGGCCCGCCGGGACGCCGACGAGGACGAACCGGGAGGCGGGCACCTCGAGCGCGAAGCGCCCCTCGGCGTCGGTCGTCCCGCGGACGAGCGTCTCCTGGCCGTCCTCCGAGCGCGCCGCGACGGGGGCGTCGGCGAGCGGCTTGCGCGTCCCGCGCTCGAGGAGGCGGCCGGAGAGCTTCACCGGCCGGGGCGGAGGAGCCGCCGCCTCCGCGGGGGCCTCGACCGGCGCGGTGATCCGCATCCGGAAGGTGATGGTGACGGGCACCGCCTCGCCGCTCGAGAGCCGGCCCGGCGTGAAGGTGAACCTCCGCGCGGCGGCGGCCGCGGCCGAGTCGAACGGCTCTCCCGCGCCCTGCTCCACGCGCACGTCCTCGACCGCCCCCGTCGCGGAGACGTCGATGGCGAGCACGACCGCGACCTCGGGGGCGGGGAAGACCGTGCCCGGCGGGACCTCCGCGGAGACGAGCTTCTCGAGCTGCGGCGGGGAAGAGAGGACGGGCTCGTTCGCGGGGGCGCCTGGGGTCGGGGTCGCGGTCGAGGTCGGGGTCGGGGTCGGGGTCGGGGTCGGGGTCGCGGTCGCGTCCTGCGCCCCCGCGATCGCCGCGGCGGCGAGCATCGACACGAGCCCTGCCAAGCGAACCCTGCCCACGTCTCACCCGTCCAGGCGGAACTTCCACGTCCACGGGATCCAGACCGCGACCGGCCGCCCGCCGCGTCGCGCGGGCTCGAACCTCATCCGGCGCCCGAGCTGCTGCGCCACCTCGTCGAAGCCGCGTCCCGCGCCGCGCACCACGCGCACCCGCGTGACCTCGCCTCCGTCCGAGACGAGCAGCTCGAGCCCGACGTCCGCCTCGATCCCCTCGCGCCGCGGGTCCTCCGGGTAGAGCGCCCGCGTCTCGGCGGCGGAGGGCTGGTGCAGGAGCACGGGCGCGCGCTCCACCTCCGTCACGTCGGCCGGGGCGGTCGAGAAGGCGGTGTTGTCGCCGGCGGGAGCGGAGGAGGGGAGCCGCGGGTCGCCGCGCGCGGCGGTCCGGCCCTGCGTCGTCGGGACGGCGACGCCGCCCGCGCCGCCGGGGACGACGGCGTCCATCGACACCGCGAAC
>DASVZX010000215.1:0-8466 GCA_036391435.1 Anaeromyxobacter sp. | reverse complement strand
GCACGGCCGGCCCGGGCTGCGCGAACGCGTCCACGAGCGCGACGCGGTGCGCGCCGCGGAGCGACGCCGCGAGCTGCGCCGCGCCGAGGTCGGTCGCCCACGGGTAGTCGACGAAGTCCGCGCCGACGGACAGCGGCGGGTGGACGACGAGGACGCGCAACGCGGGCTCCCGCCGGGCGCTCCGGGCTCAGGCCTCGTGCGAGAAGAACGGGCGGTCGCGCGGCACGGCCCAGCGCCGGAAGATCGCGCCGACCTCCGGATCGCCCGCCGCGATCCGCCCGAAGAGGTCGTCGAGCACGCCCATGTGGAGGCGGCACTTCTCGTTGTCGGGCATGCGCCCGAAGATGTTGCCCTGCGTGGCGTAGTTGTACACGGGGCACGACCCGCAGTACGGCTGGTACGCGCAGTCGCTGCACCCGGGCAGCGCCTCCAGGCACGAGGCGACGCAGAGGGACCGCACGACCGGGCTCTCGACGAGGTCGCCGTACCCGTCGCGCGACAGGTGCCCGAGGCGGAACATCGGGTCGCCCATCTGGTTCAGCATCCGGCCCTCGTCGCAGGCGAACACGGATCCGTCGTGGTCGTACGCGATCTGGCCGATCCCGGCGCCGCAGGGCGAGCGGATGTCGAGGTAGTTCGGGTCGGTGTCCGAGAGGATCTTGGAGAGGAAGATCGTCGCGAGCCGCTCGAGGATCTGCGTCCCCCGCCGGTTCCGTTCGACCATCTCGTCCAGCATGGCCCGGTGGAACGCGAGGAAGTCGTCCGTGCCGTAGCCGATCGTCGCCCAGGTGCGCGTCGCGAAGCCGAACGGGTTGAGCGGCCGCGCGAAGATCGCCTGGAGCCCGCGCCGGACGTACTCGTCGACGATGTCGCGCGCCCGGCCGAGCGAGGCGCGCGTCACCGTGAGCAGCGCCTCGACGTGGTACAGCTCCCGATCGAGGCCGCGGGCGGCGTAGGCGGAGTCGATGCGCTCCATCCACCGGACGGTCTCGGCGTGCGAGCTGCCGCCGGCGAGGGGGCGGTTCGCGTCGTGCAGGTCCTGGGGGCCGTCGAGCGAGGTGCACACCTGCACGCCGTGGTCGACGAGGAACGCGAGCTTCTCGTCGTCCATGAGGCTCAGGTTCGAGACGAGCGAGAACCGGATCGTCTTGCCGGAGCCCCGCCCGAGCTCGAGGGCGCGCTCCACGACGCGGCGGACGACGGGCCAGTTCGCGAGGGGCTCGCCGCCCTGGAACTCGAAGGTGAGCGTCGGGGAGGGGCTGCAGAGCGCGACCTCGATCGCCCGCTCCGCCGTCTCGACACTCATGTCGTGGCCGGGGGAGGCCATGCCGATCCGGCTCGCGTGGCAGTAGACGCACCCCTGGTTGCACCGGAGCGTCGTCACGAGGACGTGCAGGTAGGGGCCGGTGGCGAGGAAGGCCTTGCGGCGGGTCATCCCCGCCGCCTCCTGCTCGGGGGTGCGCTCGCCGGCGAGGAACCCCTTCTCGCGGAGCTCGGCCCGCTTCGCCTCGTCGGCCGGGGCGCGGCCGTCGAGCAGCGCCTCGAACTCCTCCCGCGTGACGAGCGCGTGCGCGCCCGCGTCGCCGGTGAGGAGGACGCGGTTTGCGACCGCCCGGAACCGGAACGGGCCGAGCGCGTCCACGAGCGGCAGCGTGGTCCCGCGCCTCGCGAGATCGAGGCCGCAGCCGAGCCGGGTCACCGCGGCTCCCCGTCCGTCCCGCCTCCGGCGGGGGGCGGCGCCGCCTCGGCCGGCTCCGTCGCGGACGCCTTCTCGGCCGGGGGGCCGTACTTCTCCTCCCAGGGCACCGCGATCCCGAGGGGATCGTCGAGGTAGTCGTCCTCCGCCGCGGGCAGGAACCGCGGCTCGAGCCCGAGCTGCGCGTCCGTCGCGGGCGCCGCCTCGGCGGGCTGCTGCTCGGGGGCGGCGCCGAACAGGGCGCGCGCGACGAGCGCCTCGCGGACCTTCTCGTGGCGCTCGGCGATGCGCGCGCGCAGCGCCTGGGCGAGGAGCTCGTTCTGGAACTCGCCGGCGAGCGCCGCCGCGTCGACCGCCGATCCCGGCCTGGGAGTGAAGGACACCTTCACCCGCCCTTCCGGCGCCCGGTCGAGCAGGAGGAAGCAGCGATCGACGAAGACGTACGCCGCGCCCATGACGACCTCGAGAGGGTAAACGCTGGCGTCCACGAGCACGTCCACGGTCATGCGGCTCCCCGGGCGAAAAGGCAGGGATCATGGGCGATTCGTCGCCGGCGCGTCAAGGCGCCGCGCGCCCGCCTCCCCGCCGGCCGGCCGCGCCGGGGCAAGCCGGGACGGTGGGGCCCCGCCGACCTCCGGGCGAGCGCCCCTCCCGCAGCCTCCCGCCCCGCCCTGCGTCCATGTGATTGACAGGCCTTCTCGCGCTGTGGCCGAATGCAAGAATCCGCTTGGGAGGGGCCATGGACCAGACGTCCGTTCGAGCCTTTGCGAGGCCGCTCCTGCTCGCGGCTGGAGTTGTGCTCGCGCTCTCGGAGGCCGGGTGCGGCGGCGGCGGCTCCAAGGGGGGCGGCGGCGTCACCGACCTGGCCCGGGTCGACGCCTGCGTGCTCCAGGGCGCGACCACGAACGACGGGTGCAACCTCGTCGCCGGCGCTCCCGGGATCGCGCTCGGCGATCTGGCGATCGGCGACGTCAAGACGGCGGACGTCGCCCTCTACAACGGCGGCGGCGGCAACGTCGCGGCGACGCTGGGCGCCATCGCGCTCCAGGGCGGCACGTCGAACTACAAGGTCGTGAAGATCTTCACGCTCGACGCGTCGGGCGGAGAGATCGCTGCGACGCTGCCCTTCGATCTCGCGGTGAACCACGGCAACGAGCTCCGCGTCCGGGTGTCGTTCACCGCCGACGTGGCGGCGGGGCCGGTGAGCGGCGCCTCCCTGCAGATCGCCGCGACGCACCCGCAGACGTCGGTCTCGATCCCGATCACGGGCCAGGTCACCGGCTGCCCGGCGGGCAAGGGCGACTGCGACAACGATCCGACGAACGGCTGCGAGACGGACCTGCAGACGAGCATGCAGAGCTGCGGCGCGTGCGGCGCGGCCTGCGGGACCCAGAACGCGACCGCCGCGTGCGTGGCCGGGACGTGCCAGATCTCGTGCGCGGCGGGTTACGGCAACTGCGACGGCAGCGCCGCCAACGGCTGCGAGACCGACCTCCTCACCGACCCGGCCCACTGCTCCGCGTGCGGGACGGTCTGCGACGCGACGAACGGCACGCCCGCCTGCAACGCCGGCACCTGCGGCATCACCTGCACCGCCGGGTTCGGCGACTGCGACGGCAACCCCGCGAACGGCTGCGAGACGAACCTCTCCACCGACGCCGCGAACTGCGGCGCGTGCGGCACCGCCTGCGGCTCGGTGAACGGCACCGGCGCGTGCAGCGCCGGCCAGTGCGTCGAGTCCTGCAACGCCGGCTTCGGCAACTGCGACAACAACCCCGCGAACGGCTGCGAGACGGACCTCGCGACGAGCGTGGCGAACTGCGGCGCGTGCGGCGCCGCCTGCGACGCGACGAACGGGACCGCGAGCTGCACGAGCTCGGTCTGCGGGATCACCTGCAACGCGGGCTACGGGAACTGCGACGGGAACGCGTCGAACGGGTGCGAGACGAACCTCGCGACGAGCGTCGCGAACTGCGGCGCGTGCGGCGTCGCCTGCGACGCGACGAACGGGACCGCGAGCTGCACGAACTCCGTCTGCGGCATCGCCTGCAACGCCGGGTACGGGAACTGCGACGCGATCGTGTCGAACGGCTGCGAGACGAACCTCGCGACGAGCGTCGCGAACTGCGGCGCCTGCGGCGCCGTCTGCAACTCGACGAACGGGACCGCGACCTGCGCGAGCTCGGTCTGCGGGATCACCTGCAACGCGGGGTACGCGAACTGCGACGGGAACGCGTCGAACGGGTGCGAGGTGAGCCTGAACGCCGATCTCGCGAACTGCGGCGCGTGCGGCCACGCCTGCGGCAGCGCGAACGCGACGGCGAGCTGCACCTCGGGCGCCTGCGGGCTCGCCTGCAACGCCGGGTGGGCGGACTGCAACGGCGTGAACGCCGACGGCTGCGAGACGAACCTGACGCTCGACACGGCGAACTGCGGCGTGTGCGGCCACCTCTGCGCGCTGCCCAACGCGACGTCCGGCTGCGCCGCCGGCGCCTGCGTCGTCGCGGCCTGCAGCGCCGGGTACGCGAACTGCGACGGGAACCCCGCGAACGGCTGCGAGGTGAGCCTCCAGAGCGACCCGAACAACTGCGGCGCGTGCGGGAACGTCTGCTCGATCGCGAACGGGACGGCGGCGTGCGTGGCGGGCCAGTGCCAGGTCGCCGCCTGCAACGCCGGCTTCGCAGACTGCGACAACAACCCCGGGAACGGGTGCGAGACGAGCATCGCGACCGACCCGGGCAACTGCGGCGCCTGCGGGTACGTCTGCACCGAGCCGAACGCCACCGCGGCCTGCTCCGGCGGCGCCTGCGCGGTCGGCGTCTGCAACGCCGGGTGGGGGAACTGCGACGGGGTGGTCTCGAACGGCTGCGAGACGTCCCTCGCGACCGTGAACAACTGCGGGGCGTGCGGCAACGTCTGCAGCCTGGCCAACGCGACCGCCGCCTGCACGGCGTCGGCGTGCCAGATCGCCTCGTGCAACCCGAACTACTACGACATGGACGGGATCGCGTCGGACGGCTGCGAGTGCACCCCCGACGCCTCCTCGCAGACCTGCACGGCGCCGACCACGCTCGGCACCCTGCAGGTCGGCCAGACCGTCAGCGTCACCGGCAACCTCGTCCCCGCGTCGCGCGTCGAGTACTACGCCATCACGTTCACGAGCAACGCGAGCTACAGCTATCACCCGAAGATCGCGATCGCGGCGAGCTGGGGCGGGGCGAGGTTCGACGTGCTCAGCGACTGCTCCGGCACGGCCGCGGGCAGCTGCGGGATCGAGGGCGGCACGTCGCTCGCCAGGACGACCTGGGAGACGTACTACACCGGCGGCGACCCGTCGCAGCCGAGCGAGTTCCAGGTGATCCCGCCCCCCGGCAACGCCGGCACCGTGATCATCCGCGTCTACACCGTCGCGTCGACCACGACCTGCGGGCCGTTCACGCTCACCATCTCGGACTAGCCGGCGAACGGGAGCCAGACGGAGGCGGCCGGGCGCGCGCGGCGGAGCGGCGCGCGCCCCGGGGTCTCGAGCACGAGCGCGTCGGACGCGACGGTGAGCGTCCCGCCCTCGACGAGCGGCGCCGCGACGTCCGCGAAGAACACCCACTCGTACGCCGCCTCCGCCGGGTCGCGGTCGAACGCGTACGGGGTGTGCACGGCGCGCAGGCGCACGCGCCCGGGGCCGACGACGTCGCCGTCGAGCACGAGCTGGCGGCGGTCGTCCGCGTAGAGCCGTGGCATCGACAGGAAGCGGCGGAGCCGCGCCGCGCCGGCGCGGTCGCGGGCGGCGAGCGCCCCCTCGACCGCGGCGGCCACCTCGAGGGAGGCGGCGCAGTCGTAGCGGCACGGAAACCAGCCCGTGAGGTGGCAGACCGACAGCGTCAGGTTGTCGAGCCGCGGGTCGAAGCGGAGCGACCGCGCCGCCGCCGCCGCGATCGGCGTCGCGTTGTCCGGGACGGGCCAGCGCGAGGTGAACGCCTCCACGCAACAGGAGGGATACCCGAGCAGGACGCCGAGGCGCCGCGTCGCCGCCGCGCCGTCGGGCAGCGCCGCGAAGAGAGCGCCGTCGAGCGCGGCCGCCTCCGCGACGTCGTCCGGCCGCCGGCCGGCGTAGAAGAGGACCCGGCCGTCCTCGCCCGGCTCCGCCGCGGCCACGAGGCCGTCCACCGTCGACTCGCGGCGGCGCCCGGACGTGGCGAGCGTCGCGAACCCGTCGCGTGCGAAGTGCGCGGCGAGCCGGTCGACCCCGCGCGGATCGGTGAGCAGCCGGAGCACGGGCTTGAGGCCGAGCCGGAGCGCGAGCTCCTCGCCGAGCCCCGGCCGGATCCCGATCGGCGGGAGCGCCGCCCGCGCGAAGGCGCGATAGGACCGCCGGACCTCGGGGCGGGCGGGGTCGAGCGCCTCGGCCGGAGGGCGCGATCCCGCCGCCGCCTCGTAGCGGACGAGCGCCTCGCCGACGCGATCGGCGTAGCCGTGCCCGCCGCGCGCCGGGCCGTCGCCGCTCACCGCGCGCGCTCGCCTTCAGCCGCCACGGGCTCGAACTCCTCCCACCCGTGGCGCGAGACGTAGTCGCGCCAGACGCCGTCGCAGAGCGGCTCCCACCGGCACGCGCCGCAGGCGGGGCGCTTCTCGCGCGACTCGCCCGGAGGGACGAGCCGCACGCCGAGGTCCGAAGCGGGCGCGCCGCCGGGCTCGTACCGGCGGTGGCGCTCGACGAACCCGCGGTTGAAGTCCGGGACGTCGCCCGTGACGCAGGGCGGGACGTCGACGAGGAACGCCGGCGGCCGCGGCTCGCCCGCCTCGCGGCACAGCCGCGCGAACGCCGCGGCGACGTCGCGGTACCGTGGCCAGAGGGACCGGAACGTCGCCGGCACCCCCTCCTCCGGTGGCCGCATGGCGTTGAACACCGCCTGGTCCACGCCGAGGCCGCGGAGGAAGCGGTAGATCTCGGCGAGGTGCGGGAGGTTGCGGGCGTTCACGACGGTGGAGGTGTGGAGCTGGTCGCCGGGCCGCTTGAGCGACGCCACCACCCGGAGGCCCGCCACCGTCTGGGCGAAGCTGCCCGGCGCGCGGGTGAGCCCCTCGTGGAGCCGCGCCTCGTGACCGTGGATCGACACGTAGATGCGGTTCAGGCCCGCTCGGAGCAGCGCCGCCGCGTAGGGGGCGTAGGCGAGGCGGCGCCCGTTCGTCATGAGGCTCACGCGCGGGTAGCCGAGCTCGCGCGCCCAGGCGACGAACGTCGGCAGCTCGCGCCGGGTGGTCGGCTCACCGGAGGTGAAGCAGACCTCTTCTGCGCCGCGCGCCCGCTCCAGGACCCACCGCACCCGCTCCGGCGTCATCGCGCCGTTCACGGCGGCCCGCGCCGTGCGGTTCCTCTCCATGCAGAACAGGCAGTGGTTGTTGCAGGCCGCGCCGATCCCGACGTGGAGCCGCTCGTCCCGGTGCGCGAGCCGTTCTCCGTACGAGGGTTCGCGGACCCGCTCGGCCATGCTAGGCCTCCTCCCCGCGCACCCGCGCCGCGATCTCCTCGGGGTCGAGGAAGAGAGGATACAGCTCCGCGCCGTCGTGCCACTCGCCGAGGCCGTCGAGCCCGGCGCAGACGGGCGCGACGCGGCAGGCCGCGCACGCGGGCGCGCGGGCGTGCACGAAGCTCGCCGCCTCCTGCCGGACGACGCCCTTCGCGTCGAGGAAGTGGACGGTCCGCTCCTCGGCCTTCACGAGCTTGCGGGTCTCGGTGGAGCAGTGCGCCCACTCCGCCATGTAGCAGAGGGGCACGCGCTCCACCCGGAAGCTGACGCCGCGGGCCTCGAGGAGCCGGAGCGCGCGCGCGAGCGACAGCTCGAGGTCGGAGAGGCGCGGGATCGTGTCCGGGTTCTCGGCGACGCGGTTCATCCGCGCGTCGAGGTTGTTGAACACGAGGTGGCGGACGCGCGGGAACCGGGAGGTGACGAGCTCGGCGAGGAGATCCAGGCTCCCCGCGTTCTGGCGGTGGATGACGCAGTTCACGTCCACCGCGAGCCCGGGGCGCGCCGTGGCCCGCGCGAGCGTGGCGAGCGCGCGCCCGTGCGAGCCGGGGTTCCGGGTGAGCCCGTCGTGCACGGCCGGATCGTGCGAGTAGAGCGAGACGTGCAGGTGCCGCAGCCCCGCCGCGACGAGCGCGTCGAGGAGCGGCCCCTCGGCGAGCCGCTGCCCGTTCGTGATCACGCGCGGGGCGAGCCCGCGCGCCGCCGCGTGGGCGACGAGCTCGGGCAGCCACGGGACGAGGGTCGGCTCGCCGCCGGTGAGGATGACGCCGTCGTACCGCCGCGCCGCGAGGTCGTCGACGCGCCGGCGGGCCTCCTCGAGGTCGAGCTCGAGCCCGGAGGGCGGGTTCGAGCAGAACCGGCACGTCTGGTTGCACGCCCGGGTCACCTGGACGTAGCCGAGGTTCGCCATGCCGCCGCTAGGCGCCTCCGACCGGGCGCATGAACGCGAAGCCGTGCGCGCGGACCTCGTTCACGTGCGCCCCCGGGCAGCGCCCCGCCTCGCGGCACCCGGCGCAGCGGCGGGAGAACGTCCGCGCGCCCGACGCGACGTACCGCTCGGCCCACGGGAAGAGGTCGAGGGCGCCGTCGGGGCGCAGCGTCTCGGCGGCGAGCACGGCGCGCGGGCGCGCGCCCCGCGGCGCGAGGCAGAGAGGGATCCCCTCCGCGCGGGCCGCCGACGCGAGGGCGGCGACCTCCGCCGGCGGCAGCCCCTCCGCGAGCGTCGCGGAGAGGAGCGGGCGCGGCGCC
>DASVZX010000214.1:0-5915 GCA_036391435.1 Anaeromyxobacter sp. | reverse complement strand
GGCGGCCTACCACCGCGCCGCGCAGGCCACGACCTGCGGCCCGCCGAGCGAGGCCGGCGCCGAGGGCCGCGCCGTCGCGTCGCACGCGCCGTCGACGCCGCGCAGCGCGCGCACCATCTCCGGCCCGTCGACGGCGCCGGTCACGCGCTCCGGCACCTCGCGCCCGCGCCCGTCGATGAAGACCACCGTCGGCATGCCCACGATCCCGTACTTCTCCGCGACCTGCGGGGCGCGGTCGGTGTCCACCTTCACGGCGACGAACCGGGAGGCCTCCTCGCGGACCGCGGGATCCGCCCAGGCGGTCCGGTCGAGCTCCTTGCAGGCGGTGCACCACTCGGCCCAGAAGTCGAGGATCACCGGCCGCCCCTCGCGCTTCGCGAGCGCGAGCGCCGCCGGCTCGTCGGAGACCCAGGCGAAGCCCTCCGTGGCGCGCCGGCGATCGCGGGCGGCCGAGGCGCCCGCCGCGTACACGATCCCGCCCACGAGCAGCGCGACCCCGGCCGCCTTCGCGACGCGCGGCCAGCCCGGCGCGGAGAAGCTGCCCTGCAGCGCCCCGAGCAGCACGCCCGCGGCGGCGGCGGCGCCCGCGGCGAGCGCGGCGCCGCGCGCGGCGCTGAAGAGCGGGCGCAGCGCCGGGAAGGCGTCCTTGAGGAACACCCCCGCGGCGGCGAGCAGCGCGACCCCGAACACCGACTTCACGACGTCCATCCACGGCCCGCTCTTCGGCAGCGCGATCGAGAACGCGCCGATGAGGAAGAAGAGGAGCCCCATGCCGAGGGCGTACGTGAACATGATCCCGAAGCCGAACGCGACCGAGCCCCGCGCGGCGACGAAGGTGAGCGCCGCGGCGAGCACCGGGCCCGTGCACGGGGCGGCGACGATCCCGGAGACGAGCCCCATCGCGAAGGCGCCCGCGCGGCCGGCGCCGCCGACGCCGTTGAGGCGGGCCTGCCAGGACGGCGGGAGCTGGAGCTCGAAGGCGCCGAACATGGAGGCGGCCATCGCGGCGAGCACGAGGGCGACGCCGCCGATGACCCACGGGTTCTGCATCACGCTGCCGAACGCGCGCCCGGTGAGCGCCGCGCCGACGCCGAGCGCCGAGTACATCGCCGCGATCCCGAGGACGTACAGCCCGGAGAGCGCCATCGCCTCGCGCCGGGAGCCCGCCTTCCGGGCGCCGAAGATCGAGACCGTGATCGGGATGAGGGGGTAGACGCAAGGGGTGAGGCTCGTCGCGACGCCCCCCGCGAAGGCCACGGCGAACGCGAGGATCGACCCCTGCGCGAGCAGCGCGCCGAGGCCGTGATCGGACGAGACCCCCGCCGGTCCGAGGGCCAGCAGGTCCGGGACGAAGGCCACCGCGGCGAACGCCGCGGCTGCGAGGAGGATTCGGCTGGCGTGGCGCATCGTTGCGAGCTCGGAGGTGCGACAATTTCACCTGTGCGGCCCGTGAGTTGTAACCGGGCAGCGCTTGACCGGGTAGCCGTTTTCCTTATACTCGACCCCGGCCGTCCACGTATTCAGGTGTGGACCACTCCATCTTAGATGTCCCGGGGCGCGATGAGGATTCCCGTCTATCTGGATTACCACGCCACGACACCGGTGGACCCCCGGGTGCTCGAGGCGATGCTCCCCTACTTCGGCCAGGAGTTCGGGAACGCGGCCTCGAAGAGCCACGTGTTCGGCTGGAGGGCCGAGGAGGCGGTCGAGGCCGCCCGCGCCCGGGTCGCCGCCCTGATCGGCGCCTCCGAGAAGGAGATCGTCTGGACGAGCGGCGCCACCGAGTCCGACAACCTCGCGATCAAGGGCGTCGCCCAGTTCTACCGCGACGCGAAGGGCAAGCACCTCGTCACCGCGAAGACCGAGCACAAGGCCGTGCTCGACTCGATGCACGCCCTCGAGCGGCAGGGCTTCGAGGTGACCTTCCTCGACGTCGAGCGGGACGGCCGCGTCGACCCGGAGCGGCTCCGGGCCGCGCTGCGCAAGGACACGATCCTCGTGTCGCTCATGCACGCGAACAACGAGACGGGCGTCGTCCACCCGATCGAGGAGATCGGCCGCGTCACGCGCGCGGCGGGCGTCCTGTTCCACTGCGACGCGGTGCAGTCGATCGGCAAGATCCCGTTCGACGTGGAGCGCATGAACGTCGATCTCGCGTCGATCTCCGCGCACAAGATGTACGGCCCGAAGGGCGTCGGCGCGCTCTACGTCCGCCGCAAGCCGCGCGTCCGGCTCGTCGCCCAGATGGACGGGGGCGGGCACGAGCGCGGCTTCCGCTCGGGGACCCTGAACGTCCCGGGCATCGTGGGCTTCGGCGAGGCGGCGGCGCTCGCCGTCGCCGAGCGCGACGCCGAGGCGGCGCGCGTGCTCGCGCTCCGCGAGCGGCTCCGCCGGGGCCTCGAGGCCGGCCTCGACCTCCTCTCGGTGAACGGCAGCCTCGAGCACCGGCTCCCCGGCAACCTCAACGTCTCCTTCGCGTACGTCGAGGGCGAGGCGCTGATGATGGCCATCAAGGACGTCGCGGTGTCGTCGGGCTCCGCCTGCACGTCCGCGTCGCTCGAGCCGTCCTACGTGCTGCGCGCCATGGGCGTCTCCGACGACCTCGCCCACTCGTCGATCCGCTTCGGCCTCGGCCGGTTCACGACCGGGGAGGAGATCGACTGGGTGGTCGCGCTCGTCGTCGAGAAGGTGAAGAGGCTGCGGGACATGTCGCCGCTCTACGAGATGGCGAAGGAGGGCGTCGACCTCTCGCGCGTCGAGTGGGCGAACCCGCATTGAGCGAGGAACCGGATCCGGGCGGCCCGGGTCCGACGCAGGACGGAGGTCAGGACAGGATGGCGTACTCCGAGAAGCTCATCGACCACTACGAGAACCCGCGCAACGTCGGGTCGCTCGACAAGGACGCGCCGGACGTCGGGACCGGGCTCGTCGGCGCGCCGGCCTGCGGCGACGTGATGAAGCTGCAGATCCGGGTGAACGACCGCGGGATCATCGAGGACGCCAAGTTCAAGACCTTCGGCTGCGGCTCGGCGATCGCGTCCTCCTCGCTCGTCACCGAGTGGGTGAAGGGCAAGACCATCGACGAGGCGCTCACCATCAAGAACACCGACGTCGCCCACGAGCTCAACCTGCCGCCGGTGAAGATCCACTGCTCGGTCCTCGCGGAGGACGCGATCCGGGCGGCGGTGGCCGATTATCAGAAGAAGCACGTGGCCGCCCCGGCGAGCGAGCGGGCGGCCGCTCCGGCGAAGAAGAGCGTCCTCAAGTCCGGGATCTGAGGCGGGGCATGGGACCCATCGAGATCAGCGAGAAGGCCGCCGCGCGGATCCGCGCGATGTCCACGGAGAAGGGGACGCCCGGGGGCGGCCTCCGGCTCGGCGTGAAGGGGGGCGGCTGCTCGGGGCTCAGCTACTTCGTCGACTGGGCGGCGTCGCCCTCGAGGTTCGATCAGGTCGTCGAGCGCGAGGGGGCGCGCGTGTTCGTCGACCCGAAGAGCGCCGTGTTCCTGCAGGGCACGACGGTCGACTGGCAGCAGACGCTGATGCAGACCGGGTTCGTGTTCCGGAACCCCAACGTGAAGAGCGCCTGCGGCTGCGGGGAATCGTTCACCATCTGACGGCGGGCCGTGCTACCCGTTCCCGCGCGTCCGGGCCGGCCCGCCGCTGGGCCAGCGGCGGCGCCGCCGCCATGCGCCCTGGGGAGACGGAGTGACCTGCTGGAGCTGCAAGGCCGACGTGCCCGGCGGCACGGTGTTCTGCCCGTCGTGCCGGAAGATCCAGCCCGTCGGCCGCGGCGAGGACTACTTCTCGCTCCTCGGCCTGCAGCGCGAGTTCCAGAGCGAGATCCCCGAGCTGGAGCGCCGGTTCCGCGCGCGCACGCGGGCGCTCCACCCCGACCGCTTCGCGCGCGCCGAGGCGCGCGAGCGGCGCCTCTCGCTCGAGCGCGCCACCCGCCTCAACGACGCGTACCGCTACCTCCGCGACTGGCGCCTGCGGGCCGGCTACCTCCTCAAGCTCGCCGGCACCGACGTCTTCGCCGAGGGGCGCACGTTCGCCGACCCGGACTTCCTCGAGGAGCAGCTCGAGTGGCGGGAGGAGCTCGCGCTCGCGCAGGCGGACGGCGACGTCGGGCGGCTCGCGCGGATCGCGCGGGACGCGGGCGAGCGGCTGCGCCGCCTCCGGGACGAGGTGGCCGCCCGCTTCGCCGACGAGCGCTGGTACTCGGACTTCCCGGTGGACATCGCGCGCCGCCTCTCGCGGGCGCGCTACTACGACAACATCGTGGCCGACGCGGAGCGCGCGAGCGCCGTCTCCGCGCACGCGTAGAGGAGCTCTGCGGATGGCGCGCGCGATCGGCATCGACCTCGGCACGACGAACTCCCTCGTCGCGCACGTCGACGAGCGGAACCGGCCCCGCGTCGTCGAGGTGGACGAGGGCCGGCCGCTCCTCCCGTCCGCCGTGTTCTACGGAGCGGGCGGCGCCGTCGAGGTCGGCGGGGCGGCGAAGCGCCGCGCGCCGGAGCGGCCGGTGGACACGATCCTCTCGGTGAAGCGGTTCATGGGGCGCGGCCCCGGCGACGTGAAGCCGGAGGACCGGGGCATCTACGCGTTCGAGGAGTCGGGCGCGGTCGTGAAGCTCGCCGTCTCGGGCGGGACGCGCGCGGTGACGCCCGTGGAGGTCTCCGCCGAGATCCTGCGGGTGCTCCGCCGCCGCGCCCAGGAGGCGCTCGGGGGACCGCCGGGCGGCTGCGTGATCACCGTGCCCGCGTACTTCGACGACGCCCAGCGGCAGGCCACGAAGGACGCGGGGCGGCTCGCCGGGCTCGACGTGCTCCGGCTCCTGAACGAGCCGACCGCCGCCGCGCTCGCCTACGGCCTCGACAAGCGCGCCCAGGGCACCTTCGCGGTGTACGACCTCGGCGGCGGCACCTTCGACGTGTCGATCCTGCGCCTCGACGAGGGCGTGTTCGAGGTGCTCGCCACGGGCGGCGACACGCACCTCGGCGGCGACGACTTCGACCGGGTCGTCGCGCGCCGGCTCATGGAGGCGGGCCTCGAGCCGCCGTCCGCGGAGCCCTCGCCGGCGGTGCTGCGCGGCGCCGTCGCGGCGGCCCAGAAGATCCGCGAGGCGCTCACCGACGAGGAGGCCGTCGAGGCGGAGGTGGAGCTGCCCGAGGGCCGCCGCCTGCGCGCCCGGCTCGGGCGCGCCGAGCTCGAGGCGCTCATCCAGCCGGTGGTGGAGCGCACGAGCGCCGCCTGCCGGGACGCCCTGCGCAGCGCGGGGATCGAGAAGGTGGACGGCGTCGTCCTCGTCGGGGGCGCGACCCGGACGCCGCTCGTCCGGCGCCACGTGCGCGCGCTGTTCGGGCAGGAGCCGCTCACCGACCTCGACCCGGACACCGTGGTCGCCCTCGGCGCCGCGGTCCAGGCGGACGCCCTCGACCGGGGCGGCCGCGAGGACGTCCTCCTCCTCGACGTCATCCCGCTCTCGCTCGGCGTCGAGATGATGGGCGGCGTCGTCGAGAAGATCATCCTGCGGAACTCCACCATCCCCGCCAGCGCCACCCAGCAGTTCACGACCTACGCCGACGGCCAGACCGGGATGGTCATCCACGTCGTGCAGGGCGAGCGCGAGCTCGCGCGGGACTGCCGGTCGCTCGCGCGGTTCACGCTGAAGGGGATCCCGCCGATGCCGGCGGGGATCGCGCGCGTCGAGATCACGTACGCGGTCGACGCCGACGGCCTCCTCCGCGTCTCCGCGCGCGAGCTCACCACCGGGATCGAGCAGCAGATCCAGGTGAAGCCGACCTACGGCCTCGCCGAGGACGAGATCGAGCAGATGCTCGTCGAGAGCATCGAGCACGCCGAGGAGGACGTCACCGAGCGGTTCGTGCGCGAGTGGCGCGTCGAGGGCGA
>DASVZX010000213.1:0-3116 GCA_036391435.1 Anaeromyxobacter sp. | reverse complement strand
GCCCGCCGAGGCGGGCGAGCGGGAGGCGGCCCTCCGCAAGGTGGTCGCGCTCGCGCCGGAGCGCGCGCGCGCCAGCGCCGAGCTCGCCGCGCTGCTCGTCGCCTCGGGACGGGCGCGCGAGGCGCGGCCCTTCGCGGAGCGCGCCCTCGACCTCGCCCCCTGGAACGGCTTCGCCGTCGAGACCCTCGCGGCCGTGGCGCTCGGCATCGGCCAGTGCCAGCCGGCGCTCGCGCTGCAGCGCCGCGCCGCGGACCTCGTCCCCGAGGACGATCCGGCACGCGACGCGCTCCGCGCGCGGACGGCCGCGTACGAGGCGAGGTGCGGCGCCGCACCGAGCGCCGCGACGAAGGCCGCGCCCTGAGCGGGGCGCGCTGCCGCGGCCGCGAGGCGGCGCGCGACGGGGGCCCCGATCCCGACGTCACCCGAGGTGCGGCCCGTGCGCGGCGCGCGGTAGCGGCGGGGCGACGCTCACCCCTCGAGGAAGAGGTCCGTCACGAGCTCCTCGCCCGACGCGACCGCGTAGCGCGAGAGGTCCGTCACGCCCTCCTCGCGGAGCACCTCGTCGTCGACGAAGAAGTTCCCGGTGCACGACCTCGCGTCGCGCCTCAGGATCGCGACCGCCGCGTCGGCCACGATCTCCGGCGTCCGCCCGTGCCGGGCGAGATCGTCCCCGCCGAGCACGCCCAGGGCCGCCGTCGCGATCAGCGTGCGCGGCCAGAGCGCGTTCACGGCGATCCCGCGGTCCCGGAGCTCCTCCGCCATCCCGAGCACGCACATGGACATGCCGTACTTCGCCATCGTGTAGGCGACGTGCGGGGCGAACCAGCGCGGCGCCATCGCGAGCGGCGGCGAGAGGTTCAGGATGTGCGGGTTCGCGGCCTTCGCGAGCCATGGGATGCACGCCTGCGAGCAGGCGAACGTCCCGCGGGCGTTCACCTGGTGCATGAGGTCGAAGCGCTTCAGCGGGGTGTCGAGGGTCCCGGCGAGGAAGATCGCGCTCGCGTTGTTCACGAGGACGTCGATCCCGCCGAAGCGCGCGACGGCGGCCCCGACCGCGGCCGCGATCTGGGCCTCGTCGCGGACGTCGCAGCGGACGGCGAGCGCCTTCCCCCCGGCGCGCTCGACCTCCTCGGCGGCCGAGCCGATGGTCCCCGGCAGCTTCGGGTTCGGCGCCTCCGACTTCGCCGCGACGACGACGTTCGCGCCCTCGCGCGCCGCGGCGAGGCCGATCACCTTGCCGATGCCGCGGCTCGCGCCGGTGATGAAGATCGTCTTCCCTGCGAGTGAAGGCATCTCGTCGCTCCGGGACGGGGGTGCGGCCGGAGCATGGGACCGGCGCGCCGCCGCGGCAACGGAGCGACGGGGGCCCGATATCGGCCGGGCGCCTCCCGGCCGGCCGGGAGCGCTGCCCGGGCACCTCCCAGGGCGTGTGCGAGGGCGCGCACCCCCACCGGCCGCGATCCGATCCTGAACGCATCGTCAGTCGTTGCCCGGGTGGTGCGCCGGCGCCCCGTTGACAGGTCCCGCCGATCTCCGTAGATCGCGGGCTGCAGCTGGTGGGAAAAAGTGGCAAGACGCGGATCGGAGCGGCAGGATCGGGCAACCAGTGTTCTTCGGGACCTTCAATCACGCGATCGACGCGAAGGGGCGGACGAGCCTCCCGGCCAGGTTCCGCGAGGCGCTCGCCGCCGCGGGCGAGCCGCGCATCGTGCTCATGCAGTACCCGCACTGGCGCGCGATCCTCGCCCTGCCGCAGTCGGTGTGGACCGAGCTCGTGAAGAAGGTGATGTCCGCCTCGCCCCTCGACGCGCGCTGGCAGCGGAACGTCCTCAAGTTCGTGTCGACCGCGCACGAGGTGGACCTCGACGTGCACGGCCGCGTGCTCGTGCCGCCGCCGCTGCGCGAGTGGGGCGGCCTCGAGAAGGAGGTCGTCTGGGTGGGGATGGGGAACGTCATCCACCTCTACGACAAGGCCGCGTACGCGGAGCAGATGGCCGCCGACATCCCGGCGGACCAGGTCGTCGATCTCTTCGGGAAGTCGTGAGCGAGTTCGCCCATGCGTCCGTGCTGGCACGAGAGGTGGTGGAGCTGCTTCGCCCGGGACCGGGCAGGCTCCTCCTCGACTGCACCCTGGGGGGCGGGGGTCACTCCGAGCTCTTCCTCGCCGCGGGGGCGCGCGTGATCGGGCTCGACAAGGACCCGCGCGCCGTCGCCGCCGCGAACGCCCGGCTCGCCCGCTACGGCGAGGCGTTCCGCGCCGTGCGCGCCGACTTCCGCGACGCGAAGGAGACGCTCGCCGCCCTCGGCGTCGGGCCGGTGGACGGCGCGCTCGCCGACCTCGGCGTCTCGTCCCCGCAGCTCGACGAGGCCGAGCGCGGCTTCTCCTTCTCCCGCCCCGGCCCGCTCGACATGCGGATGGGCGGCGAGGGCGAGACGCTCGGCGCGCTGCTGCGCCGGCTCGACGAGCGCGAGCTCGCGCGCATCCTGAAGGCGTACGGGGAGGAGCCGTTCGCGCGGCCGATCGCCCGGGCCGTGAAGCGGGCGAGCGAGCGCGACGAGATCCCCGACACCTCCGCGCTCGCGGGGATCGTCGCCGGCGTCATCCCGCGCAAGGCGTGGCCGCGCAAGATCCACCCGGCGACCCGCACCTTCCAGGCGCTCCGCATCGCCGTCAACGACGAGCTCGGCGCGCTCGCGGCGTGGCTCGACGCGCTGCCCGCGCTGCTCGCGCCGGGCGGCCGCGCCGCGGTGATCTCCTTCCACTCGCTCGAGGACCGCACCGTGAAGGAGCGGTTCCGGGCGCTCGCGCAGGCCTGCACCTGCCCGCCCGACTTCCCGGTCTGCGCCTGCGGCGCGAAGGCGGCGTTCGCGCCCGTGACGAGGAAGGCGATCGTCCCCGCCGACGCCGAGGTGGCCGCGAACCCCCGCGCGCGGAGCGCGAAGCTCCGCGCGGTGGAGAAGCTCCGGTGAGCCGCGGGATCCACGGCGCTCGACCGGGGGCACCGGCCGTCGCCCCGCGCCTCGGGCGGGCCGCGCTCGTCGCGGCGCTCGCGGTCGCGCTCGGCGTCTTCCACGTCTGGGCCCGCACGCGCGTCGTCTCCGCGGGCTACGAGCTG
>DASVZX010000212.1:0-2466 GCA_036391435.1 Anaeromyxobacter sp. | reverse complement strand
CGGGGCGGCGCCGGACGGGGGGGCGCGCGGGGTCGGGGCGGTCACGCCCGTCCTCCGTAGCGCGCGCCGGGGGCGCGCGCCGCGGAGCCGCCGCCCGCGGCGCTGCACATCGTGAGCGCATGGCCCGGCGCGATCGCGCGGAAAAGAGGACGGCGGCCCCGCTCGTCCCCGAGCACCCCACCCTGCCCTCGCTCCGCCGCGCGGCGGCGGGCTGCCGGGCCTGCCCGCTCTGGGAGCGCGGCACGCAGACCGTGTTCGGCGAGGGGCCGCCCGGGGCCGAGATCGTGCTGGTCGGCGAGCAGCCGGGCAACGAGGAGGACCTGTCGGGCCGGCCGTTCGTCGGTCCCGCCGGACGGCTCCTCGACCGGGCGCTCGAGGCGGCCGGGATCGATCGGCGGTCCGTCTACGTGACGAACGCGGTGAAGCACTTCAAGTGGGAGGCGCGCGGCAAGAAGCGCATCCACCAGAAGCCCGCGCCCGGCGAGGTGCGCGCGTGCGCGCCCTGGCTCGAGGCGGAGATCGGGGTCGTCCGACCGCGCGCCGTCGTCTGCCTCGGCGCGACCGCCGCGCGATCGCTGCTCGGGCGGGCCTTCAAGGTGACCGAGCGCCGCGGCGAGCTCCTCGCGACGCCCCTCGCTCCGATCGCGATGGCCACGGTCCACCCGTCCTCGATACTGCGCGCCCCTGACGAGGCGAGCCGTCACGCCGAGCTGGCGCGGCTCGTCGAGGATCTCGCGGGCCTGGCGGCCGCGCTCCGGGCGCCGCCGCCCGAGGCGCCGGCGGCGCCGTAGGGGCCGCGTCGCCCGTCCGGCGCGCACCGGCGGCGCCTAGGGCACGTACTTCGCGAGGAGCGGCCGGAGCCGCTCCTTCGTCTCCGGCGAGATCCGCGACGTGTCCGACCAGATCGCGAGGGCGAGCGCGGACTGGCAGGCGCAGGGCTTGTCGATCTCGGCGATCCTCGGGATGGCGCGCCGGATGAGCTCGAGCGCGTTCTGCGTCGCCGCCTTCACGTTCCCGAGGATCTCCTCGATGAGCTTCGCCTGGTCGAGGCTCGCCGGGTGGGGGCGCCAGCAGTCGTAGTCGGTCGGCAGCGCGACCAGCGCGTAGCAGATCTCCGCCTCGCGGGCGAGCTTCGCCTCCGGCATCACGGTCATGCCGATGAGCGAGGCGCCCCAGCTCCGGTGGAGCTCGCTCTCGGCGCGGGTCGAGAACTGCGGCCCCTCCATGCAGACGTACGTGCCGCTCGGGTGGATCCGGGTGGGGAACCCGGTGCCCGCCTTGGCGAGGACGTTCCGGAGCGTCGTGCAGAACGGTGCGGCGAGCTCGACGTGGACGGCGAGCTCGTCGAAGAAGGTGCCGGCCCGCCGGTAGGTCCGGTCGATGACCTGGTCGGGGATGACGAGGTGCCGGGGCGCGATCTCCTCCCGGAGCGACCCCACCGCGCCGGAGGCGAGGATGTGGGTGACGCCGAGCGACTTCAGGGCCCAGACGTTCGCGCGGTACGGCACGGCCGACGGGTTCCGCATGTGGCCGTCGCCGTGGCGGGAGAGCAGCGCGACGCGCTGCCCCTCGATCTCGGTCAGGGTGATCGGGCCGGACGGCCGGCCGAACGGCGTCTCCACCTCCCGGACCTCGCCGCCGCCGAGCGCGCCGAGCGCCTCGCCGAGCCCCGTGCCGCCGATGACCCCGATGACCTGCTGCCCCATCGCTCCCGACCTCCCTGCGCCCCCGTCGCGACGCGCGAGAGGCGAAGTCTACACCGGGCGGGGCGGGCGCGGCCCCCGCGTTCGCGCGACCCGCGCCGCGGACAAAAAAAGCCCGCCGGTGCGCGAGGCACCGGCGGGCCAAGAAAAATGCGGCAGCGACCTACTCTCCCACACGGCTTCCCGTGCAGTACCATCGGCTCTGGTGGGCTTAACTTCCGTGTTCGGGATGGGAACGGGTGTGACCCCACCGATATAGCCACCGCAAACCTTTGAAAGAGCGTGAGGGCCGAAGGCCTCTCACGACCGAACACGAAGGTAAACTTTCGGAAAGCTCGCACGGCGGGCCACGCGGGACCGTCCGTCCGATTGAGTTTCGATCTCGACCTCGAGCAGGTCGCCTACGACCTGAGAAGAGGGAGACCAAGCCGCACGCCCGATTAGTACCGGTCAGCTGAGCGCCTCACAGCGCGTACACTTCCGGCCTATCGACCTCGTCGTCTTCGAGGGGGCTTCAGGGGCCTTGCGGCCCGGGAGAAGTCGTCTCGAGGTTGGCTTCCCGCTTAGATGCTTTCAGCGGTTATCCTTTCCGCACATAGCTACCCAGCGATGCCCCTGGCGGGACAACTGGTACACCAGCGGTGCGTCCATCCCGGTCCTCTCGTACTAAGGACAGATCCTCTCACTTCTCCTACGCCCACGGCAGATAGGGACCAAACTGTCTCACGACGTTTTGAACCCAGCTCGCGTACCGCTTTAATTG
>DASVZX010000211.1:0-12319 GCA_036391435.1 Anaeromyxobacter sp. | reverse complement strand
GCTCGCCCGCGCGGCGAGATCGAGCTCGGGGTAGTGCCGGAAGATCCCGTCCTCGTTGAACGGCAGGCGACGCCCGGACCGGAGGTAGGTCGCGATCCCGGGGCGCGCCGCGACCGCGTCGTGGAGCGCGCCGAGCCGCGGCAGCCGCCGCTCGTGCCGGGCCATCGCGCGCGGGAACGCGTAGCGGAGCCCGGCGATCACCTGGAACGTCGAGAGGTCCGCGTACGAGCAGCGCGCGCCCACGAGCCAGCGGCCGCGCCCCCTCGCGTTCGAGGCGAGCGCCCGGTCGAGCCAGCGGAGGTACATCGGGATGCGCTCCGCCGTGAACGCCGCCGCGCGCCGCGCCGCCTCCGGCTTCTGGTCCTCGTAGTAGAGCGAGCCGGCGATCGGGTGGTGCGTGTCGTGCGCCTCCGCGACGAGGTCGGCGATCGTGAGCTGAATCTGCTGGGCGCGCAGCCGGCTCGGCTCGTCCGCGGGGACGAGCCCGATCCGCGGCCCCAGGTAGGCGAGGATGAGCGCGGTCTGCCCGACGACGACGCGGCCGTGGCGCAGGAACGGCGGCCCGAGCGGGGCGAGCCACGTCCCCTTCCCCTCGCGCAGCCGCTGGATGGCGGCGATCCCGCCCGGCCGGCGCCCGACGTCCTCGTACGGGACGCCGGCGTCCTCGAACGCGAGCCGGACGAACTCGCCGCGCCCCTGGATCCCGGGCCAGTAGAAGAGCTCGTACCTCGATCTCGGCGCCATGTCGGATCTCCCGCCCGAGGATCTCCGTCGGGGCGCGCGCGCCGTCCACGCCCGCGCGGGTTTCGCGGCGACGCGGCGCGGGGGCCGGTCAACCCGGGTGGGAGCCGTTCTCGATGAGCGCGACCAGGGCGCCGGCCAGCCGGCGCACCTCGCCGTCGACGCCGGCCCGCTCGAGCGCCGACCGCACCTCGGCGAGGCGGCCGAGCACGGCGCGCGAGCGCTCCGGCCAGTCGCGGACGGCGCTCGTCCCCGTGCCGTGGACCGCCTCCACCGCGTCGAGCGCCTCGCGAACGGCGCGCGCGAGGCGTGGGCCGTGCTCGCGGCGCAGGACCTCGTGACCGTCGTCCGCGGCGAGCGAGTCGAGGAAGGTCACCGCGCGCGAGTACCGGGTCGCGAACTGCCTCGTCTCCTCACCCACGGCGCGCCCCTCCGGCCCGGACCTCGCCGGGCGCCGGCGAGGATATCACCGCGCGGGCCGCGGCGCCGGCCAGCCGCCCGGGCCGGTCGCGGGACGGCCGGGGCCGGGCGGCGCGCCCCGTCAGGCCGGCTTCGCGACGGAGGCCAGCAGCGCGTCGAGCGTCTCGAGCGACGCGGGCTTCGCGAGGTGGGCGTCGAAGCCCGCGCGCCGGCCGCGGTCGTGGTCCTCGGGGTGCGCGTATCCGCTGATCGCGACGAGCCGCGTCCCGTTCAGCGCCGGGTCGGAGCGCAGCGTGCGCGCGACCTCGTAGCCGCTGATGTCCGGGAGGCCCACGTCGCAGAGCACCACGTTCGGCCGGAGCTCGCGCGCCGTCGCGATCCCGCTCCGCCCGTCCCGCGCGAGCGACACGTCGTGCCCCTTGAGCTGCAGGATCTCGGCGAGGGACTGCGCCGCGTCGGGGTTGTCCTCGACGAGGAGGATCCGCAGCGCCGTCCGGGCGGGGTCGACGCGGGCGCCGGCGGCCGCGGCGGCGTCCGCGGGCGCGAGCGGGAGCGTCACCCGGAACTCGGCGCCGTGCCCCAGCCCCTCGCTGCGCGCCGTCACGTCGCCCCCGTGCTGCCGGACGAGGCCGAGCACGAGCGCCAGGCCCAGGCCGAGGCCGCCCTGCGAGCGCGCGAGCGTCCGGTCTGCCTGGGCGAACGGCTCGAACATGTGCTCGAGCTCCGCCGGATCGATCCCGATGCCGGTGTCGTGCACGACCACCTCGGCGCGGTCGCCCGCGCTCCTCGCCGCGACCACGACCTCGCCGTTCGGCGGCGTGAACTTCATCGCGTTGTGCAGCAGGTTGCCGACGACCTGCGAGATCCGCGTCGGATCGGCGTTCACCCACAGCGGGCCGTCGCAGAGCTCCACCTCGAGCTCGACGCTCCGCTGGTCGAACATGGAGCGGACGTCGTCGGCGGTCTTGCGGACGACCTCGCGGAGATCGAGCCGCACCGGCCGGAGCTCGATCTTGCCGCGCGAGATGCGGGTCACGTCGAGGAGGTCGTCGACGAGCCGGGTGAGGTGGATCGACTGCCGCTCGATCACCTGGCGCGCCCGCGCGGCCTGGGGCGACCCGGGGTCGACGCGCGAGAGCAGGTAGACGCTGTTCCGGATGGGCGCGAGCGGGTTGCGCAGCTCGTGGGAGAGGATGGCGAGGAACTCGTCCTTGCGCCGGTCGGCCTCTCGCAGCGCCTCCTCGGCGCGCCGGCGCTCCGAGATGTCGAGGACGAACGCGATCGCGTCGTCGCCCTCCTCGGCGGCGCCGCCGACCAGCACGGGGACGCGCCGCCCGTCGCGCGTCACGAGGAGGCGCTCGGCGGGGCCGCCGACCACGGCGGGCGTCGCCGCCGCCGGGTCGGCGACCTGGAGCGCGTCCCAGCGGACGCTCCCCGCGGCGACGTCCTCGCGCGTCCAGCCCGACAGCCGCAGGAGCGCGTCGTTCGCGTCGCGGACGACGCCGTCCGCGTCCCAGCGGGCGATGCCGAGGAGCCCCGTCTCGAACACGCGCTGGAACCTCGCCTCGGCGCGGCGCGCGCGGAGGAGCGCGTTGAGGGTCGCGACGAGGACGCGCGGGTCCACCGGGTGCGTGAGGTACGCGTCCGCGCCGCCCTCGAGGCCGCGGACCTGCTCGGCCGCCGTGACGCTCGTCGCCGAGAGGTGGACGACCGGGATGTCCGCCGTCTCGGGATCCTGCTTCAGGATCCGCACGATCTCGAAGCCGCTCAGGTCCGGGAGCTTGACGTCGAGCAGCACGAGGTCCGGCTTGATCGTCGCCGCGAGCCGCAGACCGGTCGCGCCGTCGGCGGCCGGGGTGACGGCGTACCCGGCGGCGGCGAGGATGCGCGTCACCGCGTACCGGGTCGCGTCGTTGTCCTCCACGAGGACGATCCGTCCCTGCGCGCTCACGCGTTCTCCCGCGAACTCCTCCGCGCGGCCGCCCTCGCCATGGCGTCCCGGATCGTGCGGAGCACCGCGCCTCGCGGCGTGTCCTTGCGGACGAACGCCGTCGCCCCGGCGAGCCTCGCCCGGCCGCCCGCGTCGAGGTCCTGCCCCGTGTACACGATGACGGGCAGGTCCGTGGTCCGCGGATCGGCGCGGACCCGGCGGAGCACCTCGTCCCCGCCGACGCCCGGCATGTCGAGGTCGAGGAAGAGCGCCGCCGGCCTGGCCGAGCGCACGTGCTCCAGCGCCTCGTTCCCGTCCCTCGCCTCGACCATCTCGTAGCGGGTCTCCTCGAGGTACCCGCCGAGCAGGTAGCGCGACGCGGGATCGTCGTCCGCGACCACCACGCGCTCGCGCGGCACGCCCGCGACGGCCGCGCGGAGCCGCTCGAGGAGCCAGCCCCGCTCGACCGGCTTCTCGGCGAAGTCGTCGGCGCCGAGGGCCCTCGCCTTGTGGCGGTTGTCCACCATCGTCACGACGTAGAGCGGGATCCCGCGGGTGGTCGGGCTCGACTTGATCTCGGAGATGAGGGACCACGCGCTCTCGTGGCCGAGCATGACGTCGACCACCGCCGCGACGGGCCGCACCTCGCGCAGGAGCCGGCGCGCCTCGGCGGTGGTCGACGCCGGGATCACCTGGAACGGCGTCCCCTTGAGGTACTTCTCGTAGATGAAGACCGTCTCCGGGTTGTCCTCGACGACGAGCACCGGGAACCGCGTCTCGTCGTGGATGCGCGAGACCTCCGGGACGAGGACCGCCTCGCCCGGACCCTCGTAGGTCGCCGGCACGTCGAGCGAGAAGGTGGACCCGGCGCCCGGCTCGCTGTGGAGCGCGACGCGGCCGCCCAGCATCTCCGCGAGCCTGCGCGAGAGCGGAAGGCCGAGGCCGGTCCCCTTCACCCGCTTCTGGAGGTGCGAGTCGAGCTGCGTGTACTCCTGGAAGATGATCTCCTGATCCTCGGGCGCGATGCCGATGCCGGTGTCGGCGACCGAGAAGATCACGTGTCCCTGCAGCGCGCGGGCGCTCACGCGCACCTCGCCGCGCTCGGTGAACTTGAGCGCGTTCGAGATGAAGTTGCGCAGGATCTGCGAGACCTTCCCCTCGTCCGTGTCGAGGCTCGGGATGCCCTCGGGCTCCTCGAAGACGAGATCGACGCTCTTCGAGGCGAGGAGCGGGCGGAGCATCCCGCGCAGCGCGCCGAAGAGCTCCCGCGCCTCGAACGGCCCCTTGCGGACGATCGTCTTGCCGGCCTCGACCTTCGCGAGGTCGAGCAGGTCGTTCACGAGCTCGAGCATCCCCTCCGCGGCCTTGCGCGCGAACCCCACCTGCGTGCGCTGCTCGGGGTTGAGCGGTCCGTCGGTCTCGTCGAGGAGCATCCGCGAGAAGGAGATCACCGTGTTGAGCGGCGTCCGGAACTCGTGGCTCATGTTGGAGAGGAAGCGGCTCTTCAGCTCGGACGCGCGCCGGAGGTAGTCGGCCTTCTCGTCCAGCTCGGCGTAGAGCGCGACGACGCCGCGGTTCGTGTCCTCGAGCTCCTTGTTCAGGGCGAGGAGCTCGCGATCGCGCTCCCGCAGCTCCTCGAGCGCGCGCAGCAGCTCCTGGTTCTGCGCCGTCAGCTCCTCGATCGGATCGTTCGTCCGGGTGCGCGCGAGCTCCGCCGAGACGGCGACGACGTCGGGGCGCCCGGCGCGCGCGGGGAGGTCCTTCGTGAGCTCGACCGTGGTGCCGCCCGCGCCCGTCTCGACGCGCGAGCGGTCGACGAGGCGGCGGCTGCCGACGAGCCCGACGCCCATCCCGGTGCGGGACACGTACCCCCCGCCGAGCACCTCGTCGAGGTTCGGGATCCCGGGACCCCCGTCGCGGACGCGGACGGTCAGGGCGGCCGGCTGGCGCTCCGCCTCGACCGAGAACTCCACCCGGCCGCCGCGCGCGTACTTCCACGCGTTCCGCGCGATCTCCGAGACGGCGGTCGCGACGCGCGTCGCCTCCGATCCGTCGAGCCCGAGGAGCTGGGCGATCTGGCGGGCGCGCTGCCGCGCGAGCACGACGTCCTGCTCGCGGCGGATCTCCACCGTGAGCAGGCTGCCCGGCGGCGCGCGCCTCGCCCGCGGCGTCATCGCGCCCTCCGCGCCACCACGACCGTGGCGTCGTCCCGGCCGCGCGCGAAGTCGCGGTAGAGCACGCCGGCGACGAGCGCCGGGTGGTGCACCGCCAGCCCGGGGTAGCTCGCGAGGTCCCAGTGCGTGGCGATGCCGTCGGAGTGCATGATGAGGAGCGTGCCGTCGCCCGGCCAGTCGTAGTCGAAGCCGCGGACCGTGCGCACCTCGTGCCCCGCCGTCCCCGCGAGCGACACCATCCGCCGGGTCTTCGTGGAACCCCACAGCAGCCCGGAGATGTTCCCGATCCCCGCATAGCGCAGGCGATCGCCCTCCCCGCTCAGCCCGGCGACCGCGACCGCAGCGCCCCGCGTCGGCCGCAGCGCCTGGTGCAGCCGCTCCACCAGGCGCTCCGCGGAGAGGTCGGCCTGCGCCCGGAACGTCGCGACCGCCGCACGCGCCGCCTCGGCGGCAAGCGCGCCGTGCCCGAGCCCGTCCGCCACGAGCATGACGGGCCGCCCGCCCGGCGACTCGACGGCCCAGGCGTCGCCGGACACGGGCTCCGTGCGGAGGGGCACGCAGACGGCGCCGACCTCGACGGCCCCGGCGGCAGGAGACCGCGGCGCGCCGACGCGGGCGAGGAGCGCGGTCCCGAGCCCAGGGGCCGAGTAGACGTCGAGCAGCGAGGCGAGCCGCGACATCGCGCCGAGCCCGTGGCCGGGCGTCCCGCTGGTCGAGTACCCGTCCCGCATCGCGTGGGCGAGGTCGGCGATGCCGGCGCCGCGGTCGAGCGCGAGCACGTCGACGTACGCGCCGCCCGGGTCCGGGGTCAGGACGAGCTCGCCCCCTCCCCCGTGCAGGACGGCGTTCCGGCTCGCCTCGGTGGCGACGATCGAGACGTGCTCCGCGTCCACGTCCGCGAACGCCAGCGCCCGCGCGAGCGCCCGGGCGGCCCTGCGGGCCTCGCCGACGCTCGAGTCCTCGCGCAGCGGGACGGCGAGCGAGTGGGGAGGGGGCGCGGTCATGTCCAGCGCGTCGCCACGATGCGCGTGCCGCGGCCCGGCGCGGACTCGATCTCGAACTCGTTCACGAGCCGCTTCGCCCCGCCGAGCCCCAGCCCGAGCCCGTTGCCCGTCGTGTAGCCCTCCTTCATCGCGAGCTCGATGTCGGGGATGCCCGGCCCGTGATCCTCGAACACGAGCCGCAGGCCCCGGCGGGCGCCGTTCTCGAGGGACTCGATCCGCACCTCCCCCCCCTTCCCGTGCTCGAGCGCGTTGCGCGCGAGCTCGCTCGCGGCGGTCACGAGCTTCGTCTGGTCGACGAGGGAGAACCGCAGCTCCGCGGCCCAGGCGCGGAGCCTCTGCCGGACCGTGACGATGTCCGCGGACGTGCGAATCGGTAGGGTCTCCTGACGGACGAGCCGCATCCCATGCCTAACGCCGCCGCAGGGCGGCTGCCCGCAGCCTGGCCATGCCCCGCTCGACGTCGAGCGCCGTGCTCACGCCCTGCATCGGCAGCCCCAGCTCCACGAGCGTGATGGCGACCGCGGGCCGCATCCCGACGACCACCGTCTCCGCGTCGAGGAGCCGCGACATCATCGCGATGCTCCCCAGCATTCGGCCGATGAAGGAGTCCACGACGTCGAGCGACGAGATGTCGATGAGCACGCCGCGGGCGCCGGTCCTGCGGATGCGTTCCGTGAGGTCGTCCTGCAGCGTCATCGCGAGCTGGTCGTGCATGTCGACCTGGATGGTGACGAGCAGGAACTCGCCCATGCGCAGGATGGGGATGCGGTCCATCGGCTACCCCGGCTTCGCGAGGTGGGCCCGCGGATCCGTCCCCGTGCGGCCGAGCGCCTCCTTGAACGCGTCGGCGAGCGTGCCCTTGGTGACGACGTCGCCGAGCGCGATCCCGAGGTGCACGATCGTCTGCGCGATCTGCGGGCGGATGCCGCTGATGATGCAGTCGGCGCCCATGAGCTTCGCCGCGGCGACGGTCTTGAGGAGGTGCTGCGCGACGAGGGTGTCCACGGTGGGCACGCCGGTGATGTCGATGATCGCGATGGCCGAGCCGGTGTCCACGATCGTCTGGAGGAGGTTCTCCATGACGATCTGCGTCCGGTTCGAGTCGAGCGTCCCGATGAGCGGGAGCGCGACGATGCCGTCCCAGAGCTTCACGACCGGCGTCGAGAGCTCGAGCATCTCCTCCTGCTGCCGCGCGATGATCGCGTCGCGCGCCTTCTGGTACACCTCGGTCGTGTAGAGGCCGAGCCGGTCGAGGACCTCCGTCGCCTTCCAGGTCTCCTCGCCGATGGCCTCCGCGTTGCCGCCGAGCTCGCGACGCATCCGGGAGAAGAGGGGCTTCTTGAGCGAGAACACGAACCTCGCCACCTCGCTCGGGGTGAACCCCTGCTCCCCGCGGGTGCGTGAGATGTCCGCGAGGAGGTCCATCACGCCGCGCCAGCTCTCCCCCTCGAGGTTCGTCGAGTCGCCGCTGTCGAGCGCGCGCCGCAGGCCGTCCAGGACGTCCCCGCACTGCTGCCGGAGCTCCGGCTCCCGGATCTTCCCGGTACGCGAGGCGGCCGCGAACTGCTCGTCGACCCACTCGGCGAGGATCGCGTCGCGGTGCTTCTCGATGAGGGCTGGGATGACGGACTTGGCTCCGGTCGCGGCCATTCGCGCTCCGTGAAAAAGGGTCGTGTGTGGCGGCCGAAGATGGTACAGGCCCGCGCCGCGCGGTAGCCGCCCCTCGTGGGGATGGGTCGCGGCCGACGCGGCCGACGCGGCCAGGCGCCCGCCGCCCTGCCGGGCGACCGGGCGGCGACGGCGCGGGGCGGCGCGAGAGGTCCTGCGCGAGATCAGGGTTCGGTCAGGACCCGGAGGGGGCCCCGGGCCAGGCTTCGCATGCGCCGCCACGACGCGGCGCGTGCGGAGGCGCCATGCAGACCGTCGGTTCCGTCGTCGAGGACGTGTTCGAGGTGCACCCGATCCGGTCCCGGTTCAACGCGCTCGGGTTCCGGCTCGTGGACGGCTACTTTCACCGGAAGTACCGGACGCTGAAGCGCGAGCACTTCGGCGGCCTGCCGCGCACGGTCGTCGAGCTCGGCGCGGGGGCCGGCGCGAACCTGCGCTACCTCGCGCCGGGCTCCCGCGTGATCGCGGTCGAGCCGAACGTCCACATGCACCCGCACCTGCGCTCCGCGGCGCGGCGCTGGAACATCACGCTCGACGTCCTCGCCGCGACCGCGGAGCGGCTCCCGCTCCCGGACGCGAGCGTCGACGCCGTGGTCTCGAGCCTCGTCCTCTGCTCGGTCTCCGATCCGGCCCGGGTGCTCGCCGAGGTGCGCCGCGTGCTCCGCCCCGGCGGCCGGTTCTGGTGCATCGAGCACGTGGCCGCCCCGCCCGGCACCGCGCTCGCCGCGGTGCAGCGCGCCGTCGCGCGGCCCTGGCGCTGGCTCTTCGAGGGCTGCGACACGGGCCGTGACGTCGCGGCCCTCCTGCGCGCGGCCGGGTTCGCCCGCGTCGAGATCCAGCCCGTGACGCTCCACACCGCGCTCGCGCCGATCAGGCGGCAGATCGCGGCGGTCGCGGTCAAGTGAGCGGGGGGCGGGCGCGGGCGACGAGCGCGCGCAGCTCCCGCACCAGGGCGGGGCGGCCGCCGAACAGGAACGCGTGATCGTCTCCCGGGACCTCGACGAGCCGCGCGCCGGGGATCGCGGCCGCGAGCGCGCGTCCGTTGCCGGCCCGGACGACGCGGTCCCCGGCGGCGTGCAGCACGACCGTCGGGACGTGGATCCGCGCGAGCAGGGGGCGCGCGTCCAGCTCGAGGTTCATGTCGAGGAGGTCCAGCGCCGCGCCCGGGCTCGCGCCCTCCTGCTCGGCCCGGGCGGCCCAGGCGGCGAGCGCCGGCGTGCGGTGGCGCTCCGGCACGAGCGCCTCGGCGGTCATGCCGGCGCCCCACCGCCGGCGGACGTACGCGCGCAGCGTCTGGATCTCGGCGGGGCTCCAGCCGGCGGGGTGATCCGGACCTCCCGCCATCCGCGCGAACGCGCCGACGAGGGCGATCCCCCGGATCCGCTCCGGCCGCCTCGCGGCGAAGGCGATCGCGAGCGGCCCCCCCTCCGAGAAGCCGACGAGGACGGCGGACCGCGAGCGCACCGCGTCGAGCACCGCCGCGAGGTCGTCCGCGCGGCGATCCAGCGACGCGAGCGTCTTCACCCGGTCGCTCGCGCCGGTTCCGCGCTTGTCGAACATCACCACGCGCGCGCGCCCCTCGAGGGCGCGCACGATCTCGCGAGGACCCGACAGCTCGAGGACGGCGTGCATCGAGAGCGACCACCCGAGCACCATGACGACGTCCACGGGCCCCTCCCCGAGCGCGCGGTACGCGACGTGGACGTCGCCGCAGCGCACGTAGCTCGGCCGCTCGTCGCCCGGGGCGTCCGCCGCGCCCGGCTCGAGCTCCGTCACGTCCGCGACGAACCGGTACCCCCGCCGCGCGTAGGTCCGCACGATCGGGCCGTCCCTGGCGCGGAGCGCGCGCCGGGCGAGGCTCACCGCCCGGTGGAGCGACCCGTCGGTCACGACCGCGTCGGGCCACACCTCCCGCAGCAGCTCGTCCTTCCCCACGACGCGCCCGCGGTGCCGGACGAGGTAGGCGAGCACGTCGAACGCGAGCGGCTGGAGCGCGACGGGGCCGCTCGCGCCGCGCAGCTCGCGGCGCGTGTCGTCGAGCTCGTACGCCCCGAACCGGCAGCGCATCCGGTGGCCTCCGCGCGGGGGACCCGTCCCGCGGTACGCAGGGCAGATAGGAGGCCGCGCCCGACCGCGCTCGCCATCCGTTCAGCGTGGCTCGGGCCGGCCCCCCGCCGCCGCGACCTTCCCGGCCGCCCACTCGAGCGCCTCGCGCTCGGACGCGAACGGGCTCACCGCGGTGTTCGTCGAGCGCAGGATGTTGAAGGTGCCGAACGCGCGGGTCGCGACCGACACCGCCGCGTTCGGCGTCACCACGGCGACCGCCGCGAGGCGCATCGCGGAGTCGCTCGTGACCTGGAGCCAGTGGCCCGGGATCTCGTGCCCCACCGCCTGGACCGCGGGCGCCACGACGAAGACCACCGCGATGGGCCCCTCGCGGGCGCCCTCGCGGAGCGCCGCCAGGAGCTCGCCCTGGCGCGCCGGCGCGAGCTCGGCGGGATCGTCGTACCGGACGAGGAACACGCCCCGCTGGTTCTCGACCTTCATCGACCACCCTCCCGTTCGCCCCGGCGGTCGTCGCGAGGCGGCCCCCGAGCGTACCGCGTCGCGACCGATCCGGGCGAGTCGCCGGCGCGCGCCGCCGCGACGTGCTACGAGAGTGGCATGTACTTCACCCTCTCCTACGACTACGTCCCCGACGTCCTCGAGAAGCGGGCGCCGCACCGGGCGGACCACCTCGTCCTCGCGCGCGAGTGGCACGCCGCGGGCAAGCTCGTCATCGCCGGCGCCTTCGACCCGCCGAAGGACGGCGCGCTCTTCGTGTTCAAGGTGGACTCCGCCGCCGAGGTCGAGGCGTTCGTGGCGAAGGACCCGTACGTGAAGAACGGCGTCGTCACGGGCCACCGCGTCCGGCCCTGGAACGTCGTCATCGGCGGGTGAGCGGGGCGTCGCCCGCCGCCACCGGGGCGGCGCCGCGCCGCAGGACCCGGCCCGGCGGCCGCGCGGCCGGGACCGGGCGCCCGCGCTCGATCACCGGCACGCCGGACGCGATGACGGTCGAGATCCCGCACGGCACGGCGTCGGGGCGCTCCGGCTCCGCAGGCCCGTCCACGGCTGTCGGCGAGGGCGCGCGACCCCTGCGGCACATCGGCTCCACGAGAGGCGTCGCGGCGCGGTCCGTCCGCGGCTATCCCCGCGCTGAACGGGTGCGTGCCTACCGTGTGCGGGGTGCACATGCGGTCCATCAGCCTGTCGCGCACCGTCGCCGCGGCGACCCTCGTCGCGATGACCGCTTGCCAGCGCGGGGGCGGCGCCGCCCCCGCCGGTGGCCGGGGCGCGGCCGGGGCCGGCGGCGGCCGTCCTCCGGTCCCGGTGGTGGTCGCCGTGACGGCGCGGGAGGACGTCCCGCGGGAGCTCCCGGCGGTGGGGAACGTCCAGCCGTACGTGACCGTCTCCGTCCGGCCGCTCGTCGGCGGGGCGATCGTGGGGGTGTTCTTCAAGGAGGGCGACGAGGTCCAGCGGGGCCAGCGCCTGTTCGAGATCGACCCGCGCCCGTACCAGGCGACGCTCGCGCAGGCGCGCGGCGCGCTCGAGCAGGCGAGGCAGCAGGCCTCGAACGCGAAGGCCGACGCCGCGCGCTACGCCCGGCTCGTGAAGTCGAGCTTCGTGACGCAGCAGCAGTACGACGCCGCCGTCGCGAACGCCCGCGCGCTCGCGGGCCAGGTGGCGGCGGGCGAGGCGGCGGTCCGCCGGGCCCAGCTCGATCTCCAGAACTGCCGCGTCGAGTCGCCGATCCGGGGGCGCACCGGCGCGGTGCTCGTCCAGATCGGGAACGTGGTCCAGGCGAGCCAGGCGAACCCGCTCGTCGTCGTCGCGGAGCTGAAGCCGATCTCGGTCGCGTTCACCGTCCCGTCGTCGAACGTCGCCGCGCTGCGCGCGGGCGTCGGCCGGATGGCGGTGATCGCGGATGCGCAGGCCGGGCGGCGCGAGGGCCGGCTCGAGTTCGTGAACAACACCGTCGATCCGGCCGCGGGCACGATCCTCGCGAAGGCCACCTTCGCGAACGAGGACGAGGCGCTCTGGCCCGGCGAGTACGTGAACGTCCGGGTCGTCCTCGGGGCGCTGCGGGGCGCGGTCGTCGCGCCGGCCGCGGCGGTCGTGCCCGGGCAGTCGGGCCCCTTCGTCTACGTCGTGAAGCAGGACGGGACGGTCGAGCAGCGGCCGGTGAAGGTGGCGCAGCAGGACGCGCGCGAGGCGGTGATCGCGGACGGCCTCGCGCCGGGCGAGACGGTGGTCACCGACGGGCAGCTCGCGCTCGTGCCCGGCGCGCGCGTCGCCGTGAAGCAGCGGGCCGCCGCGGGCGCGCCCTCCGACGCCGCGCA
>DASVZX010000210.1:0-12431 GCA_036391435.1 Anaeromyxobacter sp. | reverse complement strand
GGGGGTCGCCCGTCGTCGCGTGCGAGGACGGCGGCGCGGTCGCCGCGCGCGCGCTCGCGCTCCTCCCCGACGCCGCGCGGGCGCAGGGGGACGGACGGGAGACGCGGCGGGACCCGCTCGAGCGCGCCGCGGCGGCGCTCGCCCCGGACCTGGCGGAGCGGCTCGAGGCGCGCGCGTACGTGGACGCGGTCGAGCTCTTCGACCGGCTCGGCGCGAGGGGGAGCGCTCCGGCGCTGGCGCGCGCGCTCGAGGCGGGGCTCGACGGCGGATGACGCGCATCATCGCGGGGACCGCCCGGGGGCGCCGGCTGGTCGCGCCGAAGGGGCAGGGGACGCGGCCCACGAGCGACAAGGTGCGCGGCGCCGTGATGAACGTGCTCGGCCAGCTCTTCGACGGCGGCGCCGTGCTGGACCTGTACGCCGGGACCGGCGCGCTCGCGCTCGAGGCGCTCTCGCGCGGCTGCGCCCGGGCGGTGTGCGTCGAGGCGGATCGCGCCGCCGCCGAGATCGTGCGTCGCAACGCGGAGGCGTGCGGGTTCGCCGATCGCGTGGAGGTGCGGCGCGGCCGCGCGCTCGACGAGCTCGCGCGCCTCCCGCGCGAGGCGTTCGCGCTCGTCTTCCTGGATCCGCCCTACGGGGAGGGGCCCGAGGCGGCGCTCGCGGTGGTGGAGCCCGTGCTCGCGCGGGGCGGCCGGGCGATCGCCGAGCACGACGCGCGGCGCCCGCCGGCGGAGCGGTACGGCGCGCTCGCCCTCGTGGATCGCCGCGCGTACGGGGACACCGGCATCTCGATCTACGAGCGGACCTGAGTCATACTCCGCGCCCGCATGCCGAAGCGCACCGCCATCTACCCGGGGTCGTTCGACCCGCTCACCAACGGTCACGTCGCGATCATCCAGCGCGGCCTCAAGGTGTTCGATCGGCTGGTCGTCGCGGTCGCGAACAACCCGGAGAAGCGGCCGATGTTCACGGTCGTGGAGCGCAGGGCGATGATCGCCGACGCGCTCGGCGACGATCCGCGCGTCGAGGTGGACTCGTTCGACGGGCTGCTCGTCGACTACGCGCGCCGCAAGGGCGTCCACACGGTCCTCCGCGGGCTGCGCGCCGTTTCGGACTTCGAGTACGAGTTCCAGATCGCGAACATGAACCGGCACCTGCTCCCCGACGTCGAGACGGTGTTCGTGATGACGGGAGAGGACTACTTCTTCGTCTCCGCGCGGATTGTGCGCGAGGTCGCCACCTTCGGCGGCGACGTCTCCGCCTTCGTGCCCCCGAACGTCCTGGAGGGGCTGCGCCGCAAGCTGAAGCGGTGAGCCGGCCCCGGGGACGCGCGCGGGTCGCGGCCCGGCGCGTCCCGGGCGACCTCAATCGTGCATGCCGAGCACGGCCATCCGGCCGCCCTCGCGCGCGACGAAGAGGACGACCGGGCGTCCGCCCACGTCCGCGAGCGCCACCCACGCGCCGGGCCGCGCGAGCGGCGCGATGCGGGCGGGCGGCTTGCCGAGCCGCGCGACGGCGTCCGCGGACGGGAGCACCTCGATCGCGCCGACCCGCGGGGGCGGCCCGGCGCGCGGCCCGAGCAGCTCGCTCCAGCGGCTGCGGATCGCGTCGCGGCCCGCCACGGTGTCGCCGTCGAAGCTGAAGCGGTCGGACGCGGCCGCCGCGAGCCCGCCCGCGTCGCCCGCGGCGAGCGCGTCGACGAACCCGCGCGCCACGCGCTCCGCCTCGCCCCGCTCCGCCTGGGGATCGACGCGGCTCCGCGGGGCGGGCGGCGACATCCCGGGCGCCGGCGCGGTCGGCCTCGAAGGCGTCGGGATCGGGGTCGCCGCGGCCGCCTTCCGCGTCGCAATCGAGGTCGGGGCCGCGGTCGGGGTAGCGGTCGCGGTCGGAGTCGGGGTGGGGGTCGCGGTCGCGGTCGGGGTCGCGGTCGGGGTCGCGGTCGCGGCCCGGGTCGCGGCCGTCGCCGCGGCGGGCTCCCGCGCGGGGGGCGGCGCCGGCTCCGCCTGGAGCAGCGCGACGGCGGCGACCGCGCTCGCGAAACCGTTCATCCGGCGCGCGAGCTTATGCTAGCGTCCGGGGCATGGCCAGCGCGCGGCGGCCGGTCTGGGGGGATCTCGCCACGACCGCGTTCGTGGAGTCGAGCCACCTCTTCAAGTCCGTCGATCCGGACGCGCGCCGGGACCTCCTCCAGGTCGCGACGCTCCTCGACCTCGCGCCCGGCGAGGTCGTGCCGACGCCGGAGGTCTCCGGCGAGTCGTTCTACCTCGTGCGCGACGGCTCGGCGTCGGTCCTCGTGGCCGCCGGCGACGGGACGGTCGAGATCGCCCGGCTCGAGCGCGGCGCGTTCTTCGGCGAGGCGCTCGTCCTCGGCGGCGGGCGGCCCGCCTCGCTCGCCGCGCTCACCGACGTCACCGTGGTGGCGTTCCCGGCGCTCGTGATCGCGGCGATCGGGGAGCGCTTCCCGAAGGTCCGCAAGCTCCTCGAGGCCGTCCACGCGGCGCGGGAGCGGGACGCCGCCGACCGGCTCGCCTCCTAGCTCTCCCGGCGTGCGCGGAGGGCCGCCGGGCGGCATGAAACGGGGGTCCCGGCGCGGGTTCCAGCGTCGGCGAGTTGTGCTAGGTTCCGCTCCCCATGCCGCGCCGCACCGACATCCGGAAGATCATGATCGTGGGCTCCGGGCCGATCGTCATCGGTCAGGCCTGCGAGTTCGACTACTCGGGGACCCAGGCCTGCAAGGCGCTGAAGGAGGAGGGGTACGAGATCGTGCTCCTCAACTCCAACCCGGCGACGATCATGACCGACCCCGGGTTCGCGGACCGGACCTACGTCGAGCCGATCACCCCGGAGGTGGCCGAGCAGATCCTCGCGAAGGAGAAGCCGGACGTCCTCCTGCCGACCCTCGGCGGGCAGACGGCCCTCAACCTGGCCGTCGCCCTCGCGAAGAACGGGGCGCTCGCCCGCCACGGCGTCGGCCTCATCGGCGCGTCGCTCGAGGCGATCGAGATGGCGGAGGACCGCCAGCTCTTCAAGGACGCGATGAACCGGATCGGCGTCGGCATGCCGCGCTCCGGCTACGCGACGAGCTGGGAGGACGCGAAGGCGATCGCGCGCGACATCGGGTTCCCGATCATCATCCGGCCGTCCTTCACGCTCGGCGGGGAGGGCGGCGGCGTCGCCTACAACCTCGAGGAGTTCGAGCCGCTCGCGCTGCGCGCGCTGATGCTCAGCCCCACCCACACGATCCTCTGCGAGGAGTCGATCATCGGGTGGAAGGAGTACGAGCTCGAGGTGATGCGCGACCGGAAGGACAACGTCGTCATCATCTGCTCGATCGAGAACCTCGACCCGATGGGCGTCCACACCGGCGACTCGATCACCGTCGCCCCCGCGCAGACGCTGACGGACAAGGAGTACCAGCTGATGCGGGACGCCTCGATCCGCATCATCCGCGAGATCGGGGTCGAGACCGGGGGGTCGAACATCCAGTTCGGCGTGCACCCGAAGACGGGCCGCATGGTCGTCATCGAGATGAACCCGCGCGTGTCGCGCTCGTCCGCGCTCGCCTCCAAGGCGACCGGGTTCCCCATCGCGAAGATCGCGGCGAAGCTCGCGGTCGGCTACACGCTCGACGAGATCAAGAACGACATCACCCGCTACACGCCGGCGTCGTTCGAGCCGACCATCGACTACGTCGTGACGAAGGTCCCGCGCTTCGCCTTCGAGAAGTTCAAGGGCGCGGACGACACGCTGACGACGCAGATGAAGTCGGTCGGCGAGGTGATGGCGATCGGGCGGACCTTCCAGGAGAGCCTCCAGAAGGCGATCCGCGGCCTCGAGATCGACCGCTGCGGGCTCGAGTCGCCGCTCCACAAGCGCCCGGGCGACGCCTACGAGCAGGCGGACGTCGACCGGATCAAGGCGGAGGCCCGGATCCCGCGCGCCCACCGGCTGTTCTGGGTCGCCGAGGCGTTCCGCGCCGGGCTCGGGGTCGAGGACCTCCACAAGCTCACGTTCATCGACCCGTGGTTCCTCCGCGAGATCGAGGAGCTCGTCCGGACCGAGGCGACGCTCGCGAAGGGGGTCACGTCGGATCCGGCGGCCCTGCGCGCCGCGAAGCGGATGGGGTTCTCCGACAGGCGCCTCGCGCAGCTCGCCCGCACCACCGAGGCGGCGGTCCGCGACGCGCGCCACGCCGCCGGGATCCGGCCCGTCTTCAAGCGCGTCGACACCTGCGCCGGCGAGTTCGAGGCCTACACGCCCTACCTCTACTCGACCTACGAGGAGGAGTGCGAGGCCGCCCCGACCGACCGCCCCAAGGTGATGATCCTGGGCGGCGGCCCGAACCGCATCGGGCAGGGCATCGAGTTCGACTACTGCTGCGTGCACGCGTCCTTCGCGCTCTCGAAGGCCGGGTTCGAGACCATCATGGTCAACTGCAACCCGGAGACGGTCTCGACCGACTACGACACCTCCGACCGCCTCTACTTCGAGCCGCTCACGCTCGAGGACGTGCTCGAGATCGTCCACCTCGAGAGGCCGAAGGGGCTCATCGTCCAGTACGGCGGGCAGACGCCGCTCAAGCTCGCCGTCCCGCTCCACGAGCTCGGGGTGCCGATCCTCGGGACGACGCCGGACGCGATCGACCGCGCGGAGGACCGCGAGCGCTTCTCGCAGCTCATCGAGAAGCTCGGGCTGCGCCAGCCGCTGAACGGCATGGCGCGGAGCCCCGAGGAGGCGTTCGAGATCGCGCGGCG
The DNA here is from genome assembly GCA_036391435.1 of Anaeromyxobacter sp. GTDB lineage: Bacteria > Myxococcota > Myxococcia > Myxococcales > Anaeromyxobacteraceae > Anaeromyxobacter. The sequence continues at coordinate 7,678 of DASVZX010000210.1, read as the reverse complement.
CATCGGCTACCCGGTGATGGTGCGGCCGTCGTACGTCCTGGGCGGCCGGGCGATGGAGGTCGTCTACGACGACCGCGACCTCGAGACCTACCTGCGCGAGGCGGTGCAGGCCTCGAACGAGCGCCCGGTCCTCGTCGACCGGTTCCTCCGCGACGCCGCGGAGGTCGACGTCGACGTCGTGTCCGACGGGAAGGACGTGGTGGTCGGCGGCGTGATGGAGCACATCGAGGAGGCCGGGATCCACTCCGGCGACTCGGCCTGCGCCTTGCCGCCCTACAGCCTCGCGCCGGAGGTGATCGCCGAGATCGAGCGCCAGTCGGTCGCGCTCGCGAGGGAGCTCGGCGTCGTGGGTCTCATGAACGTCCAGTTCGCGATCCAGGGAAAGGACGTGTACGTCCTCGAGGTGAACCCGCGCGCGAGCCGCACCGTCCCGTTCGTCGGCAAGGCGACGGGGCTCCCGCTCGCGAAGGCCGGCGCGCTCTGCATGGTCGGCAAGAGCCTCGCCGAGGCGGGCGCCCTCGGCATCCCGCGGCCGAGGCACGTGTCGGTGAAGGAGGCGGTCTTCCCGTTCGCCCGCTTCCCCGGCGTGGACACGCTCCTCGGGCCCGAGATGCGCTCGACCGGCGAGGTCATGGGCATCGACCTCGAGTTCTTCAAGGCGTACTTCAAGGCGCAGGAGGCGGGCGGGAACACGCTGCCGGCGAGCGGCGCCGGGAAGCGCGCGTTCGTGTCGGTCCGCGACGCGGACAAGGAGGGCGTCGTCGACATCGCGCGCCGGCTGGCCGCCCTCGGCTTCGAGGTGCTCGCGACGGCCGGGACGAGCCGCTACCTCGGGGCCCGCGGGATCGCGACGACGCCCGTGATGAAGGTGCAGGAGGGGCGCCCCTCCGTCGTGGACCGGATCAAGGACGGCGACGTGCACTTCGTCGTGAACACGACGGCGGGGAAGCAGGAGATCGCGGACAGCTACTCGATCCGGCGCGAGACGCTCATGAAGCGCCTGCCGTACTGCACGACGATGACGGCGGCCCGGGCGGCGGTCGGGGCCATGGAGGCGGCGCGCGCGGGGGCCCCCACCGTGGTCCCGCTCCAGGAGTACCACCGGACCTCCCGCTGAGGGTGCCCGGACGCGCCGGCCTCGCCGGGGGGTCGTCCGGTGCGCGGCCGGGGACCCTGGCCCGGGCGCGGGCTCGCCGCCCGCCCCGTGCTCGTGCGCGGTTGACAGGGCAGGGGCGCTCGCTCTAAGTGATCGATCGTGGAGCGGCCGTCCCGGGTCCCCGGGCCGGCCGCCCTGCTTTTTCGAGGAAGGTGACGGATGTCCGACCGCGTTCCCATGACGAAGGGCGGCCTCCTGCGGCTCAAGGAGGAGCTGAAGCGCCTGAAGAACGTCGAGCGCCCCAAGATCGTGAAGGAGATCGCGGAGGCCCGCTCCCACGGCGACCTGTCGGAGAACGCGGAGTACCACGCGGCGAAGGAGAAGCAGAGCCACGTCGAGGGCCGCATCGCGCAGGTGGAGCACTGGATCGCGAGCGCCGAGGTGATCGACGTCTCGAAGCACGCCGGCGACCGCGTCGTGTTCGGCGCCACCGTGTCGCTCGAGGAGTCGGAGTCCGGCGACCAGGTGAGGTACCGGATCGTGGGCGAGCTCGAGGCCGACCTGAAGCTCGGCCGGATCTCCGTCACGAGCCCGATCGCCCGCGCGCTCATCGGGCGCTCGGAGGGCGACAGCGTCGTCGTCCGCACGCCGGGCGGCCAGAAGGAGTACGAGATCCAGACGGTCGAGTTCGTCGAGGACGAGGTCCCCGGCGAGTCCGGCGAGTAGGTCGCGCGCGCGGGTCGCCCGGGCACGCCCGGTGCCGGCCGGCGCTCGAGACGGCGCCGTCTCGCGGCTGCGCCTGTCGGATCGCGCTGTTAGCCTCGCCGCGTGGCGAGCGGAGCGGGCCCCGGACGAGGTTCCGGCGCCGGGGAGATCCCCGGCGTCTCGGCGTCGCGCGCGCTCGAGGCGCTCGTGCCGCCGCTGCGGTTCGCGCTGAAGGGGAGCGGGGCGGGGCGGCTCGCCGGCTTCGGCCTCACCGCGCGCGCGGCGGTGGCGCGGGCGCGCGCCCTCGGCGTCCCGGACTCGCCCGCCCTGCAGCGGCTCGACGCCGAGGCCGCCGCCTTCGACGGTCTGCCGCTCCGCGATCGCCGGCGCGCGCTCGCGCGCATCGCGGCGCACCTCTCCGCGCTCGTGCCGCTCCCGCCGGAGCTGCGGGACGTCGCGCGGAGCGCGCGGATCGAGATGCTGTCCGCGCCCGCGCGGAAGCCCCCTCTCCCGGGCCCTCTCCCCCACGCGCTGCCCGCGGGAGAGGGGAGATCACCGGCCGGCGCGCGCTCGACCCCGACCCGGACCCCGACCGCGACCCCGACCCCGACCCCGACGCCGACCGGGGCGCCCGCGCCGACCTCGACCCCCCGCGCTCCGCCCGCCACGTCCCCCCTCTCCCCCCGGCAGCCGCCCGGGGGAGAGGGGGCGGATCACGCGGTCCCCGCGCCCGAGAAGCCCTGGCACGAAGCCCCACCGCCCGCGACCGACGCGGAGCGCGCCGCGCGCCGTCGCCAGCTCGCGACGGCGCTCGCGGACCTCCTGCCGAGGATCCACCCCGCGACGCGCGGCCAGCTCGAGGAGCGCGGGCGCGCGACGGTGGAGCAGGCGCTCGAGCTGTGGCCGCGGCTCTACCAGGACCGGACGCAGGTCCGCCGCGTCGCGGAGCTGCGGCCCGGCGAGGAGGGGATCGTCGTCGCGAAGGTCGCCTCCGTGCGCCAGGCGCGGATGCGCAGCGGGAAGCCGATGCTGAAGGTCGCGGCCTCGGACGCGACGGGCGGGATCGACCTCGTCTTCTTCAACCCCGCGCCGTGGCGCCTCAGGCAGTTCCAGCCCGGCGAGCCGCTCCTCGCGTGGGGGAAGGTCACGGAGGGCTTCGGCCGGCGGCGCCAGATGGCCCAGCCCGAGGTGGAGAAGCTCCAGGCGGGCGACTCGGCCAGCTTCGGGCGCGTCGTGCCCGTCTACCCGGGGCCGGCGGACTTCCAGCAGCCGGCCCTCCGCCGGCTCATGAAGCGGCTCGTCGACGAGGTCGCGCCGCTCGCCGTCGACGACCTGCCGCCGGAGATCCTCACGCAAAGGGCGCTCCTGTCCCGCGCGCGCGCGCTCCACGACGCGCACTTCCCCCCGGCCGGCACGGACCCGCTCGCCGCCGCCGAGCGGGCCACCCCGGCCTTCCGGCGCCTCGTCTTCGAGGAGCTGTTCTTCCTCCAGCTCGCGCTCGCGCTCCGGCGCCGCGGCGTCCGCACCGAGCCCGGGATCGCCTTCGACGCGGGGCCCGAGGCGATCCGCGAGGCCGTCGCCCGCCTCCCCTTCGCGCTCACCGGCGCGCAGGAGAAGGCGCTCGCCGAGATCGCCCGCGACATGGCGCGGCCCGAGCCGATGAACCGGCTCCTCCAGGGCGACGTCGGGAGCGGCAAGACGGCCGTGGCCTTCGCGGCGGCCCTCGTCGCCGTCCGCTCCGGGTGGCAGGCGGCGATGATGGCGCCGACGGAGATTTTGGCCGCGCAGCACCTCCGCACCTTCGGCGGGTGGCTCGAGGGGAGCGGGGTGGAGGTGGCGCTCGTGGCGGCCTCCGCCCGCGGCAAGGCGCAACGGGACGCGCGCGCCGCGGTGGCCGCCGGGCGCGCCCGGATCGCGATCGGCACCCACGCGCTCCTCGAGCAGGACGTCGCGTTCGAGAAGCTCGGGCTCGTCGTCGTGGACGAGCAGCACCGGTTCGGCGTCATGCAGCGGCTCGCCCTCATCGCGAAGGGCCGCCGCCCCGACGTCCTCGTCCTCACGGCGACGCCGATCCCCCGCACCCTCGCGCTCGCCTTCTATGGCGACCTGGACCAGTCGAAGATCGCCGAGCTGCCGCCGGGCCGGACCCCCGTCGCGACGAAGGTCTACGGCGACTCCCAGCGGAAGGCGGCCTACGACGTCGCGCGCCGCGAGCTCGAGGCGGGGCGGCAGGTCTACGTCGTGTACCCGCTCGTCGCGGAGTCGGAGAAGACGGATCTGGCCGACGCGACGACCGGCGCCGCCCGCCTCCAGAAGGAGCTCGCGCCGCACGCCGTGGCGCTCGTGCACGGGAAGATGAAGGCGCAGGAGAAGCAGGCGGTCATGGACCGGTTCCGGCTCGGCGAGGTCCAGGTCCTCGTCGCCACCACCGTCATCGAGGTGGGCGTCGACGTCCCGAACGCGAGCGTCATGATCGTCGAGCACGCCGAGCGGTTCGGCCTCTCGCAGCTCCACCAGCTCCGCGGCCGCGTCGGCCGGGGCGCGGCGCGGAGCCACTGCCTGCTCGTCGCGCACTTCCGGCGGGCCGGCGACGACGCGCGCGACCGGCTGCGCGCGATCGAGCGGACGCAGGACGGGTTCGAGATCGCGCGCGAGGACCTCCGCATCCGCGGCCCCGGCGAGCTCCTCGGGACGCGCCAGTCCGGGCAGAAGCTGTTCGAGGTGGCCGACCTGTATCGCGACGAGGCGATCCTCGACGAGGCGCGCGAGGAGGCGTTCCAGCTCGTCGACCGGGATCCGGACCTCGGCCGGCCGGAGCACCGCGCGGCCGCCGAGGCGCTCCGGCTCCGCTGGGCGGAGCGGCTGTCGCTCGCGCAGGTCGGCTGAGACCCGCTCACGCCCGGCCCCCCCGCGGGGCACCCCCGAGAAGCGGCGCGGCGGCGGTCCCGCGACGTGCCGTCCTCGCTATCATCGGGGCGTGAGCGCGGCGCTCGCCTCGTTCCTGCGCGAGAACGGCATCCGCGACGAGCGCGTCCTCGCCGCGTTCGCGGAGGTGCCGCGCGAGCTGTTCGTCCCCGAGCACCTGCGCGCCTCCGCCGAGGCCGATCACCCGCTCCCCATCGGCTGCGGCCAGACGATCTCGCAGCCGTTCGTGGCCGCTTACATGACCGAGCGGCTGCGGCTCTCGGGCGCGGAGCGCGTCCTCGAGATCGGCACGGGGTCCGGGTACCAGACGGCGATCCTGGCGCGCCTCGCCGGGGAGGTGTTCTCGATCGAGATCGTCCCGGCGCTCGCGGCCCGGGCGCGCGAGGTGCTCCTCGGGAGGCTCGGCCTCGGGAACGTCCGGCTGCGGACGGGGGACGGCGCGCTGGGCTGGCCGGAGGAGGCGCCGTTCGACCGGGTGCTGGTGACGGCGGCGGCGGAGGAGGTGCCCCGGGCGCTCGTCGAGCAGCTCGCGCCCGGCGGCCGGATGATCCTCCCCGTGGGCGAGTCGTCCGAGGCGCAGATGCTCCGGATCGTCCAGCGCGGCAACGACGGCGTGACCGCGCAGTCGGACCTGCTGCCGGTCCGCTTCGTGCCGCTCACGCACGGCTAAGGCGCGACCCGCCTCTGCTGATCCCGTGAACGAGCCCGCGCCCGCGCCCGAGCCCGAAGATCCCCGGGCTCGGGCTCGGGCTCGGGACTCGAATCGACTGGACGGCGCTCTGGGCGGGGGCGCGAGCCATGTCCCCGGGACGGCGCCCGACGCCGCCCCGGGCCGCGCGTGCGGTACACTCGCTCCGATGATCGTCTGCCCCGTCTGCGAGCACGCCCAGCCCCAGGGTGGCGAGTGCGAGGTCTGCGGCAAGCGGCTCGTCGAGGGATCCGATGGGGCGGCCGCCGTCGCCCGGCTCGACGGCCTCGAGCCGACGCGCGCCGAGGGGGTGGAGGCTCCGGTCGAGCCCATCGGTGCGCTCGAGCCGACCGCGCACGCGCCCGCGCGCGACGCGCCGGCCGAGCCGGTCCTCCTCGAGCGGACGCGGGTGGATCCGGTCGAGGTCGCGGTCGAGCCGATCCCGGACGTCGAGCGGATCGGCGACACGATCCCGGAGGACGCGCGCACGGAGGTGCCGCTCTTCGTCACCTGCCGCTACTGCCGCGCCGAGGCGATGCCCGGGGAGCGCGTCTGCGGCCGCTGCGGCATGCGCCTGCCCGACTTCGGAGGGCCCGCGCCCGCGGCGGAAGCCGCCGGGCGCCAGTGCGGCTGCGGCGCGATCGTGCGCGGCGGGGGGATGTGCCCGTCGTGCGGGGCGCGGCGGTAGGCCGCGTCGGGGGCCCGCCGGCCTCGCGGCGCGCGTCACGTCGCGCGGAGCTCCGCCGCGACCGCCCTCGCCTCGGCGAGCAGCGGGTCCGCCGGATCCGCGCCCGCCCACTCGCCGAAGAACGTCTCGAGCGCGGCGGCGGCGCCGGCGCGATCGCCCGAGCGCGCCCGCACGCGCGCGAGCAGGACGAGCCCGCGCGGCCGCGCCCAGCTGCGCCACATCATGCGGGGCTCGTAGAGCCGGTCCGCCCGGACGAGCGCGCGCGCGGCCTCCTCGTCCCGTCCCGCCCTCGCGCAGAGATCGCCGTAGAGGTACAGCGGCGCCACGCGCCACACGCTGATCGGCGTGTCCGCGCAGACGGCGGACAGGATCGCGAGGGCGCGGTCGTGCGCGCCCGCGTGCCAGGCGACCATCGCGTCGTGCGTGCGGGCGAGGACCGAGCCGCGCGGGAGGCTGCCCGCGAGCGCGGCGGCGCCCTCGACGTCGCCGAGCCAGGCGAGGCCGGGCGCGTGCTCCGCCGCGACGCGCGGGTCGATCTCGAGCAGGCGGCCGGTGACGGCGCGCACCGCCGCAGGGTCGCCGTCGCCGAGGAGGTAGTCCGCGCGGATGGCGTGGTAGAGCGTGTCGCGGGCCACCTCCGGCACGGCCCGCTCGAGGTCGTCGAGGTGCGCGAGCCCGGCGCGGCGCCGGCCGCGGTACGCGTCGAGGGCGGCGAGGGCGTAGTAGCCGATGCGGCGCACCGGGCTGCCGGGCGCGCAGAACGCCGCCGCGCCCTGCTCGACCTCGCCGTACGCGCCGAGGAAGGTGAGGGCGCCCAGGAGATCCTGCTGGGCGACGAGGCCCGCGCCGAGGGCGAGCCCCTGGCGCGCCGCCGCGACGGCGCCCGGCGCGTCGCCGAGCCAGCCGCGGGCGATCGCGAGCGCGTGGAGCGTCACCGGCGAGGGCGCGCCCTCCCAGCGCTCCGCCCACGCGCGCAGCTCGTCCGCCCGCCCGAGGGCGCCGAGCGCCTCGGCGAGCTGCCCGAGCGCCCAGCCGAGATCGGGGTCGATCTCCACCGCCCGCTCGAAGTACGGGACGGCGAGCCGGAGGTCGTCCTGGTGCCGGAGCAGGTCGCCGAGCTCGTAGAACGCGCGCTTGTCCCCCGGCCAACGCTCGATCGCCTCGCGGAAGAGCGCCATCGCGTCGCCGTCGCGCCCCTCGAGGTGCGCCGCGAACGCCCGGATGAGCACCCGCTCGAGCGGCGGCGCGCGGTCGCAGTGTTCGAGCGCGAGCGCGATGGAGGCGCGCTGGTCGGCGACGGTCCCGCCGAAGCGGCGCGTCCAGACGGCGAGCTGGTAGTGGGCCGCCGCGAGGGTGGGGTCGAGCTCGACGGCGCGCCGGTAGTGCTCGGCGCAGTCGGCGCCGAAGACCGGACGGGACTGGCACTCCTCGCCCCGGAAGTAGTGGCGCAGCGCCTCGACGGCGGCGGGCCCGCTCCCGGCGGGCGCCGCGCGGCGCGGCGAGCGGTCGAGCGCGTCGAGGAGCCGCTCGAGCGCGTCGAGGAGGGCGCGCGCGTCGGGAGGCCGCCCGGCCGGGT
>DASVZX010000209.1:0-3019 GCA_036391435.1 Anaeromyxobacter sp. | reverse complement strand
TCGAGCCGCTCGCCGCCGTGGCCGGCGCGGAGCGCTCGCTGGCGAGGGCCGAGGTGCTCTCGAAGCCCCTCGTGGTCGTCGAGCGGAGCGTGGGCCAAGGCCTCGTCGGCGGCGGACCTGCGCCGATCATCCCCGCACCCCCGCCCATCATCCCGCCGCCGCCCCCGAAGGGATCCACCGCGGCGCCCGTCCGGCCGCCGACGCTCGAGGCGCCCGGGACCGTCCCGCCCCCGAGGCGCGCTGCCGAGGTCGACCTCATGGCGCTCATCGACGAGGAGCTCGTCGACGAACCGAAGGCGCGGCCGGTGCCGACCCGCGTCGAGGTCAACGTGAGCCTCGTGTCGGAGCACAACTTCTACGTCGGTCAGACCCGCCGGATGGACTCCGGGGGCGTGTTCATCGCCACCGCGATGCCTCCGCCCGCCGGCACGCGGTTGCAGGTCCGGCTCGGGCTCGCCGACGGCCGCAAGCTCGACCTCGAGGGCGAGGTCGCGTTCGTCCGCGAGAAGAGCGCGACGATCGGCCGGCAGCCCACCGGCTGCGGCGTCCGGCTCCACGGCATGCCGGGCTGGGCCGTCGACGCGATCGAGCGCTTCATCCTCGCGCGGCAGCCGATCGTCTACACGCCCCTGTAGCCGCTCGAGCGGCTCACTTCCCCCACTCCCTGAGCGACCGCGGCACCTTGACCTTCGGCTTCGCGACCTTCGCCAGCACGAGCTGGCGCGGCTTCACGAAGATCGGCTGCGGCCCCTTCGGGTCCTTCACGTAGACGCCCCAGTAGTACGTCCCGGCCTCGAGCGCGACGACCTCGAGCTTCTGGCCCGACGTCTCGAGCTCCATGAGCTTCTGCCCGAAGAGATCCGGGCTGCGCGCGATGACGAGCCGGTACGCCGCGGCGTTCGCCGAGGACTGCCACGTGAACTCGACGGACGGGAGCTGCTCGGCGAAGTTCACCGTCTGCCCGTCGGACGGGCCGACGAGGAGATCGCGCGGCTGCTCCTTCTCGAGGTAGATGCGGCGGGCGAAGCCGTACTCGCCGAGGCGGCCGCTCGCGTCCCGCGAGGCCACGCGCCAGGCGTAGAGACCCTCGGCGCGCGGGACGAACGTGGCCTGGGTTCCCTCGGCGTCGAACGCCTGCTCGACCGACTGGAACGCGAGGTCGCGCGCGATCTGCACCCGGTATCCGGAGGCGCCCGCGACCGCGCGCCACGACATGCGGATCGCGAGCTGCGGCTCCCAGCGAAAGCGCGCGTCGATGCCGGGCTCCTGGCTCGCCGGGAACGCGATCAGGTCGACGACCTCGGTCGTGCCCTCGGCCCGGACGTCCGCCGCCTGGCCGGCGCGGAGCGTGGTCTCGCCCTGGGCGCCCCCGACGCGCACCTGGCCGGAGGTGACCGCCACCTCCGTCCCGCGCGCGCCGCGCGTGAGGCGGACCGCGACCGGCTTCTCCCCCGGGGCGGCCGCGGCGAGCCGGACGTCCTTCCCCTCCGCGGTGCGCAGCACGATGGGCGCGGCGTCCGCCTTCGCGGGCATGAAGCCGCGGACGACGCCGCGCTCGACCGAGATCCGCTGCTCCGGAGGCGGCGCCGGCGCGCCGGCGGCCGCCGGCGGGACGACGTCGATCGCCACCTCCGCGTCCGCCTCGAGCTCGAGCCCGCCGCCGGCGAGGAACTCGACCCGGGCGAACCCGCCGGGAGCGGTCTTCACGACGTCGCCGGCCCGGAACACCGCGCCGGTCGCGATCGTCGTCCACTCCCGCTGGCCCGCACGCCGGACCTGGACCTCGCCCTCCGTCTCGGCGCAGGACGCGACGATCGCCGCGAGGCTCTTCGCGGCCTCGGCCGTGCCCGAGTCGGGACGCGCCGCAGGCGGCGGCTCCGGCTTCTTGCACGCGGCGGCGGCGAGGAGGAGGGCGGCGGCGAGGGCGCGGCGCATGCCTCGAGGATACCGCCCCGGCGGGGGTCGTAAAGTACGGCGACCTGGCGACGCGGATCACGGGCCCGATCCCGGCCGCGCCGCCCCACGCCCGCGACCTCGGCCGAGCCGGGGCGCCGGGCGCGTGATCCGGGTCCCGTGCACGCGCCCGTGCCCGAGCCCGAGCCCGGAGACCTTCCAGCACGGGCTCGTTCACGGGACCAGGAGAAGCGCGCCGCGCCTTCAGCGCGCGCCGTCGCCGGCGTCCGGCTGCGACCCCGCCGCGGAGGCCGCGGACATCTTGGCGGCGGCTTCCAGCTTGGACGCGATGCTCCGCCGATCCGGCGCCGCGCGCTTCGCGGCGGAGAGGTGGACCTCCGCCTCGGCGGCGTCGCCCCGCTCGAGCGCGCGGGCGCCGAGCATCTCGAGGGTGTCCGCGAGGAGCCGGAGCCGGTCCTTCACGCGAGCGTCGGCCGGCCGCAGCGCGCTCGCCGCGAGCAGGTGCTCGAGGGCGCCGTCCGGACCGCTCAGGCGTCCCTCGGAGATGCGGCGATCGGCGCTGGAGATGCGGGAAGCGATCTGGGCCTCCGCGTCCGCCGCGACCGCGGCGGGATCGGGCAGCGGCGCCGCGGGCCGGCGCGCGACGGCGTAGGCCAGGATGGCGAGGCCGAGGATCGCCGCGACCGTCGTCGCGATCAGCATCGCGCGCCGGGACGCGGCGGGGAGCGAGCCGCCCTTCCCGGCCGGGGGGGCCTGCGGGGCCGGGGTCGGCTCGCCCGTGCCGTAGAGGGGCTCGAGGCTCTCGGTCCCCTCGGCGGGCGGCCTCGGGGGCGGCGCCGCCGGCTCGGGCTCCGCCTCGTCCGCGATCGCCTCGTCGAGGATCGACGCGAAGGAGGACTCGGGCACCGCGGGCGGCCCGGACGGCGGGGGCTCCCGGGGCTCGACGGCGGCCGGCCCCTCCGGCTCGACCGGCCCCGCCGGCTCCTCGCGCGGAGGCGCTCTCGACGCGGCTCGGGGCGGCGCGGGGTGCTGCGACGGCGTGAGCACGAAGACGGGCGTCGCGCCGGGCACGGGCGTCGGTGCCGGGCCGGCCTCTCGCGAGGCG
>DASVZX010000208.1:0-4721 GCA_036391435.1 Anaeromyxobacter sp. | reverse complement strand
GCCGCGCGCACGATCGCGACGGCGAGCGTGCTCGCCTGGCCGCGCCGCGCGACCACGGTCCTCGCGAGCGTGGCGCTCCTCGTCCTCTACCCCGGGCTGCGGGCGGCCGCCGCGTCGTTCCCGCTCGGCACGTCGGCCTGGAACGAGCTCGCGGGCGGCGCGCCGGGCGCGGCGTCGGCCGGGCTCCCGCGGCAGGACGGTGGCGACGCGGCCGCCCGCGTGCTCCCCGCGCTGAACGACCGCGCCCGTCCGGGCGCGCGCGTCTGGTGGCCGGGCGTGTCGGCGGCGGCCGTCGATGCGTACGCGCGCGACGGGCGCATCCGGTCGGACCTCTCGATGGCCTCGGGGCCGGAGGAGGCCGACGTCGCCGTCGTGGCCCTCGACGGGGGGAGCCGGGACGCGGAGTACCGCGCGTGGGCCGGGCTCCGGACCGCGCGGCCGGCCGCGGGCGTGTACCAGGACGACGTGGCGCTGGCGCTCGTCTACGCGCGCCCGGGCGCCTGGCGATAGCCCCGCCCGCCGCGCGCGCCGGACCGTCACTCCCTGTGCGTCCGCGCACATGCCCCTCCGAGGTACGGGCGGGCAGCCTCCCGCGTGGCCCTCGTCGCGTCCGCGCCGGGGGCGTAGAATCCGCTCTCCGGCGGCCACCGCGCGCGCCCGGTGGAGCGCGACGTGAAGAACAAGATCCTGGCCTTTGCTCTCGGCAACACGACCCGGGCCGACGACGGCGCCGGGATCGCCCTCGCGCGCGGGCTCGAGGACGTCGTCCCCGGCATCGAGGTGATCGAGGCGCAGGAGCTCGTGCCCGAGCACGCGGAGGCGCTCGCCGGAGCGACCGGCGTCCTCTTCCTCGACGCCTCCGTCGCCGGCACGCCCGGCGAGGTCCGCTCGGCGCACCTCGTCCCGCGCGCCGCGCGCGTCGCGATCCTCCACGCGCTCATGCCGGAGGAGATCCTCGACCTCGCCCGCACGCTCCACGGCCGCGCGCCCCCCGCCGGGCTCGTCACGGTCGCCGGGCGCGAGTTCGCGTTCGGCGAGGGGCTGTCGCCCGAGGTGGAGGCGGCCCTGCCGTTCGCGCGCGAGAAGGCGCGCGAGCTGGTCGAGGCGTTCCGGCTGCGGTCCTAGCCGGGGCTCCCCCCGGCACGCCCCTGATCGGACGTGGGCGCGCCCCGCGCGATGGCGTTAGCGTTCGCGGCATGAAGACCCTCGTCGCCGACGCGTTCCCGAAGGAGCGGCTCGCGGACCTCGAGAAGCTGGGGCTCCGGGTGGATCACCGGCCGGACGTGTCCGCGAAGGACCTGCCCGCCGCGGCCCGCGACGCCTCGATCCTCGTCGTCCGGTCGAAGCAGGTGACGGCGGAGGTCTTCGAGAGCGCCGAGTCGCTCTCGCTCGTCGTCCGGGCGGGGGCGGGCGTGAACACGATCGACGTGGCGGCCGCCTCGCGGCGCGGCGTCTACGTCGCGAACTGCCCGGGGCAGAACTCGATCGCGGTCGCGGAGCTGGCGATCGGCCTCGTGCTCTCGCTGGACCGCCGGATCCCGGATCAGGTCGCGGAGCTCCGCGCCGGGCGCTGGAACAAGAAGGGGTTCTCCGAGGCGCGCGGCGTGTTCGGGCGGACGATCGGGATCGCCGGGTGCGGCTCCATCGGCCGCGAGGTGATCCGCCGCGCGCAGGCGCTCGGGATGCGCGTCGTCGCGTGGTCGCGATCGCTCGACGACGCGGGCGCGAAGGCGCTCGGCGTGGAGCGGGCGCAGGACCTCGCCGCGCTCGCGCGCGAGGCCGACTTCCTGTCGCTCCACCTGCCGCTCTCGAAGGAGACGCGCGGGATCGTGAGCCGGGCGGTGCTCGAGGCGATGCGCCCGGGCGCGGCGCTCGTCAACACCGCGCGCGCGGAGCTCGTGGACGCCGACGCGCTCCTCGAGCTCGCCCGGAGCGGGCGGATCCGCGTCGCCGCCGACGTGTTCGCGGGCGAGCCGGAGAAGGGCAAGGCGGACTTCGACAGCGCGCTCGCGCGGCTGCCCGGCGTGTACGGCACGCACCACGTCGGCGCGTCGACGGAGCAGGCGCAGGACGCGATCGCGCGCGAGACGATCCGGATCGTCGAGGTGTTCGTCCGGTCCGGGCACGTGCCGAACTGCGTGAACGTCGCGCGCCACACGCCCGCGCGCGCCCGGCTCGTCGTGCGCCACTACGACAAGGTCGGGGTCCTCGCGAACGTGATGGCCCTCATCCGCGAGGCCGGCATCAACGTCGAGGCGGTCCAGAACACGGTCTTCGAGCAGGCGAAGGCGGCCTCCTGCGCGATCGAGCTCGACGAGGTGCCGCCGCCGGCGCTCGTCGAGCGGATCCGTTCGCGCTCGGACGAGGTCCTGTTCGTCGACGCGTTCGACCTCTAGCGGCGGCGTCCTCGCGCTTTCCATCGCAACCTCTCGCCCTTCCTCGGCAATCTGCTCCACGTGGGACCGGGGGAACGTCCCGTCGGGCGGGGACGCGACACGTGCGACAAAACGTGCTCTCATCGTGCATAAGTTGCGCGCAGGCCCTGCATCCCGGAGGGCGCGATGCACGGAACCGGAAGAGCCGTCCTGCTGCACCCCGCCCGGATGCGGACGCCGTGGCCGCTGGCGGCCGCGCTCGCCGCCGCCGACGTCGCGAGGCACCTCGCGCTCACGCTCGCGGTCGTCGCCGGCGGCGCGATCGTCGTGGCGGTCGCCCTCGTGATCGGCGTCGTCGCGGCGCCCGTGCTGGTCGCGCTCGCCGCCTGGCTCCTCTGGCGGGCGTCGCGCTCGGGTTCACGAGGCGTGACTCGCGCCGCCGCGCGCGCGCGGCGGCGGGCCCGCGCCCTCGGGCTCCGCGTCGTCCCGGGCACGCCCCCGCCCTGAGGCGCGTCCCGCGGCGAGCGTCCTTCCGCGCTCGCGGGCCGCGAGCGGTGCGCGCCGGCTTCGCCGCGCTGCGGCACGCCCGGGGACCCCGGACACCCGAGAAGGGACACGTGCGGTGATATTTCCGTGACGTCGCGGCGGTACTCCTCGCGGTCATGCGCGCGCTCCTCGTCCAGGCTGCGACGCCGCCCACGTACTGGGGCTACCAGCACAGCCTCCCCTTCATCCGGAAGAAGGCGACCCTCCCGCCGCTCGGGCTCGCGACGCTCGCCGCCCACCTGCCCGCGTCGTGGGAGCTGCGGATCCGCGACCTGCACGTCGCGCCGCTCCAGGCGGAGGACCTGCGCTGGGCGGACGCGGTGCTCGTGTCGGGGATGCTCGTCCAGGCGCGGTCGATGCGCGAGGTGCTCGCGCGCGCCGGCGCGCTCGGCAAGATCACGGTCGCGGGCGGCCCGGCGCCGACGACGAGCCCGGGCGCCTTCCCGGAGGCGACGCACGTCTTCCAGGGCGAGGCGGAGGGCCGCCTCGCCCGGCTGGTCCGGGCCCTCGAGGCGCCCGGCTCCGTCCCGGAGCGGATCCTCTCCCCGCCCGGCCTCGAGCGCCCCGACCTCGCGCTCGCGCGCGTGCCGCGCTTCGACCTGCTCGACCTCGACGCCTACGCGACGTTCGCGCTCCAGGTCTCGCGCGGCTGCCCGTTCACCTGCGAGTTCTGCGACATCATCGAGGTGTTCGGCCGCGTGCCCCGCGTGAAGTCTCCGGCGCAGGTCGTCGCGGAGCTCGAGGCGCTCCGCGCGGTCGGCGCGCGGGGGCCGCTCTTCCTCGTCGACGACAACTTCATCGGCAACCGGCGCGCCGTCTCGAGGATCCTGCCCGAGGTGGCCGCCTGGCAGCGCGCCCACGGGCGCCCGTTCGACCTCTACACCGAGGCGAGCCTCGACCTCGCCGGCGAGCCCGAGCTCCTCGCGTCGATGGTCGGCGCGGGGTTCACGGCGGTGTTCGTCGGGATCGAGACCCCGAACCCGGCGTCGCTCGCCGAGGCCGGCAAGCGGCAGAACCTGCGCGCCGACCCGGCCGAGTCGGTGCGGACGCTGACCCGCGCCGGGCTCGAGGTCTTCGCCGGGTTCATCGTCGGCTTCGACGGCGACGACGACTCGATCTTCGAGCGGCAGCGCGCGTTCATCTCGTCGCTGCCGATCCCGCGCGCCATGGTGGGGACGCTAAGCGCGCTCCCGGGGACGGCGCTGTGGCGCCGGCTCGAGCGCGAGGGGCGCCTCCGCGCCCGGCCCACGGGCGACCAGTTCGACCGGCCCAACTTCGAGCCGCGGATGGGCGAGGAGACGCTCGTCGCCGGGTACGCCCGGCTCCTCGAGGCGCTCTACGACGAGGAGGCGTACTTCGCGCGGTGCGAGCGCCACCTGGACGAGGCCCCCATCGCGCGGTCCGCGCTGCGCCCGGACGCGCTCGCGACGCTCGCGCGCGCCGTGTGGCGGCTCGGGATCCTCGGCCGGCGGCGGCGCGGCTTCTGGCGCCTGCTCTCGAAGGGGCTCCGCAAGGGCGGCGTGGCCGGGCTCGCGAAGGGCGTCACCCTCGCGATCCTCGGCGAGCACCTCGTCCGCTACACGCGGGAGGACGTCCTGCCGCGGCTCGCCGAGCGGCTCCACGACATCCGGGCGGAAGAGCGGGCGGGGGCCGCGGCGGCGCGCGTCCGCCGCCTCGCCGGGGCGTCCGCCGGGGAGCTCGGCGCGGAGCCGGCCGGGACCGCCTGATTCACCGGAGGTCACGCCCGGTGGCCGCGAGGCCGCCGCGGCGCGCTCCCCCCCGCGGCGCGGGGGGAGCGGG
>DASVZX010000207.1:0-26122 GCA_036391435.1 Anaeromyxobacter sp. | reverse complement strand
GGCGCGGCCGCCTTGGGCGGCGCGGCAGGGGCGGCAGCGGTCACGGCGGCGTGCGCCGGCGCGCCCGCGAGGAGGAGGACGGCGACGAAGGCGATCGGCGTTCGGGTCATGAGATCCTCATCGTAAGGAGCGCGGACCCTACCACGAGAGCCGCGATCGACGCACGGCGGGTCCCAGGGCCGCGACGGCGCCGCGAGCGAGGCGCCGCGCGCGTCCAGGCGGTCCGCCGCAGGGTCCGGCGCGAACGTGCGCTCCGTTGCGCGGGTCCGACGCCGGACCCGCTCCACGAGAGGTCGCTCGCGCAGCGAGACAAATTGTGCGCCGAAGTTGTGCGCCGAAGGTTGGGGGTGTGGGTGTGGGTGGCCTGGCGCAAAGCTGGGGTATTTCCCCCAAGCCCTGGCCGATCCCCGGCCGCTCCTCCACGCGCCGAAAGCCGCGTGTTCCCGAGCCGTTGGCTCCGCGCAGCGGGCCTCCCGGCTGTGGTATCGCTCATGCACCACGGCCGCCCGAACAGCTCATCGGTGCTGGAAACGAGCAGTCGGGGAGTCCTTTCACCCACGAGCTGTCGAGTCGCAGCGAAACCCACGGTCGCCTCGGCGGCCACAGACCGGAGAAGAGAATGAAGTTCACGAAGATCGCCATGGCGGCCGTGTTCGCTCTCGCGAGCAGCTCCGCCTACGCCTTCCACTCGGGCGGCGTCGCCGAGTGCGAGGGCTGCCACACGATGCACAACTCCCACACGGTCGAGGGCGCGACGGTGTCCTCGGCGATGACCCTCAACGGCACGCCGATCGGGACGACGAACCCGTTCCTGCTCCAGGGCGCGGACCAGTCCTCGACCTGCCTCAACTGCCACGCGCACACGCCGGCCGGCAGCTACCACATCCTCTCGGTCAGCAACCAGGGCCAGCTCAACAACATCCAGGCTGCCAATGCGAACTTCACGCCGGGCGGCGACTTCATGTGGCTGAACAACGAGTTCAGCTACACCGGGTACGAGGGCCCCGCGACGCAGGCCGGGCAGCGCGCCGGCCACAACGTGGTCGCGAAGGACTTCGGCATCGTCCCCGACACGCGTCCGATCCCCCCGGGCAGCAACGGTGGTGCCCTCATCGGCTGGAACGGCGCGGGCTTCGCCTGCGTGAGCTGCCATGACCCGCACGGCCGCTACCGCTACACCTCCTCCACGGCCGGCACGTTCACGACCCAGGGCCCGGCGATCTCGGGCTCGGGCTCCTACGCCGACAGCCGCGGCACGGTCGTCGCCAGCTTCTTGGCCAAGATCTCGGCGAGCTCCACCCTCGGCGCCTACCGCATCCTCGGCGGCGTCGGCTACGTGCCGAAGTCCGGCGTCGGCCCGGTCTTCCAGAACTCGCCGCCCATCGCGCTCGCTCCTGGCACCTACAACTCGACGGAGACCATCTCCGGCACCGCTGGCCAGTTCAACAACCAGGTCCAGGTGGCCTACGGCTCGGGCATGTCCGAGTGGTGCATGAACTGCCACCCGCAGATGCACTCGAACACGGTCGAGGGCGCGACGGTCACCGGCCTCACGATCCACCCGGCCGGCAACGGCGCGCACCTCAGCGCCACGATCGCCGCGAACTACAACGGCTACGTCTCGACCGGCAACTTCACGACCGCGACGGACAACTACGACTCGCTCGTTCCGTTCGAGGTCGGCTCGATGGATCTCGACACGGTGAAGACGTTCGCGAACGTCGTCACCGTCCCGTCGGGCGGCACCACGAACGGGACCTCGACGTACAAGGCGAACGCGGCGGGGACGGGGAGCAACGTGATGTGCCTCTCCTGCCACCGCGCGCACGCGTCCGCGTTCAACTCGATGACCCGCTGGTTCAACGACGGCGAGTTCATCACCTCTTCGGCCGGCTGGGCGACGGCGAAGGGCCCGAGCACCGGCGGCGCGATGAGCGCGGCGACGACGCAGATCGGCTACTACATGCGTCCGTCGGCGTCCTACGGCAGCTACCAGCGCTCGCTCTGCAACAAGTGCCACAGCAAGGACTAGCCGTCACGAGCTGCTGACGTAGCGCAGTCCGGAGGGGGAGGCGCGGTGACGCGGCCTCCCCCTCTTCTTTTCTCTCGTCCCGTCCTCCTCCAGCGTGCGAGGCTTCAGCGCCATGCCAGCCGGACGATCGGTCGCCGCCCTGTCGCTCGCCCTCGCGTCCGTGGCCTGCGCGGCGCGGCAGCGGCCGCAGCCTCCGGCGCGCGGCGAGACCGAGGGGGCCGTCTACGTGTACGTGCAGCCGCTGCCCGACCGCGTGGGCGGGCTCTCCTTCTCGGTCGAGGGAGCGGCCGCGGAGCGCGCGGACGGCTCGGCGGTGCCGCTGCGGGTGAGGGGGCCGGCCCGGATCGGCAGGGCCGGGACGCGCCAGCGGCTCCTCGCCGCGGGCGACGCGCCGGCGGGCAGGTATGCCGGGTTGAGGCTCACGCTCTCGCGGAACGACCCGGGCGCGCCGGAGGAGCCGTTCCTCGTCCCGGCGCCGTTCGCGGTGGCGGAGCGCCGCGCCACGGTGCTCTGGCTCTCGGTGCGCGACGAGCAGGTCGCCGCGCAGGCGTCCCTCCCGTCGCTGCTCGCGCTCGCGCAGGCGCACGAGGCCATCCCGGAGCGGGCGGGCGCGGTCGTCAGCGCGGGATCGAACGACGCCGTCCTCTTCGACGTCCTCCGCAAGCAGGTCACCGGGGCGCTCCTCCTCGACGCCGCCCCCGGCGGCGTGGCGCTCGACCCCGTGGCGCGGCGGCTCTACGTGAGCCTCCCGGAGCGCGACGAGCTGCGGTCGTACGATCTCGCGACCGGGGAGCGGCGCGACGTCGCGCGGCTCCGTCCGGGGGACGGGCCCGGGCCGGTCGCGCTCGCCGCCGGCGGGGCGCAGCTCCTCGTCGCGAACGCCGGCTCGCAGACGGTGAGCCTCGTGGACGCGTCGAGCCTGGTCGAGCGGGCGCGCCTCCCCGTCGGCCTCGGGCCGGTCTCGATCCTAGTCAACGCCGCCGGGACCCGGGCGTTCGTCTTCAACCGCCGCTCGAGCACGGCCACGGTCGTGGACGTCCCGAACGCCGCGGTCGCGGGCACCCTCGCGACCGATCCCGAGCCCCTGCTCGGCGCCCTCGACCGGACCGGGACCCGCCTCGCCGTCGTCTGCGCGGGCTCGCTGTACGCGAGCGTGCTCTCCGTCCCGGAGCTCGCGCCGGTGCAGCGGCTCTTCGTCGGCCTCGGCGCGAGCGCGGTCCAGGTGGACGCGCGCACGGGCCTGCTCTACGTGGCCCGGCCCGAGGGGCTCGGGGTCTTCGGTCAGGTCTCGCCCTTGCCGATCGGCGCCATCTCCGCGGCCGGCCGCGCCACGCGCCTGCGCATCGAGGACGCGGACGGGACGCTCCTCGCGATGGTCCCCGAGGCAGGCGCGCTCGAGGTCGTCGATCTCGCCGCCGGCCGGAGCGCGTCGCGGGTGGAGCTCGTGGGCGAGCCGGTCGACTTCGCCATCGCGGGTGAGCGCCGTTGACGGGTCGCACCGCGCGCGAGGGCCGACGGGCGGCGCTCCGGGCCACGGTCGCCGTGCTCCTCGCGGCCGCCGCAGGGCGCGCCCACGCGGACTCGTGGGCGCTGCGCCTCGAGGGCGACTACCTCGCGAACGAGGGGACCGTCGTGGACGCGAGCGGGGTCTCCACGAGGACCCGGACGCAGGCGCTGCGGGACGACTACCGGCTCGCCGTCTCGAAGGATCTCTACGAGTCGCTCGTGTTCTCCGGCGACGGTTGGCTCCAGGACACGCACGCCTGGGCCGGGGGTGTGACCACGACCACCCGCAGCTGGGCGGGCGCGCTCCGGCTCGACTTCGGGGGCGAAGTCCTCAGGGGAGGCGTGACCTACGATCGCCGCCAGACGAGGGCCGGCTCGTCCCAGCCCGCCGACGCGACGGGGGCCGTCTCCGTCGCGAGCGCGTCGCCGACCCTGGTCTACGAGGCGCTCGGCGCGACGCTCAACTGGCGCCCGATCGAGCTCGCGCCCGTCTCCCTGCGCCTCCTTCGCTCGGAGCAGTACGACCTGGAGCGCACGCTCCGCGACGTGAGGACGTCGTCCGTGTCGCTCCAGACCCAGCTCGGAACGGCCGGCGCGCTGGAGGGCAGCGCCCTCCTCGGCTGGTCGGAATTGGACGACCGGCTGCGGGGTTCCTCGATCGGCTCCTGGTCGGGACAGGGCGCCGTGCGCTACGGAGGAAAGTTCCTGCGAGACGGCACCTACTACCTGAACGACGGCCTCACGGCCTCGGTGACCGACACGCGCGCGAACGGGCCCAACGCCGTCGTCGCGACGCAGCAGTTCGCCGTCGCCGGGCTGGCGCTCATCGAGGCGATCCCGGCGACGCCCACGCAGAGCACCCTGAAGCCGCTCCCCGCGCTCGTCGACGGCGACGTCGCCACGGCGGCCGGCGTGAACCTCGGCACCTCGGCGCCCGCGCGCGGGGACGCGGCGAACCGCCACCTCGGGCTGCAGTTCCCGGACGTCCTGCGCCCGGTGAACACGCTCTACGTCTGGGTGTCCCAGCCCCTCCCGCCCGAGATCGTGGCGCAGTTCACCTGGACCGCGTACCGCAGCGACGACAACGTCACCTGGACCCCCGTCCCGCTCGCCGGCCCCGTGGTCTTCGGCACGTTCGAGGCCCGCTTCGAGCTGACGATCCCGGTCACGCAGGCGCGCTACCTGAAGGTCGTCACCACCCCGCTGCCGGTGGGCGCGACGGTCGATCCGCGCTTCGCGGACATCCAGGTCACCGAGCTGCAGGCCTTCGACATCGTGCCCGCCGAGTCCGTGCGCGGGAGCATGACGGCGTGGTCGAACAGCTTCAGCGGCGTCCTCTCCCTGCCGCTCACCGCAAGCCGGCAGCTCCGGTACGATCTGTCGCTCACGCTCGGGACCCGGGGCACGGGCGGCACCATCGGGAACGCCTGGCTCGTCGCGAACGGGCTCGGGTGGGCCCGGCCGCTCTCGCCGACGCTGTCGGCCACGGCGCGGCTGCAGCGCGCGGACTCCGGGGCGACCGGCTCGGGCCACTTGGCGCAGACCACCTGGGCCGCGATGCTGGCCGCGCAGCCGCTGCAGACGCTCAACGGGACCCTCGGCTACAGCGGCAGCCTCACCGAGGCGCCAGGCTCGCGCGCCGTCTCGAACGGCGTGACCGGCCTCGTGACCGCCAACCTGTATGAGGGCGTGGACGCGACCGCCTCCGCCGGGGCGACGGCGGGCTCCTTCGGGGATCGCCGCTCGTACGGGACGCAGGCCACGGTCTCCACGGTGGTGACGCCCGCGTCCGCGGTCTCGTTCACGGGGAGCTACGGCGTCGCCCTCGCCACGGCGTCCGGCGGCGCCGTGGCGCCCTCGCGGACGCTGAGCGAGACGCTGAGCGGCTCCGCCACGTGGACGCCCGTGCCGGCGCTGCTCCTCTCCGGGACGCTCACCCGCCTCCGCGTGAGCAGGGAGCCGGCGCGCTCCCTCGGGAGCTTCCAGATCGGCTATTCTCCGCTCCGGGGAGGAAGCCTCATCATCTCGCTCAACCACAGCGAGGCGTTCGAGAGCCAGTCGCAGTCGAGCTCGCGCAGCAGCACCGCCTCGCTCACCTGGCGCCTGACCCCGTGGGCGAGGCTGGTGTCGACGTACGGCGTCGCGTCGGCGAGCGCCCCGCTCGGCCGCTCCGACGCGCAGTCCTTCACCGCCCAGCTCGTCCTGACCCTGTGACGCCTCCGAGGACCTCCATGACCCGGCGAACCCGATCCCTCGCGATGCGCTGCGCGCTCCTCGTGGCGGCCGCGTCGGGCTGCGCGTCCTCGCGCACCTATCACGACCGCAACATGGACTTCGGCTCCGTCAAGACCGTGGCGGTCCTGCCGCTGCAGAACCTGAGCAAGGAGCCCTCGGCGGCGGAGCAGGTGCGGGACACCCTCTTCTCCGCGCTCCTCGCCTCGGGCGGGGTCTACGCCGTGCCGCCGGGCGAGGTGTCGCGCGCGGTGGCGCGGGTCGGGATGGCGACGCCGTGGGCGCCCACCGTGGAGGAGGCGACGCGGCTCGGCGCGATGCTGAAGGTGGACGCGCTCATCACGGGGGTGGTGCGGGAGTTCGGCGAGGTGCGCGGCACGGGCGGCAGCGCGCCGGTGGTGACCGTGAGCGCGCAGCTCATCGAGACGTCGAGCGGCAAGGTGGTGTGGAGCGGGAGCACGAGCCGCGGCGGGCTGACGCTCGGCGACCGGCTCCTCGGGACCGGGGGCCGTCCGACGAACGGCGTCACCGAGGACGCGGTCCATGATCTCCTCCTGCAGCTCTTCCAGTGACGCGGCGCGCGCGGTCGCGGCGCTCGTTTGCGCCGCGCTGGCCTTGACGCCCCGCCCCGGAGCCGCGGCGCCGGGACTCGCGGACGTCGCGCGCGTGGCCGTCTTCCCCGTGGAGAACCTCGCGTCCGACGGGGCGCCCGAGCCCGGGCTCGAGGCGGAGGTCGCGCGCGCCGCGGCGAAGGCCGGCCTCGACGTCGTCACGGGCGAGCCGGTGGAGCGGTTCCTGGCGGCGGGGCGCATCCGCTACACCGGGGGCCTGAGCCGGGACGTCGCCCGCGCGGCCCGCGAGCAGCTCGGGGTGGACGCCGTCCTCATCGCCACCGTGGAGCAGGGGGGGCCGGGGGACCTCCGCATCGCGATGACCATGCGGCTCGTGACCACGGCGGACCCGCCGGACATCGTCTGGATGGACGGATTCGCGCGCACCGGCGACGACGCCCCCGGCCTGCTCCGGCTCGGCGTCGTCACCGACCCCGCCCGGCTCCGGCGCGAGGCGCTCGACCGGCTGTCGCGCTCGCTCGCGGCGGCGCGTCGCCGCGCGGGTCCCCCCGGCATCCGCTGCGCGCCGGACGACACGTACGCGCCCAAGTTCTCGTTCCGGCTGCCCGCGCTCGACGAGCCGGTCGCGAAGACCGTCGTCGTGGTGCCGTTCCTGAACACGAGCGGGCGTCCGAACGCCGGCGACATCGTGCGGCTCGAGATCATGCGGCAGCTCGCGGGCGTCCCGGGGCTCCGCCTGGTCGATCCCGGGGAGATCCGCGAGGCGTTGCTCGAGTACCGCATCATCCTGCGCGGCGGCGTCTCGCTCGTCTCCGCCGAGACCATGCTCGACAGCCTCCGGGCGGACTGGGTCGTCTCCGGGGAGGTGCGCCGCTTCGACGAGACGGTCGCCGCGGCCGAGTTCAACGTCCACATCCTCGACCGCTCCGGCGAGGACCTGGCCTGGCTCTCCCGCTCCTACAACGACGGCCACGACGGAGTCTGGGTCTTCAACGTCGGAGCGGTCAGCACGACGGCCGCGCTCGTCTGCCGGATGTCCTCGGAGATCGTGGAGCGGGCGCTCCGGCCGAGGAGCGTGCAGCGAAGGGCGGAGGCGCGCGCGCGGCCTCGGCCGGCACGGCGCTGATGCCGGTCGGCCGCGGCGAGCTTGCTGCGGAATTGCGGTGTGCGGACGCAAGTCTTGCGGCGCGAGGGCGCGGACAGGTCGCCAAAATTGGAGAAGTTACTGTGTTCACGATGACTTACATATGCAACCCGCCCGAGAGATCCGGGCATACCGGTTGCACGAAGGGGTGACGCCCATGCGACCCATGAACCTGCAACCGACCGTCCTCGTCTCGGCGCTCGTCGCGCTGCTCGTCGCGCCGCCCGCGCGCTCCGCGGACACCGCGAAGAGCGCGAAGAGCGCGAGCCCGGCTGCCGCCGCTCCGGCGACGAAGACGGAGGCCAAACCCGCGGGAGCGACCCCCGCGACGCCCGCCGCGCCGGCGTCCGCGAAGGACGCCGCGCCCGCGGCCAAGCAACCCGCGGCGGTCGGGAAGGCCCCCCCGCCCGCGTCCGCGTCCGTCCTCGCCACGCTGAGGCTCCCGCTGCTCTCCGACCGCTACGGCAGCGTCCCCGTCGCCGAGGTCGGCGACGAGGTGGTGACGCTCCGCGATCTCGGCGACGTCCTCGCCACCTCGCACGGCGAGCGCAAGCAGTCCAAGGCCCCCGCGGTCGGCAAGGGGAAGGACTTCCAGGAGCTCCTCGACCGGATGATCGACATCCGCCTCATCGTGCTCGAGGCGCGCGACATGGGGCTCGACGAGCTCCCCGAGATCCAGGAGAGCCTCGCGACGTTCAGGTCGAACACGCTGCGGGAGGTCCTGAGGCGCCGGGTGGTCGCGGGCGCGAAGGCCGACCCCGCGAAGGTCGAGGCGTACTACAAGGACTCCGTCCGCGAGTACAGGCTCCTCTCGCTGCTCTTCGAGAAGAAGGAGGACGCGGAGGCCCTCCCGAAGCTGCTCGAGGGCGGGAAGAAGCTCGAGGACGTCGCGAAGCAGCTCCTCGCCGACAAGAAGGCGAAGGGCGACGGCGTCCCCCACGACGCCGTGGCGGCGAGGCTCCTCCCCGCGATCCGGATGGCGGTCGAGAAGCTCGCGCCGGGCCAGCTGAGCCCGCCCATCGGGACGCCGAGCGGCACGGTCGTGGCGCGCCTCGACGAGATCCGGTACCCCGAGAGCCCCGAGAAGCGAGCCGAGGCGGAGGAGGCGGCGCTCCGGGTGGCCGAGGGGGAGATCTGGGTCCAGTTCTTCCGCGACCTGGCCCAGAAGAACCTGAAGCGGGACGACAAGCTCCTCAAGTCGATCAACTTCGAGGCGAAGAAGCCCGGGTACGCCGCGCTCCTCAAGGACCGCCGCGTCGTCGCGACGATCAAGGGCGACAAGCCCGTCACCGTCGCCGACGTCGCGCTCGAGGAGGCGAAGGGCTTCTTCCACGGGGTGGACAAGGCGATCGAGGAGAAGAAGGTCAACGAGCAGAAGTGGAAGACCTTCGACAAGGTGATCTACCAGCGCTTGCTCGACCAGGAGGCGCGCCGCCGGAAGATCGCGGACAGCGAGGACTACCGGCGCGAGGTCGAGCAGTACACCCGCTCGGCGCTCTTCGGCATCTTCGTCCAGCGGGTGATCGTGCCGGACGTCCAGGTGGACGAGGCGGAGGCGCGCAAGTACTACGACGCCCACAAGGCCGACTACACGGCGCCCGGGTTCTACAAGCTCGAGTCGATCTCGTTCCGCGACGCGAAGCAGGCGCAGCGCGCGTTCGACGGGCTGAAGGGCGGCACCGACTTCAAGTGGCTGCGGAACAACTCGGACGAGCAGATCACCGGGGACGACCGCGCCCTCGTCCTCGAGGGGACGACCTACTCCGTGGGCGGGCTGCCACCGGACCTCGTCCGGGCGCTCGCGAACGCCTCGCGCGGCGACCTGAAGCTCGTCTCGTCCGGCGGCCAGTTCCACGTGGTGAACGTGCTCGACGTGATCCCGCCGGAGACCAAGCCCTACGAGGAGGCCAAGGCGGAGATCCTCAAGAAGCTGTTCGACGAGCACATGACCGCCGCGGTGAAGGACTGGGGCGCGAAGCTGCGCAAGGCGCACCCGACCCGGATCTTCGTGACGAGCATCGAGGACTGACGGCCCACGCCCCGGAGAGCAATTCTCATGTCGACGAGCATCGGACCCTGGCGCGTCATCCCCCTCGCGATCGCCGCGGCGCTCCTCTGGGCGCCGCGCGCGGAGGCGGCGCAGTTCAAGAAGAAGGAGTGCCTGGACTGCCACACGAAGTTCTCGGACAAGGTCGAGAAGCTCCGGTATCTCCACGCGGCGGTGAAGAAGAAGGACTGCGAGTCCTGCCACCTCCGCCACGGCGTCGTCCCCAAGCTCCTCCTCAAGAAGGGCGGGAACGAGCTGTGCCTCGGGTGCCACCCGAAGGAGAAGATCGGGATCGACCAGCCGGTCGTCCACCGCGTGCTCGCGACCGGCCTCTGCACCGAGTGCCACGCGGCCCACGGGTCCGACTTCCCGCACATGCTCAAGGCGGCCGGAGCGCAGGCGTGCTACGCCTGCCATGACCGGAAGGCCTTCGAGCGGAAGAACGTGCACCCCGTCCTCGCCAAGGACGGGTGCCTCGCCTGCCACGTCGCGCACGGATCGAAGGCGGCGCACCTCCTCGCCAAGCCCGAGGGGGAGCTGTGCACGAAGTGCCACTCCGCCACCGCCGCGTCGTTCAAGAAGGCGCACGCCGACTACCCGGTCACGACGCGCGGCTGCGGGACCTGCCACGACCCGCACTCGTCCGACGCGAAGAGCCTGATGCGCCCGGTCGTGCACGACGCCCTGAGCAGCTGCGACAGCTGCCACGCCCCGGCGGGCTCCCCGAAGCCGTTCGCCGTGCAGCAGGAGGGCGGCAAGCTGTGCGAGCAGTGCCACGAGACCTCCGCCGTCCTCGCCGGCGGGAAGGTGGGGCACGCGCCGGTGGTGAAGGGCGAGTGCCTCTCCTGCCACGAGCCGCACACCGGCGCCAACAAGGCGATGACCCGCGCGCCCGGCAACGCGCTCTGCTTCCGCTGCCACAAGGCCAAGGGCGAGAAGGTGCTGTTCCCGCACAAGGTGATCGCGTCGCCCGAGGGCTGCGCGACGTGCCACGCGCCGCACGCGTCGCCGAACCGGCGCCTGGTGAAGGTGGACGGCGAGGGCCTCTGCCTCAAGTGCCACGACAAGGTCACCGCCGCGAAGAAGAAGCCCGTCGTCCACGAGCCCTTCAAGAGCGGCGACTGCGTGTCCTGCCACGACCCGCACGGCTCGAACTTCCCGGGCATGACGGCGTCGCGCCAGGACAAGCTCTGCTTCACCTGCCACGCCGACGCCGAGCCGCGCTTCACGAAGGCGTTCACCCACCGGCCGGTCGCGGACGGCCAGTGCACGGCCTGCCACGAGCCCCACGCCTCGGGCGAGAAGAAGCTCCTCCGCGCGAAGAGCGCGCAGCTCTGCCTGAAGTGCCACCCGGACCTCGTCGCGCCCGGCGCGAACGTGAAGCACAAGCCGTTCATGGACGGCGACTGCCTCGGGTGCCACGACCCGCACGCCTCGAACGTGCCCGGCATGCTCGTGGTGGACCAGAAGACGCTCTGCCTCAAGTGCCACGCCAAGGAGGACAAGGCCGCGCAGGGGGCGAAGAGCGCCCACGCCGGGTTCACGAACGGCGAGTGCTCGAAGTGCCACAACCCGCACGCGGCCAAGCTCCGGTTCCTCGTCAACGCGAAGGGGTCGGCGCTCTGCCTCACGTGCCACAAGGACCTCGAGAAGCAGATGGACGGCGGGAAGCAGCACCCGCCCGCCGACGACTGCCTCACCTGCCACAAGCCGCATCACGCCTCCGAGGAGCGGCTGCTCGCGATGCCGATGAAGGAGCTGTGCGCCCAGTGCCACGAGCTCAAGGACAAGGCGTTCCAGACCGCCCACCTCGGGATCGACGCCAAGGTCATCGACTGCATGAGCTGCCACGATCCGCACGCCTCGAAGGACGAGAAGCTCTTCCGGGCCGTGGAGCACCCGCCCTTCCAGGCGCGCGCGTGCGACAGCTGCCACGAGACCGAGCCGAAGAACTAGGGACCGACCATGCGCTCGAACACCCTGCTCCTGTCCCTCGCGCTGGCCGTGCTCGCGCCCCCCGCGCGCTCCACGGCGGCGGCCCGCGCCGCCGGCCCCGACGCGTCCGCCAAGGCGGCCGCGGCGGCCAGGGCGACCGCGGCGTCCGCGGCCGCCACCGAGAAGAAGTTCAAGCTCAAGCCCGGCGCCGAGGGCAAGCTCTGCCTCGACAGCCACGCCAACTTCGAGGCGACCCTGCAGAAGGCCTCGGTGCACACGCCCGTGCGCGCGCGCGACTGCGCCGGGTGCCACAACCCGCACGCGACCGCCCACGGCAAGCTGCTCGCCGACGACCCGGGAAAGATCTGCGCCACCTGCCACGGCCCGATGATCCCCGCCAAGGCGAAGAGCTCGCACCGGCCGGTCGTCGAGAGCAAGTGCGTGTCGTGCCACGACCCCCACGCCTCGGACTTCCCGAAGAACCTCGTGAAGCGCGGGAACGACCTCTGCGCCGGGTGCCACAAGGAGCTCGTCGAGACGGCGGCGGCGGTGAAGCAGAAGCACCGCCCCATCGAGAAGACGGGCTGCACCGCCTGCCACGACCCCCACGGCTCGACCGCGTCGGCGAGCCTGCTCAAGGCGGCCGTCCCCGACCTGTGCCTCGGTTGCCACAAGGTGGACAACCCGCTCTTCACCGCGAAGCACGGGGGCTACCCGGTCCGCACGCAGCGCTGCACGAGCTGCCACAACCCGCACGGCTCGAACCGGCCCAGCATGCTCTACGACGAGGTCCACCCGCCGGTGGAGCGCGGCGCGTGCTCCCAGTGCCACGAGCCCGCCACCTCCAAGACGCCGTTCAAGACCAAGTCCACCGGGCTCGCGCTCTGCAAGCTCTGCCACACCCCGCTCATCGCCCAGATGACGGAGAAGGGGCGCCTCCACTCGCCCGTGCTCCAGGGCGACGCGTGCCTCACCTGCCACACGCCGCACGCCTCCGCGAAGGGCAAGCTGCTCAAGGGGAACCTCGTGACGGTGTGCGGGCAGTGCCACGCCGACACCATCGAGCGGCAGGAACGCTCCCCCACGAAGCACAAGCCGGTGAAGGACGGCGAGTGCTACAAGTGCCACGACCCGCACTCCTCCGACCGGCCGCTCATGCTCACCGACGCGAACGTGATCAACGTCTGCGCGGGCTGCCACGACTGGGAGAAGCACGCGACCCACCCGATCGGCGTCAGCTTCGCCGACCCGCGGAACAAGAACCTCACCATGTCGTGTCTGTCCTGCCACCGCGCGCACGGCACCGAGTACAAGCGGCTCATGCCCGCGCCGAAGACGACGGACCTCTGCGTCAAGTGCCACGAGAACTTCAAGAGGTGATGCCGTGACGATCGCGAAGAAGCTGTGGCTCGCGGCCGCGGTGGCGGCGGCCGCCACCGGGGCGCGCGCGGAGAGCTTCGGGCTCCGTCCGTACCTCGCCGTGTACGCGGACGAGGCGGGGGCGGCGCTCAAGGATCCGGAGGGCGTCGCCTGCACCGACGACCGGCTCGTCGTCGCCGACGCCGGGAACGCGCGGCTCGTCACCTTCCAGCTCAAGGACGGGGCGGCGGTGGCCGGGAAGGAGCTGAAGCTCCCGCAGCTCGCGTATCCGACGCGGCTGCAGCTCGACGCCGCCGGGGTCCTCTACGTCCTCGACGGCCGGAAGCACGAGATCGCGAAGGTGGACCCGGCGGGCAAGTTCCTCGAGTACGTGAAGTTCAAGGGCGACTCGGCCTACGCCTTTCCGCGCGCGTTCAAGGTCGACGCGGGCGGCAACGTGTACGTGCTCGACCTGACCGGGAAGACCTCCGTGCTCGACCCGGCGGGCGCCGTCACGCGCACGCTGCCCCGCCCGCCGGCGCCGGACAACGCCATGTTCACCGACGTCGCGGTGGACGGGGCCGGCCGGATCTACGTCGTGGACGCGGTCTCCGCGACGATCTGGGTCGCCGAGAAGGGCGCGGCCGCGCTGAAGCCGCTCGGGAAGAGCCTCAAGGACAACCTCAACTTCCCCACCTACATGACCGTCCTCGGCCAGCGGCTGCTCGTCGTCGACCAGAACGGCCACGGGCTCGCGGCGGTCGGCCTCGACGGCTCGTTCTTCGCGCGCACGCTCGGGATGGGCTGGAGCGAGGGGCTCGTCTACTACCCGGTGCAGATCTGCTCGAACGCGCGGAACGAGACCTTCGTCGCCGACCGCAACAACAACCGCGTGCAGATGTTCCTCCCGGCGCAGTGACGGGGCCATGAAGCTCGCCGCGCTCGTCGCCGCCGCGTCCGTCCCGCTCCTCGCGGCCGGCGCCGCGCCGGCGCGCGCCCCCGCGGCCGCCCCGGAGACGCCGGACCCGCAGCAGCCGAAGCTGGCGCTCTTCCTCTTCAACCTCTCCGACTTCCTGGGGGACGTGAAGGGGAGCTTCCAGCGCGTCGCGTACGACCGCGCGCACGCCGAGGCGTACGTCTGGGGCGGCCGGGACATCCAAGTCTTCGGCGGCAGCGGGATGCAGATCTACTCGTTCGGCTCGGCGCAGGGGCTCCACAGCGTCTACTCGATCGCGCCTCTCCCGAGCGGCGATCTGATCGTCTCCCAGATCGGCCCGTCCGGTCCCGAGATCGTCCGCTGCAACTACCGCGGGGAGGTGACGGGGCCGTTCACGCCGACCGCGCTCCCGCCCGGCGTCACGCTCGGATACGACGAGATCCGGTACGCCGACGGGAAGCTCTGGTTCCTCACCCAGGGCGCGTACCGGGTCGTCGCGACCGACGAGGACGGTCGCTACCTCTTCACGCGCGATCTGACGAAGGCGATCTCCGCGGGGATGGAGGCCGACCAGGAGCCGGACACGAGCGAGGTCGAGATCACCGGCTTCGACGTGGACGAGCAGGGGAACGTCCTCGTCACGATCGCGGCGCAGTTCCGCGCCATCTCCGTCTCGCCCGACGGCGTGGGGCACCCGTTCGGCGGGAAAGGCAGCAGGCCCGGGAAGTTCAACGTGGCCGGGCCCATCGCGCGCGACGAGCGCGGCTACTACTTCGTCGCGGACACGCTGCGCTCGGTCGTCATGGTGTTCGCGCCGGACCTCAAGTTCCTGTTCGAGTTCGGCGGCCGGGGCGAGACGCCGGGACACCTCGTCATCCCGAGCTCGATCGCGGTCGGCAACGGGATGGTGTTCGTGTCGCAGGCACGCAATCGAGGGGTGTCGGTCTTCAGGCTCCAGTAGGCGGGCGGATCGTCCGCAGGAGGCCTCCGGACCGGAAGCGCGCAGACCCGAACGGGCGCGCTCCGGCACAAATTCGTCAGGAATCTCGCGGAAGAGGGCTCGCCCCTCGCGTGTTGAAGCGCGAGGTGGGCCCGACGGCGACCGATGTCCACGTGCGGCGAACAACCTCGTGACGGCGCGCGGGTCCTCCCGCGTGCGGCGTGGTACGTTCGAAGCATCCGCGTCGCGCTGACCACAGTCCTCGCGCTGATCGCGACCCCCGCGCTGGCCTTTCACTCTGGCGGTGTGGGCGACTGCGACGGCTGCCACACGATGCACGGGAAGGACGGGTCCCCGGCGCGGCCGTTCCTGATGGCGAGCACGGATCCGAGCTCGACCTGCCTCGTGTGCCACTCCGGGATGAGCCCCGCGACCGGGCACGTGTTCTCGACCAACGTCGGCGGCCCTCCCGACAACTACACGCCGGCCGGCGACTACGCGTGGCTCCTGCGGTCCTACACGTGGACCGGCCCGGGCGGCGGCGTGGTCGTGAGCGCCGGCGAGCGGCACGGCCACAGCGTCGTGGCGTACGACTTCAACCTCCCGTCGGACACGACCTACACGACCGCGCCCGGGGGCACGTATCCGTCCGCGTCGCTGTCCTGCATCAGCTGCCACGATCCGCACGGCCGGTACCGGGTGCGGTCCGACGGCTCGTTCGCGTCGTCCGGCGATCCGATCGTCGCCTCCGGCACCTACGGCAACAACCCCGCGCTCCCGCCGACGACGCAGACGTACGGCGCGTACCGGCTGCTCGCCGGCAGGGGTTACCAGCCGCGGTCGCTGAGCGGCGCCCTGTCGTTCCCGAACGATCCGCCCGTCGCGATCGCCCCCCCCGCGTACAACCACAGCGAGGCGCTGACCGACGTGCGGGTCGCGTACGGGTCCGGGATGTCGGAGTGGTGCGCGAACTGTCACGGCGCGCTCCACACGCCGGCGGTCACCGGCACGAGCCCGTACCTCCACCCGTCCGGCGCGCGGGCGCAGCTCGGCCGCGAGGCCAGCATCTACAACGCGTACGTGCGCACGGGGGACCTGAGCGGCACGTGGGCGACGGGCTACACTTCGATGGTCCCGTACGAGGAAGGGACGACGGATCGCGCGCTGCTCGCCTCCCACGCGAGCAGCAACGGGTCCTACCGCATCGGCCCGAGCGGCACCGAGAACGTGATGTGCCTCAGCTGCCACCGCGCGCACGCGTCGGGGTGGGACCACGCGCTGCGCTGGAACGTCGGCGCGGACTACATCGTCGCCTCGGGGCAGTGGCCCGGCGTCGACTCCGTCGGCGCGGGCGCGAAGCCGGAGATCGCGCAGGGGCGCACGCGCGCCGACACGCGCGCCGCGATGTACGACCGCGACCCGAGCGCGTACGCGAGCTTCCAGACCTCGCTCTGCAACAAGTGCCACGCGAAGTAGCCGCGGGCGGCGCGGGGCTCCGGCGGCGGGCGTCGAGCTGCCCGGCGCGGGCGAGCCGGCGGCCGCCTCGCCCGGACCGGCGTCGGGGCCGGCGGCGCTCGCCACCGGCCCCGTCGCCGCTCGAGCGCGCGCGCCTACTTCTTCTCGGTCCGCTTCGCCTCGATCTCCTTCTCGAGCTTCTCGAGCTCGGCGTTCCTCGGCGCCTCGCCCTTCTTCTCCTCGCCGGGCTTGCCGGTGAAGTGCGCCTCGCCGGTGGCGAAGCCGCCCGGGGCCATGGTCGACGCGAGCTCCGTCGCGCCCTGCTTCACGCCGCCCGTCACCTTCTTCACGATCGCGTAGCCGAAGAGCGCGAAGCCGATGAGGGGGAGGAACATGAGGAAGAGCGCGCCGAGCAGCGGGACCACCACGAAGAGGACCGGGAAGGGGAGCTTCACGTACTTCGCCTCCGCCGGGCCCTTGAGCCGCGCGCCCTCCTGCGCGACGACCTCGACCTCCCACTTCCTCGGGTTCCAGTAGTAGCCGCCCGCGACCTGCATTCCGCCCGTGTACCTGGCCATGACCTGCTCCTTCTCGCCTGCGCGTGTGGTGGACGTTCCGTTCGACCGCTAGCCGTGGCTCCGCTTCGCCTGGATCTCCGCGGCGAGCGCGTCGAGCGCGTCGCCGTGGGGCGTCGGCCCCTTCTCCTCCACACCGGCGTGCTCCGGGCTCTTGCCGGTGAAGTGCGCCTCACCGGGCTGCCAGCCCGGGCTCATCGTGGCCGCGAGGTCCGTCGCCGAGGCGGTGAACACCCGCACGAAGGAGGCGGCGAGGGCGCGGAAGAGCATGACGAAGCCGATGAGGGGGAGGAACATGAGGAAGGTCGCGCCGAGGATCGGGACCAGCATGAGCGCGACGACCGTGGGGACCTTCATCCAGCGGCCGGGCGCGTCGGGGAGCTTGTCGCCGTCGTTCGCGATGGGCTCGACGTGCCATCGCGCCGCGTTGAAGTAGTACCCGCTCCGGACCGCGCTGCCGCTCTCGTAGGTGTTCGCCATGGTGTTTGGCTCCTTTCGATGGTGAATATGCGCCAATGCGCGGGGGGCCGAAATTGGTGCAACTCCCCAATCCTGGGAGAATGAATCCGGGGCGGCGCCGGTGTAGGCGCCGGATCGAGGTGGGCGCCGATCACCCGGCGTCACGGGTCGGAGCGCCCGTCGCGGCGCCCGGGGAACGCCGGGCCCCCGCCCCGGAGGACTCCGGAGGCCGCCTCGGGCGGATTCCCGATGCGCGTCCGGGCCGCACCTCACGGGCGGCCGCCGGATCCGGCAGGTGCCCGGGATCACTCGACCCTTTGCGCGCGCGCGGCTCCCCTGGACGAGGCCGGATGGCGGCTCGTGCTAAGATCCCGGCGCGCCGGCCGGGCACGGCGGCCAGGAGCTTCCGATGACCAGCCGACGTCCGCGCGTCCTGCTCGTCACCGCCCCGTACCACTCGGGCGTGGTCGAGTCCGCGGGCGTGTGGCTGCCGCTCGCGATGGTCTACGTCGCCGGCGCCGCGCGCGAGGCCGGCGCCGAGGTTCGCATCTACGACGCGATGAGCCTCTTCACGTCGCACGAGGACATCGCGAAGGTCATCGAGGAGTTCCGGCCGGACGTGGTCGGGACGACGGCGATCACCGCGACCGAGCCCGACTGCCGCGCCATCTGCGGGACCGCGAAGCGATGGAACCCCGCCGTCAAGACGGTCGTCGGGAACGTCCACGCGACGTTCTGCTGGGACCAGCTGCTGCGCGACGACCGGAACGTGGACTTCGTCGTGCGAGGGGAGGGCGAGGCGACCTTCGCCGACCTCGTGCGCGCGCTCGCCGCCGGCGAGGCCGACCTCTCGAGGATCCCCGGCCTCGCCTGGCGGAAGGACGGCGTCCCGACGACGAACGCGCCGCGCGCGCTCGCCCGCGACCTCGACGCGCTGCCCGCGGCGTGGGACCTCCTCGACTGGCCCCTCTACTGGTACCGCCCGAGCCCGGAGGGCCGGCTCGCCATCGCGTCGTCGGCGCGCGGCTGCAGCCAGCGCTGCTCGTTCTGCTCGCAGCAGAAGTTCTGGGCGCGCTCCTGGCGCGGCCGCGATCCGCTGAGGTTCGTCGCCGAGCTCGAGCACCTGCGCGACACGTACGGCGTGCGGGTCGCGATGCTCTCCGACGAGACGCCGACCTCGAGCCGCCCGCGGTGGCAGCGGATCATCGAGCTGCTCGCCGAGCGGCGGACCGGCGTCGAGCTGCTGATGGAGACCCGGGTGGACGACGTCCTGCGCGACGAGGACATCCTGCCGAAGTACCGCGCGGCGGGGGTCTCGCACGTCTACCTCGGCGTCGAGTCCGTCTCGCAGTCGACGCTCGATCTGTACCAGAAGGACATCAAGGTCGAGCAGTCGAAGAAGGCGATCGACCTCGTCAACGCGCACGGGATGGTCACCGAGACCTCGTTCGTGCTCGGCACGCCCGAGGAGACCGCGGCGTCGATCCGCAAGACCGTCGAGCTCGCCCAGTGGTACGCGCCCGACATGGCGTTCTTCCTCGCCCTCACGCCGTGGCCGTACGCCGACATCGCGCCGCAGCTCGACTCGCGGATCGCGACGCGCGACTACCGCCGCTACAACCTCGTCGAGCCGGTGATGAAGCCGGACAACATGACGATGGAGGAGCTCCACGCCGAGCTCCACCGCGCGACCGGCCACTTCTTCCACGACAAGTTCAGGAACCTGTCGAAGCTCGCGCCCGGGAAGCGCACGTTCCTGGTGCGCGTGCTGAAGCTCCTCATCGAGAACAGCTACCTCGGCCAGGAGATGCGGCACATGGCGGGCGGGGCGCAGATGCCGGAGCCGGTCAAGGCGATGCTGGCGGAGATCGACGAGGCGGACCGGAAGGCGGGGCGGGCGCCGCCGGCTTTTCGGCGGAAGGCCGGGTAGGGCGGTCGCCCGTGCGATTCCTCCCCGCCGCGGTCGTCATCGCCGCCGTGGCCTGCGCGCACCGCGGCGCCGACGCGGGCCGCGTCGGCGATCCGTCCGCGCCCGCCCGGGGAGCCTTCGAGATCTACCCGGCCGACCAGGTCGCGGCCGCGAGGAATCCGCATGACCACGGGGGGAAGCCGCTCTGCCAGCGCTGCCACGCGCCGGACCTGAAGCTCACGAACGCGCCCAACGCCCTCTGCCGAGAGTGCCATCGCTTCTCGCACGGGAACCATCCGGTGGACGTCGTCCAGAAGACCCCCGCGCCCGGGCTCCCGCTGATCGCGGGCGGCAAGGTGGCGTGCCACACCTGCCACGATCCGCACCAGCGCAAGGTCGTGCTGAGGAGGAGCTTCGACGCCCTCTGCAGGGCTTGCCACAAGGGGCACTGACGTGTTGGTCCGGGGCGGCGCTTCCACGGCTCAGCGCGGCAGGTCGAGCGTCGTCGCCCGGACGCGCGCGACCTCCGCCGCATCCTCCGGGCCGGCGGCCCGCACGAACTCGGCGAGCGCCTCCCGGGCGCCGCGCCGATCGCCGCGGGCCTCCCGCGCGAGGGCCAGGTCGTACCAGGCGCTCGCCTGCCCCGGGTCTGCGCGAACCGCCGCCAGCAGCAGCTCCTCGGCGCCGTCGGGGTCGCCGCGCAGCAGCCGGTAGGCGCCGAGATCGGTGAGGGCCCCGACGTGCGCCGGGTCGGCGCTCACCGCCCTCTGCCAGGCGGCGGCGGCCTCGTCGACCCGCCCCGCGTCGCGCAGGATCGCGCCGGTCACGTGCAGCGCGTCCGCAGACGCGGGCGTCATCGCGAGCTCCTCCCGGAGGAGCCCGAGCGCCTCGCCGTCGCGCCCTTCCGCGCGGAGCGCGCGCGCCGCGACGATGCGCGCCCGCTCGATCCCGGGAAGGATCGCGATCGCCGCGCGCGCCTCCGCGACCGCCTCTGCGGGTCGGCCGCCCTCGAGCGCGAGTTCCGCGAGCTTCACCCGGACCTTGGCGGACCGGGGCACCACGCGGACGGCGGCGGAGAAGAGGGTGGCGTCGTCGCGCCAGGTCGCGGCCTGGCGAGCCGTCAACGCCCCGAGGAGAACGACGACGCCGGCCGCGACGGGGATCGTGACGCGGGCGCGGAGCCGATCGGCGAGCGCGCCGGCCCCCATCCCGAACGCGACGGCCGCGCCGACGCTCGACGCGTACAGGAGGCGCTCGCCGAAGAGGGTCCCGATCGCGAAGGGCACGTTCGACACCGGGAACAAGGGCGCGAGATACCACACGAGCGACAGCGCGATCGCCGGCGCGCGCGTCCGGAACCGGACGGCGATCGCCGTCCAGGCCGCGAGGAGCGCGATCGCCGCGATCACGCGTGGATCGGCCGCCGAGGTGGCGAGGGCGATGGAGTCGTAGGACCAGTCGGGCGACTGCGCGGCGGGGGCGAGCTGCAGCGCGACGCCCTTCCAAAGCACGGCGAGCGCGGTGAGCACGCGCACGGAGGCGCTGGCGTGCGCGACGGGGTTGTCGACGAAGGGGACAACGGGCAGGGCGAAACCGCCGAGGGCGTGCGCGTAGGCGCCGAGGTAGAGGGCGATCGCGACCGCGTACCCCGCGTAGAGCGTCGCGCGCGTCCTGTGCCGGGGAGCGGGATCCGGCAGGAGCAGATCCTGGGCGGCGACGAGCGCGATCCCGACGACGCCGATCTCCTTCGAGAACATCGCCGCCGCGTACGCGGCCCACGCGAGCGCCACGCGGGGGCCCCCCGCCGCCGCGGCGCGCCGGTGGGCGAGCGTCATGCACAGCAGGAACAGCGTCGCGAGCTCGTCCCTGCGCCCGACGACGCTCGCGACCGCCTCCGCGTGGATCGGATGCACCGCGAAGATCGCCGCGGCGGCGAGGGCCGCGACGGGCGTCGCCCCCCAGGAGGCGGCGAGCAGGAGCACGCAGACCGCCGCCGCGGCGTGGAGGAGGACGTTGACGAGGTGAAAGCCCCAGGGGGTGAGCCCCCCGGCCGCGCGGTTCAGCGCGAACGTGGCCCCGGTGAGCGGGCGGTAGGCCCTGAGCGTGTAGCCGGCGCCGGCCCACTCGCCGTGCGTGAGGAGGTCCGGCAGGGAGCGAAGCGAGGCCAGGTGGCGGTTCCGGCAGACGACGGGGACGTCGTCGAAGGTGAACCCGTGGCCGAGCGTCCCCGCGAACGGGACGGCGGCGAGGAGCGCGACGGCGAGCAGCCCCCCGCGCGACGTGCGCGGGCTCCCCGCCGGCACCTGCCTGCGGGTCGCGGGGTCGCCGCCGTCCGGAGGGCCGAGGTCCAGGGGCCGCACCGGGTCACCTCAGCGACGGTGGCAGGCCGCCGGCGCTGTCGAGCCTCGCGCGCGCGTACATGGCGTCGAGCCGGTCGGCCGCCTCGGCCTTGCCCGTGCGCCGGTAGCACTCCGCGAGGTTCCGGTAGGTGTCCGGATAGCGGGGCACCCGAAGGAGGAACCACTCGTAGAGCGGGATCGCCGCGGCGTACTCGCCGAGCCCCTGGAGCGCCTCGCCGAGGTTGAAGTAGGCCTTCGCGTACGAGGGATCCGCACGGAGGGCGCGCTCGTACAGGGCGATCGCGCCGCGCAGGTCGCCCTGGGCCGCGAGCGCGGTGCCGAGGCCGTTGAGGGGCCGGGGCTTGTTCGGCGACTTCGCCGCCGAGTCGGACCACAGCGCGAGCTCGCTCTGCCAGACGCGGTTCCGCGCGACCGTGAGCGCGGTGAGCGAGACCGCGAGGCCGAGCGTCACGGCCACCCGGACGCGCGGCCGGGCCAGCGGCGCGACCCGCGCGAGCGCGGCCGCTGCGGCGACGGCGAGGCCCGCCGATGGAAGGTAGACGCGGTGCTCGTACATCAGATCGGGGATGGGGATGAACGACGACTCCACGAGGAGCCCCACGTAGAACCAGAGGATCCCGAACCCGGCGAGCGACGGGAGCGCGTCGCCGCGACGGCCCCGCCGCAGCATCACGACGCCCGCGGCGACGAGCGTCGCGTGGAGCGCCGCCGCGAGGAGGACGGCGGGCTCGAGGAGCGAGCGCGAGAGCGCGACGTCGGGATCGAGGTTCTGCCCGACCGGGAGCACGAGGAGGCGCAGGTAGCTCGCCACGACACGCAGCTGGGTGAGCGCGTAATCCTGCCGCGAGATGCCGTCGCCGATGCGCGTCGCGGTGTCGAGGCGCTCGAGCGTCACCCCCGAGGCGGCGGCCCACCCGACCGCGGCGGCGGCGGCGAGCAGGAACGGAGCGACGAACAGCAGCCGGCGTCGCGCCGGGGCGGAGAAGAACGCGACCTCCACCAGGACGATCGCGAGGGGCAGGACGAACGCGTTCTCCTTCGTCCAGGCGGCGGCGGCGGCGGCCCCGAGGAAGAGCGCGTACCAGCCGAGCGACGCACGGCGGCTCCTCGTCAGGCGGAACCGCACGTACGCGTTCGTCGCGAGCAGGAAGAAGGCCGCCGCGAGCGACGCGTACCGCTGCGCGACGTACGTGACGGCCTGGGTCTGGAGCGGATGCACCGCGAAGAGCAGCGCGGCGACGAAGGGGATCGCCTCGTCGCGTCGGGCGCGAGCCGTCGGGAGGAGGGCATGCGCCCGGAGCAGCGACCGCGCGAGCCACAGGACGAGGAGGGCGTTCGCGAGGTGGATCGCGACGTTCACGGCGTGGTAGCCGGCAGGCCGATCGCCGAACACCCGGTAGCAGACGGCGAACGAGAGGTCGCCGAGGAACCGGCGGCCGGACGGGTCGAGGTGAAACCCGGTGATCGCCGGCTCGCCGAGGATCACGACCCGGTCGTCGAACTGGAACGGCACGGAGAACGAGTTCGCGTATGCGACGAGCACCGCGCCGGCGACGAGGAGGGCGGCCTGCCACGGCGCGAGCGCGAGACCCTCCGCCGCCGTCGAGCTCCCGGGCTCCGCGACCATGCCGCCAGAATCCGCGCGGAGGCCCGGGGTGTCAACGGTCCGCCGCGCGTCAGCGGGCGGCGTCGCGCCTCCACGTCCTCGCAACGGCCGCACGCGCGGCGACGGACTCGAGGGCGGCACGGGCCGGGCCGTACGCGAGCGGGAGCGCCGCTGCGGCGGCCCCGGCGGCCTCCTCGGCGCGGCCCGAGGCGAGCGCGAGCTCGGCCTCGAGGTACCGGCAGAGGACGCACCGGGGCGCCTCCCCGGCGGCCCGCCTCAGCTCGGCGAGCATGGGCGGGAGCGTCCGCGGCGTCGCCGACGCGAGGAGGAACGGGTCCGCCGGCGAGGCTGCGCGGTACTCGTCCCGGGCGGCGAGGCCGGCGTACCGCCCGTCGCGGCGGAGGTACAGGAGCCCGCCGTCGTCGAAGGCGACGAGCGACCAGCGCGCCGGGTCAGGCCCGAAGGCGGTCGGGCCCAGAGCCCGGGCGAGCTCGGGCGGGACGCTCGGGTACGCGAGGACGAGCGCGTCGAACCGGTAGCGCGCGTCGAGCGGCGCGAACGCGGCCCGGTCGAGCGGGCCGGTCGTCGAGCCCGGCGCGTCCTCGGGCGGCGCGGTGCCGCGGCCGTCCTGGTACGGCGGCCCCACGCGGCGCCACTCGAGGTAGCCTCCCATGTGGAACGTGTTGAAGAGGCGCCCCTCGAAGGCGGCGGCCTCGAGGTAGTCGGCCGCGCGGACCGGGAAGGCCTCCCACGCCGGGCCGAGGCCGAGCCGGACGTGGGGCGCCAGCGCGCCGTAGGGGAGCGAGGCGATCGCGAAGGCGACGGCGGCGGCCGACGCGAGCGCCTGCACCGGCACGCGGCGACGGACCGCGGGGAGCCGGGAGAGGGCGGCGCCCAGGTTCCGGGCCGCGATCGGCGCCGCGACGACCGCGAAGAAGACGGCGAAGCGGACCGCGGCGAAGGGGAGCGCCGCGAACGCCGCGACGGTGAGGACCTCCCGCGCGCGCAGCGCCCGCCAGTTCGCGACGAACGCGATCGCCGACAGGAAGACGAGCGCGCCGACCGGCCCCGTCCAGAGCGCGGCGCCCCCCCCCTGCATCTCGAGCACCGTGAGCGCGACGTTCCGGAGCGCCGGATCCTCGGCTGCGGCGAGGTCCCGGAAGCCCGCGGTGGCGAGGGCGAACCGGACCGCGAACCCGAGCGTGCTCGTGAAGCCCGGGCGGACCGCCGTCGCGAGGACCCCGGCGACGAGCACGGCCGCCGCGCCGAGGACACCGCGCCAGGGCGGCGGACGCTCGGCGGGGCGGACGCGTGCGAGGACGGCCTCCGCCGCGCTCGTCAGGGCGAGGATCGCGATCGGGGCGAGGCCGACGGCGGTGGACGGGTGGAGGTTCGTCCAGAGGATCGCGACCGCCGGGAAGAGCAGGAGAGCCGCGCGGCGGCCGTCCTCGAACCGGCGGATCGCCCACATCGTCCAGGCGAGGAGGACGACCGCGAGCACCTCCGGCCGCGGCACGGCGCGGTAGCGGAAGACCTCGAGCGCGAGCGCCGAGGGGAGCGCCGCCGCGGCCAGGGTGAGCGCCGAGTGGCGCGCGCCGCGGGGTGCCGAGTCGGCGACGAGGAGCAGGCAGAGCAGGGCGCCGACCACGGCCGCGAAGAGCGAGAGGCCGGCGGCGCCGAGCAGCGCGTGCCAGAGGTAGATGACGACGCTCCCGAGCCAGTAGGGCGGGACGCCCGTCGGACCGCCCATGGACGGGAAGACGAGTCGCTCGTCGGTGAAGAGACCGGTCCGGACGATCTCCCTGCCGAGGGCGAGGTGGTGGAACATGTCCGGATCGTCGGGCCGGACGAGCGTCCCCGCGAACGCCGCGGCGGCGAGGAGCGACAGCGCGGCGGCCCGCGCGCGGCGGGGGAGCGGGAGGGTCGGCGTCGAGGACCAGGTCAAAAACGAAGAGGGGGCCGGTCTCCCGGCCCCCTCCCTCATGCATGTCGTCCGGCGACGCCCGAGCTACTTGGTGGCGTGGCAGGCGACGCAGAAGTCGCCGGAATACGCGACCATGAACTGGCGGGTCGGGTAGGCGCTGGCCACACCCGCGGCGTTGTGCGCGTTGTGGCAGCTGACGCACTCGACCTTGCCACTCGGCAGGCTGAAGGCGGTGGTCGCGAGCGTGGCGGGGTCCGCGAGCCCGAAGATCGCCGCGTTGGCGGTGGTGTAGGACACGGACACCGGGTGATCGTTCGAGAGGTCGGTCCCGACGAGGGCCGGGCTCGTGGCCGACATCACGCCGATTGCGCTGGTGCCCGCGTTCTTGGTGCCCGTCCCGCTCGCCTGGAAGACCGTCGAGATCGCCTGCGTGCCGTCGTGGCACGAGAGGCAGATGCGCGAGCCGGGAGCCGGAGGATTGGCCGGGACCTGGTGGCCGGTGACGCTGGAGGCGTAGACCGTGTACGTCGCCGTGTAGTCGATGTTACGGGCCCACAGGGGAGCGCCGGGCGCGGTCGTCGAGGTGTAAGGGCTGTTGTGCGGCATGTGGCAGTAGGCGCACGACGAGCCGCCGCCGGCGGCGGTGAAGTCGTGGCTCGACGACTTGATCGCGGCCGAAGCGGTCGTGGCGAAGAGCGCCGCGGCCGCGACAAGAATCATCTTCTTCATGGTCTGAAGGTCCTTTCCCTTTCGGAAGCCGTGCCTAATGCTGAACAGACTGCCCGACTGGGTGCAACGCATATGCCCCCGA
This sequence comes from Anaeromyxobacter sp., assembly GCA_036391435.1. GTDB lineage: Bacteria > Myxococcota > Myxococcia > Myxococcales > Anaeromyxobacteraceae > Anaeromyxobacter. Next base: position 319 of record DASVZX010000207.1, on the reverse strand, counting down.
AGCGCTTACCCAACGCATTGAATTCGCGCCGTCGCTGTTTCTCGAATGGGTGAGATGCCGCAGGTTGGTCCGCCCGCGCGCCGAAAAACGTCACCGTGGCGCCGCCGTAGGCGGTGGTGGACTCGCCGGGACACCGGGCCCGTCCTGAGAGCCGTTCTCGCTCTTCTTCGCGGGAGCATCGGCGGCCTCCACGTCGCGCGCGCTGGTGTTGACGAGCGCGTACTGGTTCACCTGGTTGTAGCCGTAGTCCGACACGTAGATGTCGTTCTTCGAGTCGATGACGATGTCCGTCGGGTTGTGCATGAGCTCACGCCGCGCC
>DASVZX010000206.1:0-1672 GCA_036391435.1 Anaeromyxobacter sp. | reverse complement strand
TCGTAGATCCGCGCGTCGAACGCGACGCGGCGCCGCCCCGCGAGCAGCGGGAGCAGGCGCAGCGACGCGGTGACCGACTCGATGGGGATGGCGAGCCCGGAGCCGTTGTCGAGCTTCACCCCCTCGGCCTCGACGCCGAGGAACCCTCCCGCGGAGACGTGCTCGACGTCGATCTGCCAGCCGCGGAGCCCCGCCTCGTAGATGAGCCGCTCCTTCACGGCCTCCGCCGGGAACGTCCACCGGAGCGCGAGGAGGAAGGCGATGAGGGTGAACCCGCCGTACGCCAGGCGGGGCTTCCAGACGTTCCAGTCGAGGTCCGTCGGCAGGAGCTTCATCCGGTCAGCCCTTCAGCTGGTAGGTCGAGACGACCAGCGTCGCGTCCACGAGGGCGGGATCGTCCGAGCGGGTGGTGATCCGGATCCGGCGGACCTTGACCACGCCGGCGCCGCGCTCGAGCGACTGCACGAGCAGCGCCACGCGCTGCAGCTCGATCCGGGCGAGGTTCACCTCGACGGACTCCTCGCGGAGCCCCTCGGACTCGGTCGGCGCGCCCGTCGGGCGCAGATCGTTCACCTGGATCCCGAGCGTCGCCCCGGCCTGCGAGATGTGGCTCATGAGCTGGACCGGCGATCCCTTGAGCCGCGCCTCGATGGCCTGCTTCTCCGCCTGCCGCCGCCGGTAGCCCTCGGCGAGCTTGCCGACCTGCGACAGGACCTTGGTCTTCTGCTCGATGCTGGCCTCGCGCCGCGACAGGCCCGCGCCGATCTGGTGGGCGGAGAGCCACACGACGAACAGCGCGACCGCGAGCGCCGCGGCGGTCACCATCAGCCGCTCGCGCTGCGACAGCGTCCCGAGCCACGCCTCCACGTCGGCGCGGAGCTTCCTCAGCCGTTCCATCTAGCCCCTCCCTCCGGGCGCCTCGCGCCCCGCCTCGAGGCAGGTGAGCGACGCGTCCACGGAGAACTCGAACTTCCCGTCGCCGGCGCGACGCCGCGCGCCGCCGGAGCGCGCGTCGCCGAAGCAGCGCGACGTCTTCAGCCCGGCGACGAGCTTGTCCACGTTCTCGGCCGCGTCCGTGGTGCCCTGGAGGTGCAGCTTCTCCTTCGTGAGCTCGATCCGGTCGAGCCGGACCGGCACGTCGGCGGGCACCTTCTCCGAGAGCTCGGCGAAGAGATCCACGGCGGACACCCGCGGGAGGAGCTCGGTCACGGTGCCGCGGCCGCGCAGCACCGCCTGCGCCTCCTCGTAGCTCGCGAAGCAGCGCCCGAGGATCTTCTGCTCCGCGTCGCACAGGGCGCGATCGAGCGTCGCCTCCTGACGGGCGAGGGCGAAGTACTTCACCCCCGCGCTCGCGATCGCGAGGAGGAGCACGAGCGCCGCGTACGCGCCGAGCCGGGCCACGCGCCCCTTCACGTGCTCGAAGTCGCGGGTGAACGCGAGGTCGCCGCGGCGCAGGTTGAGCCGCGGCGCGCGCGAGCCCTGGTGGCCGCGCAGCGCGAGGGCGAGGGCGAGCGCGAGGCCCGGCGCCTCGGCGGCCGGGATCCGGTCCACCGCGGGGCCCGCGAGCGCGAGCGGCTCGACCGTCCCCTCCACCTCGGGTGCGAGAACGTCGGCGAGGCCCGCGAGGTGGGCCGCCTCCCCGGCCACGAGGAGCCGCTCGACGCGCCGCTGC
>DASVZX010000205.1:0-2654 GCA_036391435.1 Anaeromyxobacter sp. | reverse complement strand
CTCGCGGACCGGGGGCGCCTCGGCGGGGAGGAGCGAGGCGACGAGGATCTTGGCCTCGCGCTTCGACAGGCCGAAGAAGCGGGGGAGGAGGTCGCCCGCGTTCCCCGGCTCGAGCACCCGGGCGACCTCGGCGACGGTCATCAGACAGAGCTTCCCCTCCCGGAGGGCGTCGGCGACGGCCGGGTGCTCGCGGACGAGCTGGACGGCGGTCTTGCGGTAGAAGGCGGCGCTCCTCGACAGGCCGAGCTCGCGGTGGAGGAAGTCGAAGAGCGACGCGTGGCCGAGCTCGGCCCACAGGCGACGCTCGTCGAAGGTCGCGAGAGCGAGGAGGAAGTCGGCGAGAGCGGCGTGCTCGCGCCGGAGCAGGTCGCGGAGGCGGAGAGCGAGGTCGCGTGCAGTTTCCATGGGGTGAAGCATCGCACGCGATTCCGGGGCGCTCTGGGACGCACGCATTCGCCTCCTGGCGCGTCGGAGCGGAGGGGGTGGCGCGACCCCTCGCGGGCGATCCGCGCGCGCGGGAGGGGCGGCGGCGGGGCGCAGGAGCGGCAATTTCGGCGCCGGCGTCGCTCGCACGTCATCTGTGAGTGAAACCAGGTCAACGGATCATTTGGGGCGTGCGCGCGGATCCCGCGCGCCGCCGGCGAGCCCATCTTGCCGGCGCGGCTTCCCTCACGCGGCGCCGCCGCGCCCGCCGGACATCCTCGATGCCGATCCCGCGGCTCCGACGGGTTCGTTCCTCCGCCTCCGGCTTCGCGACCTCGCGACCTCGCGGGTGCCCCCTCTCCCCGGCCCTCTCCCCCAGGCGCTGCCTGGGGGAGAGGGGGGAATCTCCCTCGACCCCGACCGCGACCGCGACCGCAACCGCGACCTCGACCTCGACCGCGACCCCGCCCGCGACCTCGACCCCGACCCCGACCCCGCACACCCGCGCCCGCGCCCAGGGCCGCCGGATACCGAAGTGGCTTCTTCAGCAGCCTAGCCCCCCGCGCGCCCCGCGCGCCTCGCCCGCGGCCTCCAGCCGAAGCGCTCGAGGTCGACGCGGCCCCGCTCGTCGAAGCGGACGCCCTCGCGCTCGAGGAGCTGCTGCTGCACCGCGGCGCCCATCGGGTCCAGGATCGAGATCGCCGCCATGCCGCGCGGCCGCGCGCCGAGGACGCGCTGCCACGGCACGTCGTGCTTCGCGCCCCGCAGCGCGGCGAGCGCGTACCCCACCTGCCGCGCGCCGCGCCGCTTGCCGGCGAGGAGCGCGACGGCCCCGTACGTCGTGACGCGGCCGCGCGGGACGCGCCGGACGACCCGGTAGATCTCGGCCCAGCCGGCGGGGAGGGGTCGCATCGCGGCAGGTTAGCCGAACGCGGGGCGAAGGGCCGGGGTCCCGCCGGGTCGCGGTTGCATTCCCGGCCGACGTCCCGTCTGATCGCGGCGAACGGCGAGCGCCGCGGCGCGGGCGGCCTGGCGCGGAGGTCGGGGGACACGGGCGCGAGGATGACACCGGCGGTCGTCGTGCTGGCGCTCCTCGTCGCCGGAGCCGCCCCGGTCCGCGGCGACCCGACGGTCGCGCCCGCCACCGGCCGGCCCGCCGGCTGGTCGGAGGGCGAGGCGCGCGCCTTCCTGGCCGGGCAGGTCGAGCTCGGCACGACGGAGCACGCGCGGGCCGTCGCCGGATGGGGGCGGCCGTGGTGGCTCTGGGGCGGACTCCTCGCCGACGTCTGGACGAACCCGGACATGGCGACCTTCACCGCGGGCGGACGGGCCGCCCTCCTCGCCGCGAACCTCGAGGCGCACTGGCGCGTGACGCGCAGCTGGACGCGCGTCGCCATGCCGCCGCTCGCGCGTCACGCGGAGGTCGCCCGCGGGGAAGGCTCGACGCTGCACGCGTGGGATCTCGACGCCTGGGGCGTCGTCCCGACGCCGGGGGGCTACCTCATGTGGGAGGGGCTCGCGACGCGGCTCCTCGGCGCCTCCCGCGACGTGCACGTGTTCGACGAGGGCGTTCACGCGATCGTCCGTCCTCCCTGGTGCGGGCTCGCCTCGCTCGGCTGGGTCGCCGACCTCGCCGGCGGCACGGTGGACGCGGGCGCGTCGGCGGACCTCACCTTCCTCGGCCGCGGCGACGCGCGTCGCGTGCGGGCCGGGCCGATGCTCTCCTGGACACCTTCGCCGCCCTGGACGCTGAGGGGACAGCTCCTCTTCACGCTCTCGAGCCCCGACGCGCTCCCCGCGCGCGACGCGCTCTCGGGCGGCCTCGTCGTCGGGTACCGCGCGGCGACGGGCACGCGCGGCGCCGCCCGGAGGCCGGGCGCGCCCCCCTGAGCGCCCGGACTTCGCCCCGCGCGACACCGCGTGCGCGAACCGAGGTATCCTCACCCGCGGTGGGGGGAGATCGGCGGGCCGGCCGCGGCGAGCGATCGCGGCGCGCCGCCCCGCGGGAGCCGTGCCGGTGCTCGAGCAGCGCGACCCGTTCGCACCCTCCGCCGACGACGAGCCGACCATCCTCGGCCCGCTCGCCGAGCGGGATCCGAACGCGCCGCTCGACGAGTCGGCCGAGTACGCCGTCACGGGCGCGGTCACGTTCGACGAGGTCCTCCGGCGCACGCGCCGGCAGGGCTTCGTCGCCGGCGCCGCCGCGGGCGGGCTCGCCGGGGCCGTGGCCG
>DASVZX010000204.1:0-10277 GCA_036391435.1 Anaeromyxobacter sp. | reverse complement strand
CGCGCGCGCCTGGGCGCGAACGGTTCGCCGGGCGGAGGCGGCGGCGCGCCCGCGCTCCCCGCTCCGCGAGCCTCCCGCGCGCCGCGCCGCGCCGCGCGGCGCCCTCCGGAGGAGGAGCTGCTGCATCGCCTGGCCGATCTCGGCCGGGCTCTGGCACACGAGCACGCCCGCCTCCTGGAGCGCCCGGATCTTGGCGTCGGCGGCGCCGCTCGAGCCGGAGATCACCGCGCCGGCGTGGCCCATCCGGCGCCCCGGGGGCGCGCTCCGCCCGGCGATGAAGCCGACGACGGGCTTCGTCACGTTCTTCCTGACGTAGCTCGCCGCCCACTCCTCGCCGGCGCCGCCGATCTCGCCGATGAGGACGATGGCCTCGGTCTCCGGATCCGCCTCGAAGCGCGTCAGGCAGTCGACGAAGTCCGTGCCGTTCACCGGGTCGCCGCCGATCCCGACCGCCGTGGACTGGCCGAGCCCCAGCGCGGAGAGCTGGTTCACCGCCTCGTAGGTGAGCGTGCCCGAGCGCGAGACGATGCCGACCGGCCCCGGCCGGTGGATGTGTCCCGGCATGATCCCGATCTTGCACTGCCCCGGCGTGATCACGCCCGGGCAGTTCGGGCCGAGGAGCCTCACCCCGGGCCGGTCCTGCAGGAACCGCTTCACCTTCACCATGTCGAGGATCGGGATCCCCTCGGTGATCGCGACGACGAGCTGGATGCCCGCGCTCGCCGCCTCGAGGATGGCGTCCGCGGCGAACGGCGGCGGGACGAAGATGCAGCTCGCGTTCGCGCCGGTCTCTCGGACCGCGTCCGCCACGGTGTCGAAGATCGGCGGCCCCTGCTGGAAGCGCGTGCCGCCGCGCCCCGGCGTCACGCCCGCCACGAGGCGGGTGCCGTAGGCGAGCATCTGCTCCGCGTGAAACGACCCGGCGGCCCCGGTGATCCCCTGCACGAGCACCCGCGTGTTCCGGTCGACGAAGATCGACATGGTCTCTCCTGGTGTTCCGTTCGAGGCGCGCGCCGCGTCACGCGGCCCGGGCGGCGCCCGCGCGGGCCGCCGCCACGGCCTTCCGCGCCGCGTCGGCGAGGTCGTCGGCGGGGATGATCTCGAGCTCGCTCCGGGCGAGGATCTCCTTCCCGAGGGCCACGTTCGTGCCCTCGAGCCGGACCACGAGGGGCACCGCGAGGCCCACCTGGCGCGCCGCCGCGACGATGCCGTTCGCGATGACGTCGCACTTCATGATCCCGCCGAAGATGTTCACGAGCACGGCGCGGACGCCGGGGTCGGCGAGCAGGATCTTGAACGCCGCGGTGACGCGCTCCTCGTTCGCGCCGCCGCCGACGTCGAGGAAGTTCGCCGGGCGTCCGCCGGCGAGCTGGATGATGTCCATCGTCCCCATCGCGAGGCCGGCGCCGTTCACCATGCAGGCGATGTCGCCGTCGAGCGCGACGTAGGAGAGGTCGTGCTCCTTCGCCTCGGCCTCGCGCGCCAGCTCCTCGTCGGGATCGCGCAGCGCGGCGAGCTCGGCGTGGCGGCAGAGGGCGTTGTCGTCGAGCTCGATCTTCGCGTCGAGCGCGACGAGCGCGCCGCCCGCGGTGACGACGAGCGGGTTCACCTCCACGAGCGAGGCGTCGAGGGCGGCGTAGGCGTGGGCGAGGCCGGTGGCGAACTGGACGAAGCGGCTCGCGGGCTCGCCGCGCAGCCCGAGCCCGAACGCGAGGCTCCGCGCCTGGTTCGCCTGCATGCCGGTGAGCGGGTCGATCGCGACGCGCAGGATCTTCTCCGGGTGGCGCGCGGCGACCTCCTCGATCTCCGTCCCGCCCTCCGTCGAGGCCATCACGGTGACGCGCCCGGTCTCCCGGTCGAGCGTCATGCCGAGGTAGAGCTCCCGCTCGATGCGGCAGCCCTCCTCGACGTAGACCTTGCGGACCGTCTGGCCGCCGGGGCCGGTCTGCGCGGTGCGCAGCGTCGCGCCGAGCAGCGCCTGGGCGTGGTCGCGGGCCTCGTCGGGATCGCGCGCCAGCTTCACGCCGCCCGCCTTGCCGCGACCGCCCGCGTGGATCTGCGCCTTCACCGCGCAGATGGGCGTCCCGAGCTCGCGCGCCGTCTGCGCCGCCTCGGCCGGCGTGTGCGCGAGCCGTCCGCGCGGCACCGCCACGCCGAACTTCCGGAGGAGATCCTTCGCCTGGTATTCGTGGATCCTCAACGTCGCCGCTCCTCTCGCCGCGTGGCCTCCCGCGAGGAGAGCAACCGCTGCGCCAACCCTCGTGGGAGGGAGGTTCGCGCGCCCAACCATCCGGAATCGCTGCGCGCGTGCACGGCCGCGCAGGGCCGCCTGGCGCTTCGTCCGGGGGCCGGGGTATCTGTATCGGGACAGGTGTGCCAGTTCCGGGACACGCGCTCGCGGCGGGCGCGCGACGCCCGCCTGGCCCGGGAGCCGCCCGATGCCCTTCCGCAGCGATCGCAAGCCGGTCATCTGGGCGTTCAGCGCGAGCCGGCTGCGCAAGGTCGTCGAGAGCGCGGCGCCCGTGTTCGCCGGCCGCGCCGAGGTGCGGGTCTTCGACCTCTCCTTCGAGGACGCGCTCGAGACGGCGCGCTCCCTCACCGAGGCGGACGAGCGCGTGGACGCGTTCGTCGCCGCCGGGTCCAACGGCGCGTACCTGCGCGACCACGCCCCGGTGCCGGTCGCGCTCGTCGACGTCTCCACGACGGACGCGCTCCAGGCCCTCGCCCACGCGCGGACGCTCGGGCGCCGCGTCGGCATCGTCAACTTCCGGCGCGTGCTCCCGGGGCTCGAGCGCTGGAAGGACCTCCTGCGCGAGCTGCAGATCGAGCAGCGCTCCTACGACACGCCGGAGGAGGCGCGCGCCGCGGTCGCCGAGCTCGCGGCGCAGGGCTTCGAGGTGGTGGTCGGCCCCGGGCCCGCCTGCGAGGTGGCGGAGGCGACGGGCCTCAAGTCCGTCCTCCTCTACTCGTTCGACTGCGTGTGCGAGACGATCGAGCGTGCCATCGAGATGGCCCAGGTCGTCCGGGCGGAGCGGGAGCGTCGCGAGCAGCTCGCGAGCGTCATCGACCACGTCGACGAGGCGGTCGCCAGCGTGGACGCGCGCGAGCGCCTCGTGCTCGTGAACCCGGGGTTCGAGCGGCTCGTCGGGAGGAAGGGCGTCCACCTCGTCGGCAAGCCCCTCGCGACCGTCGCGCCCGAGCTCTCGATGGCGCGCGTCCTCGAGACCGGCGCGCCCGAGCTGCGCGCCTTCCAGCGGCTCGGCGAGCGCAGCCTCGTCGTGAGCCGCGTGCCGATGCGCCGCCACGGCGCGGTGACGGGCGCGGTGCTCACCGCGCAGGACTCGCGCACCCTCCTCCGCGTCGATCGCGACCTCCGCTCCGAGCTGCGCCCGCGCCGCTTCGTCGCCCGGTACGAGCTCGCCCACATCGTGGGCTCGTCGCGCGCCATTCGCACCGCCCGCACGCTCGCCGAGCGCTACGCCTCGACCGAGGGCACCGTGCTCATCACGGGCGAGAGCGGCACGGGCAAGGAGATGTTCGCCCAGGGCATCCACAACGCGAGCCGCCGCCGCGAGCGGCCCTTCGTGGCGATCAACTGCGCGGCGTTCCCCGAGGCGCTGCTCGAGTCCGAGCTGTTCGGCTACGAGGAGGGCGCCTTCACGGGCTCGCGCCGCGGCGGTCGCGCCGGCCTCTTCGAGGCGGCCCACGGCGGCACCATCTTCCTCGACGAGGTCGGGGACGTGCCGATCACCCTCCAGACGCGCCTGCTGCGCGTGCTCCAGGAGCGCCAGGTGCTGCGCCTCGGCTCGAACGACCCGACGCCGGTGGACGTCCGCGTCGTCGCCGCGACGAACCGCGAGCTCAAGAAGGAGATCGCGCGCGGGGCGTTCCGCGAGGACCTCTACTACCGGCTCGCCATCCTGCCGGTCCACGTGCCGCCGCTGCGGGCCCGGAGCGAGGACGTGGCGCCGATCGCCGACGCGCTCCTGCGCGCCGCGCTCGACCGGCACGGCGTCGCGCACGCGCTGCAGCGGGCGATGCCCGTCGTCCTCCCCTGGCTCGAGCGCTACGCCTGGCCGGGGAACGTCCGCGAGCTCGAGAACGTGCTCGAGCGCGTCGCGGTGCTCTACGCGCAGCACGGGGCGGCGCCGGCGCGGGTCGCGCCCGACGACCTGCGCGCGGTCCTCCCCGAGCTCTTCCAGGCCGCCGAGGCGGGGAGCGGCCCGGGCGACCTGCGCCGCGCCCGCGGCGCCGAGGAGGTCGCCGTGATCGAGCGCGTCGTCGTCGAGTGCGGCGGCAACATGAGCGAGGCCGCGAAGCGCCTCGGCATCGGCCGCTCCACGCTCTACCGCAAGCTCCGCGCGCGGGCGTGATCGCCGACGCCGGGCGCATCCGCGGCGCGACGCCGCCGCCGTCGATGAGCTCGCTCGCCCGGCTACTCCCGGACCATCGTGAGGATCATCTTGAACGGCTCGAGCGCGCGGACCGCGTGGGGGACGCCGGCCGGCATCCGCGTCGTCTCGCCCGTCCGCGCGACGACCTTCTCGCCGCCGATCGTCAGCTCCACGGACCCGTCGAGCACCTGGACGAACGCGTCGAACGGCGCCGTGTGCTCCGACAGCTCCTGCCCCGCGTCGAAGGCGAACAGGGTGACCGAGCCGCCCTTCGTCTTCGCGAGGGTGCGGCTCACGACGGCGCCGGGCTGGTAGGCGAGCTCGCGCTCGAGGACGGTCGGGTGGGCGGGGGCGAGCTCGCTCCGCTGGACGGCGAGGCTCTTCGCTGGGGAGGTCATGCTCCGCGCGATTGCGAATGGCGGGCCACACGCGAACGCTCGCCGGTACGCGGGGTTCCGCGCGAGCGCCGTTCCCGGCCACCGAAATGCCGGTGCCCTCGCGACCGGACGTGGGTGCGGAACGCGCCGGCGTCGTCGCGGCGCTCCGCGCGCGGCTCGACCCGGGCGAGCGCCTCTACCCGGGCGGGGGGAGGATGGCCGTCGAGCGAAGACGGCGCGGCGGCGGCTTTGACGGTCGCCGTTCGGCGCCGCTAGACTCCGCGCTCACGCCGGTCGCGCCATGAGCTCCTGGAACTGCCCGCATCAGGTGAACGACCTCTGCCGGAAGGTGAAGGGGGCGTTCTGCCGCCCGGGGATGCGCGGCTGCATCGTGTTCGGCAAGGTGGTGTTCCAGGACGGCGAGCCTCCCTACCCGGTCTGGCCGTCCGGGGCCGATCCGCGGGAGCGCGCCGAGGCCGAGGCCGAGCTCGCGAGGGGGGAAGGGCCCGGGTCGCACGAGCGCTAGAGCTCGGCGCTCCCCGGCCAGCGATCGCCGCGCCGTTCGCGTTCGCGCGGGCCGCGGCACGCCCATCCGGCCGGCGGCCTCGGTCGCTGGAGCCCGTCCACGTCGGCGAGCCGGGAGGGTCAGCGGGCCGGGTCCCCCGCCGGGAGGGTGAACTCCCAGGTGCACCACGCGTCGTCCGCGTGGGCGTCCGGCGGACAGGCGATGCACCGCGTCCGGATCCGGGGATCCACGGTCTTCGCGAACTCCGCGTACTCGACGATGCCGACGCTCTTGCAGGGGAAGTCCGGGAGCCCCTTCCGCTTGCGGGCGCTCTGGACCCGGCAGTCGCGCATGACGAAGACGGCGCGGGTGTCGCTCACCTCCGTCGCCTCCTGCACGTTGAGGCGCGCGTAGAGGCGGTGCTTCAGGCACTCGAGCAGGGCCGGGATGCCGCCGCCCTGCCGCAGGCCGAGGCGCTCCATGATCCGCTTCGCCTCGATGACGGTGAACTTCTCCCAGGCGGCCCGGTCCGCGTCGATGGCCGCTTCCATGCCGTGCGCGCCCTCGACGGCCTGGAACCAGAGCCCGTCGTGCGCGAGCCAGTTCTTCGCGTCGTCGAGGACGATCTGGACGAGGGCGTCCTTGTCGAGCGCGCGCAGGAGCGCGAGCGCGTCGTCGGGACCTGTCGGGTCGGCCATGCGGGACTCCGGGAGGGAAGGCGGTGGACGCAGCTGCTCCGGAGAGCCTACGTCGTCGGCCCGGGTGCAGGCGAGCGCCTTCGCCGCCGGGCGCCCGGCCGCCGCGCCCGGAAGAGCGGCGGGCCCCCGGGTGTCCGGGAGCCCGCCGCCATTTCACGTATCGCGTCGCTCGACGCCGGCGGGTCAGTTCACCTTCACCTGGATGCTCTTCGGCTTCGCCTCGGCCTTCTTCGGCAGGTGGACGAGGAGCACGCCGTTCTTCGACTCCGCGCGGATCTTCTCCGCGTCGATGCTCGCCGGCAGCGAGAAGCCGCGAGTGAACGTCCCGTAGCTCAGCTCGACGCGGTGGTAGTTCTCGCGCCGGTCCTCCATCTCCAGCTTGCGCTCGCCCTTCAAGGTGAGCACACCGTTCTCGAACCGGATCTCGACGTCCTTCGGCTCGACACCGGCCAGCTCGGCGCGCACGGCGATCTCGTCGCCGTCCTCGTAGATGTCGCACGAGGGCGTCCAGCCGACCGACTCACCGGCCCGAAACAGGCGCTCGTCGTCCAGCGCTCGACTCATCTCCTCCTGCGCTCGGGCGAGCTCGCGGAGGGGGTGCCACGTGGTCGGCATCGTCATGACCGTTCCTTCTTTCTGGGTTCATCGGATTACACCGAACGTAAGACCGTTCCCGGGTCCGTCAAACGCGAGTCCCCGGGACCGCGTCGCCCCCGCGCCCGGTCGACGCCGCGTCCAGCGCGGACTCCAGCTCCTCCGCGTACGCGACGAGCGCGGCGGCCATCGCCCGGTGCGCCCGCCGGTTCCACCAGCGCGCGCCGTCGAGCAGGTCGAGCGCGGAGAGGCGCGCGAGGCAGGCGGCGACGCGCGTCCCGCAGTCCTGACCCGCGGCGAAGCTGGCCCCTTCCCAGCCGGCCCCGGCCGCGGGGCGCTGCGGCTCGGGCGGCGGGAGCGACGTCGCCCGCTGCGCCGCGCGCTCCCCGGGTCCCACCGGGGCGGCTGCGAACGGATCCCACGGAGCGTGCGTCATCTTCGCGTCCCTCTCCGACGCCTGGACGGCGAGCGGTCCAGGGCGGGGAGTCGCGATCTCGGCTCTGCGCGGGTGGGCGGATCGACGAGCAGGACGTCGAGACTCTGCTCGGTGAGTGTTCATAGCGTCCCCGCCGCAGCGTTCCCGACATTCGACGCGGGACGGTCGGGGCGTCGCTCGCGAGCGCGGGGGGACGCGAGGCGCTCGCGAGCGCGTGAGCGACGCGGCTCAGGCGAAGTGGCGCGCGCTGCGGACGGCGTCGCCGAACCCCACGCGCGCCGACTCGACGGTCGCCTTGATCTCGGCGTGGTGCTCCTTCCCGGACTTGCGCAGCTCGTCGAGGCGCAGGCGCAGGTCGTGCCCCTTGCCCTCCGCCGCGGCGATGAGCCGCTGGTGCTCGGCCCGCTGCGCCTCCGACGCGGCCGCGGCGCGCGTCCTCTCCTCCGCGAGCTGAGCTCCGCGCTGGTCGATCTCCGTCTGCACCCGCGACAGGTACCATCTCTTGAACATGTTGCTCCATTCACGTACGGTCACACGACCGCGTGGAGAATCCCCGCGAGCGGCGGCGGGTACGTTGGATGACGGACGACGGGGCGGCGCGCCGGGACGGCGCGTGGCGGCTCGTCGTGGCGCGAGGGGGTGACGCGGCGCCTCCGCCGTGTCGCTCACGGCGGCGTGCAGGCCGGCGGCTTCGCCGGGCTGATCCTAACTCTAGCCAGGCGGCACCCGCGCCGCGCGCTCGCCCCGCGGCTCTTCCGGGCTCCCGAGGACGACGCGCAGCTCGTGGATGCCGCCGTCGTCCAGGAGGGCGATCGCCCGGGGATCGACCGGGGCGCCATCGAGCCGGGCTACGCGGATCCCGCGGCAGCGGCGCTCGGGGTTCGTGACCGAGATCTCGTACCGCGTCCGGCCGAGCCGCCAGGTGATCGCGTACCCGGGCCACGCGGCGGGGATGCAGGGATCCAGCTCGAACGAGCCCCCGTGGCGACGGAGCCCGAGGACGCTCTCGAGCCCCGCCCGGTACATCCAGCCGGCGGAGCCCGTGTACCAGGTCCACCCCGCGCGCCCGGCGTGCTCCGGACGCCCGCACACGTCGCCGGCGACGACGTACGGCTCCCCCAGGTAGCGCGCGACGTCCGGGCCGGCGCGCGTGTGGTTCACCGGGTTCAGCATGTGGAACAGCTCGGCCGCCTCGTCGCCGCTCCCGAGCTTCGCGAGCGCCATCACGATCCAGGCGGCGGCGTGCGTGTACTGCCCGCCGTTCTCCCGCACGCCGGGGGGATAGCCCTTGACGTACCCGGGCTCCTGAGCCGAGCGGTCGAACGGCGGCGTGAGCAGGAGCACGACCTGGGCCCCTCTCCGCACGAGGTGCGTGCGGACGGAGTCCATCGCGCGGTCGGCGAACCGCGCCGGGCCCGCTCCGGAGAGCACCGCCCAGGACTGCGCGATCGAGTCGATGGCGCACTCCTCGGACTGCGCCGAGCCGAGCGGCGTCCCGTCGTCGTAGTAGCCGCGCCGGTACCACTCCCCGTCCCAGGCCTGCTCCAGCGCCGACGCGAGGCGGGCCGCCTCGGCGAGGTAGCGGGTGGCCAGAGCCTCCTCGCCCCGCGCGGCGCAGAGCGGCGCGAAGTCCGAGAGGACGGCGTGGAGGAAGAAGCCGAGCCAGACGCTCTCGCCGCGCCCCTCCCTCCCGACGCGGTTCATCCCGTCGTTCCAGTCCCCGCTCCCCATGAGCGGCAGGCCGTGGGCGCCCGACGTGAGCCCGCGGTCGAGGGCGCGCACGCAGTGCTCGAGGAGCGACCCCTCGTCCGTCGAGACGCGGGGCTGCGCGTAGGCGTCCTGGGCGCCCGCAGCGAGCACCTCCCCCTCGAGGAAGGGGACGCGCTCCTCGAGCACGCCGGCGTCTCCCGTGGTGCGGACGTAGTGCGCGACGGCGTACGGGAGCCACAGGAGGTCGTCCGAGCAGCGGGTGCGGGTCCCGCGGCCGCTCGGCGGGTGCCACCAGTGCTGCACGTCGCCCTCGCGGAACTGGCGCGCCGCCGCGCGCAGGAGGTGCTCGCGCACGAGCGCCGGTCGGGCCAGCGCGAGCGCCATCCCGTCCTGGAGCTGATCCCGGAAGCCGAAGGCGCCGCCGGGCTGGTGGTAGCCGGTGCGGGCCCACATCCGGCAGGACAGGTCCTGGTAGAGGAGCCACCGGTTCAGGAGGACGTCGAAGGAGTCGTCGGGCGTCCGGACCTGCACGGCGCCGAGCGCGTCCTCCCAGGCGCGCCGCACCGCCTCGAGCGCGGCGTCCGCCGCCTCCGCGCCCGCGTGCCGGCCCACGAGCTCGCGGACGTGCGCGGCGTCCCTCCCCTCGCCGAGGAGGAACACGACGCGGCGGGTCTCGCCCGGCTCGAGAACGACCGAGACTTGAAGCCCCGCGCAGGGATCGAGGCCCGCGCCGAAGCGGCGGGAGAGCGTCTCGTGCCCGAGCGCGGCGGGGCGCGCGAGCGACCCGTTCCGGCCGAGGAAGGACGTGCGGTCGCCCGTCGCCGAGCGGAGGCCCCCGCTCGCGTGCGCGAAGGCCACCCGGCCGGCGAACTCGTGGTTCCAGGCGTTTCGCGCGAGGACCGCCCCCGTCGCCGCGTCCTGCTCCGTCACGACGTGCTGGCCCTGGCCGGCCTGCGGCGGCCCCAGCACCCACTCGGCGTAGGCGAAGACGGAGAGCCGCCGCCGGACGCCGCTCTCGTTCGTGAGCGCGAGGACCGAGAGCTTCACCGGGTCCACCGCGTCGACGAAGACGTCGAGCGCGTGGCGCACCCCGTGCGCGGCGCGCGCGAAGCGGGTGACGCCCGCCCCGTGGCGGATCACGAAGCGGCCGCTCGCGCCGTCGCGGGGCAGGGGTCCCGGGGTGGGCGACCAGGCCTCGCCCGTGTCGTCGTCGCGGACGAGGACGGCCTCGGAGGTCGGGTCGGTGACCGGATCGTTCGCGAACGGGGTGAGCCGGTTCTCGCGGCTGTTCTCGGACCAGGTGAAGGACGACCCGGACGCCGTGACGATCGTCCCGAAGTCCGGGTTCGCGATGACGTTCGCCCAGGGCAGCGGCGTCTCGTCGTCCCCCTCGAGCACGACGACGTACTCCCGCCCGCCGTCGGCGAAGCCGCCGATCCCGTTCGCGAGCGCGAGCGGCGGCACCGCGGGCTCCGCGCCCGGCCCGAGCGGCTTGCGGGGCCTGGGCGGCTCCGTGAGCGCCAGCGGCGCCGGCCCGGGCGCGGAGGGCGCCGGTCGAGCGAG
>DASVZX010000203.1:0-8325 GCA_036391435.1 Anaeromyxobacter sp. | reverse complement strand
GCGCGCTCGGCGTTCGACGGCCAGCGGCTGGCGGCCGCGCGACGCGCGGGCGAGCCCGCCCGCGCGCTCCCCGCGCTCCTCGCCTCCGAGCGCGACCTCCCCCGGGAGTTCGTGCCGCCGACGAACCTCGGCGTCCTCTACCTCGAGCTCGGCCGGCCGAAGGACGCGCTCGCGGCCGCGGAGCGGGCGCTCGCGCGGGCCGAGGGGCCGCGCCGGATCCGGGTGCTCGTGCTGCAGGCGCAGGCGCAGGACGCGCTCGGCGATCGCGCCGCGGCGCGCTCGACCCTCGAGCGCGCGCTCTCCGAGTCCGCCGCGCTCCCCGAGGCGACCCGCCCGGCGGGCTACACGGCGAAGGCGAGGAAGCTGCTCGCGGAGCTGGGCGGCGCGGCCGAGTGACCCAGGCTAGCCGCACGGGTAGAGGCTGTCGACGATCCACCACCGGCCGCCGCGCTCCTCGAAGCAGAAGGGGACGCCGGGCGTGCCGACGCCCTCGACGCGGAAGTCGACGCAGGGACGGCCGACCTCGCCCGCGCGCCGGTCCCGCTCGAAGGAGACCACGATCGCGACCTCGCGCGCCCCCCGCAGGAGCGCCGCGACCGACGGCGCCGTCCCGGGCGGCGCCGCGAACCCGGCGCCGCCGAAGAGGACGCCGTGGAGCCAGGAGTCCGCCGAGGCGAGATCGCGGGCGACCCGGGCCCGCGGCACCGTCCGGTCGCCGCAGCGGAGGCCCGCCTCCGGGATCCGGGCGAGGAGCGCCTTCGCGTCGCGGCGCTCCACCTCGCGCCGGAGCTCCGCGCCGACGCGCACGAGCTCCCTCGCGATCGCCTCGCGCCGCCGCTCCAGGGCCGGGTCCGGCGTCCCCGGCTGCGCCGGCGTCGCGGGGAACGCCGCGAGGAGCGCCAGGGCGGCCGCGATCGCGCGCACGCCCGTACGGTAGGCGCCCGGCGGGCCGGCGGCAACCGCCCCGGCCCGGTGCGGGCCTACGGGATCCGGTACCGCAGCAGGTGGACCTCGAGCGGCCCGTTCCACAGCCGGTGATCGATCTCGGGCCGCAGCGGGATCGCGCGCTCGAGGAGCGGGCTCCCGGAGAGCAGGATCGCGGTCCACCCGGAGTGACGGGCGAGCATCTCGGCGAGGCCGCGGTAGAAGCCCTGGAGCTTCTTCTGCTGCACGCGCGCGTCCCCCGCGTCCCGCGGCCGCTCCCCGCGCTGGCGGTCGCCCCCGGCGCGCGCCCGGCCACGCCGCCCCTCCGCGACCCCCTCCTCCCCGCCCATGAGCCGCTCGCCGTAGGGCGGGTTCGCGGCGAGGGTCCCCGCCGGGAAGCGCGGGGCGAGGTCGCGCGCGTCGCCCTGCTCGATCTGGACGTCGCCGCCCACGCCCGCCGCGGCGGCGTTCCGGCGCGCCGCCTCGACCGCCTTCGGGTGGAGGTCGCGCGCGAGGATGGGGGCCGGCGCCCGCGGCAGGGCGAGCGCGCGCGCCTCCTCCTTCATCCGGTCCCAGGCGGACTGCGGGACGCCGCGGTACATCGGCCAGCGCTGGAACCCGAAGGCGCGCGAGAGGCCCGGCGCGACGCGGCGGGCCCGCAGCGCGTGCTCGATCGCGAGCGTCCCCGAGCCCGCGAGCGGATCGACGAAGGGCAGCGCCGGGTCGGCGCCGCCGAGGAGGAGGACCGCCGCCGCGAGCGTCTCCTTGAGCGGCGCCTCGGTGGTCACCGCGCGGTATCCCCGGCGGTGGAGCGGCTCCCCCGCGAGGTCGAGCGAGAGCGTCGCCTCCCCGCGCGCGAGGTGGAGCACGATCCGGACGTCCGGGTCCTTCGGGTCGACGTCGGGCCGCGCGCCGAGCTTCGCGCGGAGCGCGTCGACCGCGGCGTCCTTGACCTTGAGCGCGGCATAGCCCGAGTGCGTGATGGCGGAGGAGGAGACGCTCGCCTCGACGGCGAGCGTCGTGCGCGGCGTGAGCCACTCCTCCCACGCGATCGCGCGCGCCCCGTCGTAGAGGGCGCCGGCGTCCGGCGCGGGCCAGCGCGCGAGCTCCAGCAGCACGCGCATCGCGGTGCGCGCGTGGAGGCAGGCCCGCATCCCGGCCTCGAGCCGCCCCTCGAACGAGACGCCGCCGCGGTCGCCGCGGACGGCGTGGAGCCGGAGGGCGGACAGCTCGCGCCGGAGGGCGCCCTCCGTCCCCTTCGCGCAGGTCGCGAAGAACCGGAGCCCCCCGGGCACGGCGTCACGTCGCCGCGGCGACGCCGCGCGCCCCCTGGAAGACGCCCTGGCGGATGGAGCCCTTCTGCTCGCGCTTCGCCGCGTACATGAGCGCGTCCGCGCGGGCCATCATCTCGTCCACCGAGGCGGGCGCGACGAGGAAGGTCGCGGCGCCGATGGAGAACCCGACGCGCCAGCCGTTCCGCTCCATCGCCGCGAGGAGCATCGCGCGGAGCCGCGAGAGGAGCGCCCGGCTCTCCACCGCGTCGGTCTCGGGCAGGACGAGGCCGAACTCGTCGCCCCCGAGCCGCGCGACCGCGTCGATGGCGCGGGTGCCGGCCCGGATCGTGCGCGCGACCTCGACGAGGAGCGCGTCGCCCTCGGCGTGCCCGCGGCTGTCGTTCACGTCCTTGAAGTCGTCGATGTCGACGTACGCGAGCGTGAGGGGGCGGCCGGTGCGCCGGGTGCGCTCGATCTCGTTCGCCGCGGTCTCGAAGAACGCGCGCCGGTTCGCGATCTGCGTGAGCGTGTCGGTGCGGGCGAGCAGCTCCTCCGCCCCGAGCCGGGACCGGAGCGCGGAGAGCATGAGGACGAGGGCGACCGACGTCGCGAGCTGGACGAGGCCGTTCCAGGCGAGCAGGAACGCCGGGAGGGGGGCCTCGCTGACGCCGAGCCGGTGGAGCGCGTCCGCGGCGACCGACACCAGCGCGGCCGCGCCGGAGAGGAACATGCCGGCCCGCGAGCCGGCGTACCAGGTGCCGACGCCGATCGGGGCGAGGTAGAAGAGGATGACCGAGGTCTCGCTCCCCGTCACGTGGTCGACGACCCCGACGCACAGGATGAGGGCGAGGGCGGAGAGGACCCATCCCGCCGGCGAGAGCGGCGCGGGGCGCGCGGTGGCGAGCGGCGCCCCCGGCTGCGCCGGCTCGGGCGTCGCGGGTGTGCGGGCGGCGCTCACGTCTTGCGGTCCCATGCGCGGCGGCTCGTGCACGCGTCAGCGGCCGGCGACGGCCTCGATCCGCCGGTTGGCGGCGCGGCCGCGCGCGGTGAAGTTCGGGAGGATCGGGCTCTCCCCGCCGCGCCCCGCCCAGGTGATCCGCTGCTTCTGGACGCCGCGTTCGGCGAGCCGCCTCGCGGCGGCCTGCGCCATGGCCGCGGAGAGCTTCACGTCGGCGCCGCGATCCGGGGTCGCGTCGACGAACCCCTCGATCCGGACCGTGAGCGAAGGATCGACCGCGAGGGCGGCCGCCAGGTCGGCGATCCCGCCGTCGCGCTGCAGCTCGGCGCTGCGCCCGGAGAAGGAGACGTCCTCCACGAGGACGCGCCCGCCCGCGGCGAGCCGCTTCGCCCAGTCCGACTGGCGCGGCGTGCGCGCGGGGACGGGCGCCACGGCCGCGGCCTTCGACGGGGCGACGGAGGCCGGCTTCGCGGCGGGGGCCGGGGCCGGGATCGCGGCGGGGGAGGGCGCCGCGGGCTGCTGCGCCTTCGCCTCCGCCGTCTCGGCGAGCGCGAACTTGCGCAGCGACCGGATGCGCTCCGCGTCGAAGCAGCGCTTGCGCCCCGGGTCGCCGAGGCGCTCCAGCATGGGACGCACGGTCGCGAGGACGGCGCGGCGGATCGCGCCCTCCGACCTCTCTGCGGAGACGAGCCGCACGGTCGCCGTGTCGGCGAAGAGGAGCTGGTGGTCGGCCGCGAGCGAGAGCCGGATCGTGACGAGGAGCTCCCCGCCGTCCTTCCCGCGCCCCTCGATCGAGCCCCACAGCGCGCCGTCCGCGCCGACGAGCGCCGCGAGCTCGAGCGCGAGGCTCGGCGGCAGCCCCTGCGGGAGATCGAGCGGCGTGTCGCGGAAGATCCCGCGCAGCTCCGGGATCGGGAAGACCCGCGTCCGCGCGGGATCGATCCCGGAGAGCACGGCGCCGGTCGCGGCGTCCGCCGCGAGGGGCACGTCCGTCCCGTTCTCGAACGGGGCGACGACGAGGCACCGCACGCGCGCGAGCTCCGCGGGCTTCAGCACGGTCGCCGGCCGGAGCGGCGCGGCGGGCAGGTCGGCGCCGCGCTCGGTCGCGCAGGCGGCGAGCGCCAGGAGGAGGGCTGCGGCGTTCCGTCGCATGGGAATGATCATCGTAACCCGGGGACCCGAAGACCGACGACCCTCGGCCATGTGACGGCGTCACGAACACGTTGCACGGGGGCCATGGGCCCGTCACGCCGGCCCGCGTTAAGCTCGGCTCGTGGCGAGCATCCTCCTGGTCGACGACGAGCGAGATCTCCTGTCGCTCCTCGACTTCAACCTCCGCGCGGCGGGCTTCGAGACGGTGCTCGCCACGACGGGGGAGCAGGCGCTGTCGCACATCCGGCGCCGCATTCCCGACATCGTCCTCCTCGACCTCATGCTCCCGGACCTGCCGGGGACGGAGGTGTGCCGGCAGCTCAAGTCGGACCCGCGCACGCGCCACGTCCCCGTCGTGATGCTCACCGCCAAGGGCGACGAGGTCGATCGCGTCGTCGGGTTCGAGCTCGGGGCCGACGACTACGTGACGAAGCCGTTCAGCGTGCGCGAGCTCGTGCTGCGGCTCAAGGCCGTGCTGCGCCGGGCCGGTCCGTCGCGCGCGAGCGAGCGCCCGCCGGAGTCGGTCGGGCCGATCCGGGTGGACGTGGACGGGCACCGCGCCTTCGTCGACGGCGCGGAGATCCAGCTCACCCCGCTCGAGTTCCGGCTGCTCACGACGTTCATGGCGCGGCTCGGGCGGGTCCAGTCGCGCGAGCGCCTGCTCGAGGACGTCTGGGAGATGTCGTCCGAGGTCGAGACGCGGACGGTGGATACCCACGTGAAGCGGCTCCGTGAGAAGCTGGGGTCCGGACGGGACCTGCTCGAGACGGTACGAGGGATCGGCTATCGGCTGGTGGACGCGAGCGAGAAGGAGTGAGGCGGCGCCGCGAGGCGGCTCGCCGCTGACGGAGGCGATCCGCGCGGTGCGGACCGAGCTGCAGGGCGGCCCGCGGGCGATCGTGGATCGCGAGGCGCGCGAGCTCGCCGAGCTGCTCGCGCGCCTCGACTTCCGGCGCGCCGCGCCCGCCCACGATCCCGTCGAGCAGGAGCTCATCTCGGCCTTCCCCGACGCCGCCGCGCTCGTGTCGAAGGAGGGCTGGGTCCGGGTCTCCAACGCCTCGTTCGACACGCTCGCCGCGAACGGGCGCGCCGAGGGGCTGACCCCGCTCGAGATCACGCGCAGCGCCGAGCTCTCGGAGGCGGTGAAGCGCGCGCTCGAGGGGACCGCCCGCCGGCTCGAGCTGTCGCTCGGGCGCGAGATCTACGTCGTGAACGTGTCGCCGCTCCTGCGGGGCGAGGTGCTGCTCCTCATGCGCGACGTCACCGAGCGGCGGCGCGCCGAGGCGGTGCGGCGGGACTTCGTCGCGAACGCGAGCCACGAGCTGCGGACCCCGATCTCGGCGATCTCCGCCGCCGCCGAGACGCTGCTCGCGGGCGCGATCGACCAGCCCGCCGCCGCGCGCGAGTTCGTCGGCATCGTGGCGCGCCACGCGGAGCGGCTCTCGCGGCTCGCGCAGGACCTCCTCGACCTGTCCAAGATCGAGTCGCGGCAGTGGCGGTTCGAGATCGTCTCGGTGGACGTGCGCGCGCTCGCGGGTCAGGTGCTGGAGCTCGTCGCCCGGCCCGCGCGCGAGAAGGGGCTCGCGCTCCAGAACGAGGTGCCCCAGGGGACGTCCGTCCGCGCCGACCCGCAGGCGCTCGAGATCGTGCTCGTGAACCTCGCGGAGAACGCGGTGAAGTTCACCGACCGGGGGAGCGTCGCGCTCCGCGCCGCCCGCCAGGGGGCGAGCTGGACGATCGCCGTCGCCGACACCGGCCCCGGCATCGAGCGCCACCACCTCCCCCGGATCTTCGAGCGGTTCTACCGCGTCGACCCCGGCCGCTCGCGCGACCAGGGCGGCACCGGCCTCGGCCTCTCCATCGCGAAGCACCTCGTGCTCGGGATGGGCGGCGAGCTCGGCGTCGAGAGCGGCGAGGGCGGGTCGACGTTCACGGTCCGCCTCCCCGCGGCCGCCTGACGCCTCGCGGGACGCGCGGCCCGCACCGCGACGAGGCGGGGCCGGCCCCGTGACGGACCGGCCCCGCTCCCCGGACCCCCGGCGCTCCTCTAGAACGCGTACTGCCCGAAGACGCCGAGCTCGTCGTAGGTCCCGTTCGCGGCGGGGACGGTGGAGCCGATGGTCCCGTTGGAGGTCGAGAGCTGGCCCGACTTCACCGTCTCGTGCTTGTAGACGAGCGCGACGTCGAACGCCTTGACCGGCGAGTACGCGACGCCGCCGTTCAGGTACACGTCCTTCGTGTCCGGCGAGGTGTCGCGGCGGGGCTGGACGTAGTCGCCGCGCGCGAACAGGGAGACGCCCGGGACGACCGCGTACGCGGCCCACGCGGAGCCGCCGCGGGCCTCGTTCTGCGGCGCCGTGCCGGTCACGATCGCCTTGTCGTAGTCTCGGGCGAGGAAGGCCGTCGCGCCGAGGCGGAGCGGGCCACCGACCCACGCGGCGAGCGCGTCGAAGCGCTTCGCGGTGCGCGGCGTGTCGACGCCCACGACGTTCTGCCCGAGCTTGCCGCCCTGCGCCCCGACGGCGAGCGTGAGCCCCTTCACCGGGACCACCGAGACGCGCCCCTCGGCGGTGGGCGCCCGCGTCCGGGTCGGGTCGCCGTAGCCGCGCCCGTTCACCGCGGACACCGCGTAGCTCACGAGGCCGCCGCCGAGCTTGCCGCCGGCGTGGAGGCCCCAGTCCGCGGAGGTGCCGAGCTTCACCCGATCGACGAGGACGTTCTCGATCCAGCGGTAGCCGTAGAGGTCCTCCACGAACGGCACCCAGGGGAGGTCGGCCGCGCCGGCCCGCACCCAGAGCTCCGGAGCGACCGCCGCCTGGACGAACGCGTGCTTCACGAAGACGTCGAACTTCCCGTTCACGACGTTGCCGACGTCGGTGCGGATCCGGGCGCTCCAGACGTCGTCGAACGTGTGATCGACCCCCAGGTAGAACCGCTTCAGGTCGAGCGACGTGCCGGTCGCCTTGTCCGCCGAGACGTCGCGGCCGTCGTCGTGGTTGTCGCGGTAGGAGTAGTCGACGTACGCCTTTCCGCTGATCTGGGTGGTGCTCTCCGCCCGGGCGGCGAAGGCCGCCGCGAGGGCGAGGAGCGCTGCGGAGGTGTGTCTCTTGGCCATGTTCGAGGATCTCCTGGGCGGCCGGGCCGCCTCGCTCGCCCCGGGGCGGTTTGCCACGGGGCGCCGGCGCGTGCGCCGTGAGCGGCGCGCAACCTAGGAGGGGCTCGTGGCGGAGCCGGGGCGCCGGCGTGACGGTTCGCGGGCGGCGCGCAGCCCCGGCCAGGACGGGTTCACCGCGCGACACCACGGAAGTGACGTAGCCGTCGCCGCGCCGTCGCGGGATCGTCACGACCCGCGCCTAGGCTTCACCGAAACGAAACCTCGGAAAGGGACCATGAAGAAGATCATCCTCGCGGCAGCGGCTCTCGCCCTCGCCGGAAGCGCGCAGGCCGGCACCCTCCTCGTCAACGGCGCGGGGGCGACGTTCCCGTTCCCGCTCTACTCGAAGTGGTTCAGCGAGTACAACAAGCTCCACCCCGAGCTGCAGTTCAACTACCAGTCGATCGGCTCGGGCGGCGGCATTGCCCAGATCACTGCCAAGACGGTCGATTTCGGCGCGAGCGATGCGATCCTGAACGACGACCAGATCAAAGCGGCGGCGGGCATCCAGATGTTTCCCACGGTCGCCGGCGCCGTGGTCCCGACTTTTAATCTCAAGGACGCGGACGGCAAAGCGATCGCGGCTTTCAAATTCTCCAAAACGGCGATCGCCGATATATTCCTCGGCAAGATTACGAAATGGAACGACCCCGTCCTGGCGCAAGCCAATCCCGACCTGAAATTGCCTGCCAAAGATATTATCATCGTACATCGTTCCGATGGTTCCGGCACGACCTTTATTTTCACCGATTACCTTTCCAAGACGAGCCCCGACTGGAAGTCCAAGGTCGGCAATTCGACGTCGGTCCAATGGCCCGCGGGTCTGGGCGGCAAGGGCAATGAGGGCGTTTCCGCCACGGTCG
>DASVZX010000202.1:0-16944 GCA_036391435.1 Anaeromyxobacter sp. | reverse complement strand
GGCCGCGCCGCGCGCACGAGCACCGCCGCGACGATCGCGAGCTGCGCGCCGCACGCGAGGCCGAGGGCGCTCGCGAGCGCGCGGCGCAGCCCGGGCGCGGCCGCGAGCGCCTCGCCGACCACGTACCCGGTGAGCAGGGCGCCCCCGACGACGACGGCGAGGACGCTGCGGAGCAGGGGCGCGAGGAAGCGCATCGACGCCCGCGAGTCTATCCCAGGAGACGCCTCGGCCGGGGCCCACGGTGCGATACGTCACCTGTCATGCAAGGCCACGGAGTCATGGGGGAAATCGGCCGGGCGGCCCGCGCGGGCAGGCCGGGGATCGGAGAAACCCCTCTCTGATCAAGGGCTTCGCTTGAAACGCCCATGGGGTCGTGATATCGGGGGCCATGCGCATCCGGCGGATCGACATCGTCGGCTTCAAGTCCTTCATGGACAAGACGGTCGTGGCCTTCGACCAGGGGGTCACGGGCATCGTCGGGCCGAACGGCTGCGGGAAGTCGAACGTCGCGGACGCGATCCGCTGGGTCCTCGGCGAGCAGTCGGCGCGCCAGCTGCGCGGCCGCTCGATGGAGGACGTGATCTTCAACGGCTCCGAGTCGAAGCCGCCGCTCTCGATGGCGGAGGTGATGCTCACCTTCGACAACGACCGGCCGAGCGAGCTGCCGGTCGCGCTGCAGGGCTACTCCGAGATCACCGTGGGCCGGCGCCTCTTCCGGACGGGCGAGTCGGAGTACCTCGTCAACGGCGTCCAGGCGCGCCTGCTCGACGTGAACGACATCTTCTTCGGCTCGGGCGTCGGGCGCACCGCGTACTCGATCATCGAGCAGGGCCGGATCGGACAGATCGTCTCGGCGCGCCCCGAGGACCGCCGCGCGATCGTCGAGGAGGCCGCCGGCATCACGAAGTACAAGAAGCGGCGCGAGGCCGCCGAGCGGAAGATGGAGGCGACGCAGCAGAACCTGACGCGCGTCGCCGACATCGTGCAGGAGCTCGGCAAGCAGCTCGAGAGCCTGAACCGGCAGGCGCGCAAGGCCGAGAAGTACAAGGCGGTCAAGGCGCAGATCCGCGAGCTCGAGCTGCGCTCCGCCGCGGCCCGCTACCTCGAGATCACCGCGACGCGCCGCGCCGCCGAGGAGCGGCTCGCGCAGCGGCGGTCCGAGGAGGCCGAGCTCTCCGCCCGCCTCGCCGAGCTCGACGTCGCGGTCGAGCAGGACCGGACCGCCCTCGCCGAGGGCGAGCAGCGGCTCGCCGAGCTCTCCGCGCGCGAGCACGCGCTCGAGAGCGCGCTGCGCGTCTCGGAGGTCTCGGTCGAGGCGGCCGCGCGCGAGCTCGAGCAGATCGCCGAGCGCACCCGCGCCCAGGCCGCCGAGGTCGAGGCGCTCAAGGAGCAGGCGGAGGCGCTCGGGCGCGAGCGCGAGGACCACCTGCGCCACCGGGAGGATCTCCAGCGGCTCGTCGCGGCCGACGAGGGGCGGCTCGGCGACGCCGAGGCCGCGCTCCGCGACGCCGGGCGCGAGCAGGGCGAGCTCCAGGACGAGGCCGACCGGGCCCGCGCCGCCGCGGCGGCCGCGCAGTCGGAGGCCTCCTCGCACACGAGCCAGCTCGCCCAGCTCGAGCGCCAGCGCCAGGACCTCCGCGCCCGGCTCGCGAAGAACCGGGCCGAGGCGGACGAGCTCGCCTCGCGCGCCTCGCAGCTCGACGGCTCCCGCTCGCGACACGTGGAGAAGCTCGGCCAGACGCGCCAGCTCAAGCTCCGCCTCGACGAGCAGCGCGGCGCCCAGGAGGAGATGCTCGAGCGCACCCGCGCCGAGTTCATCCAGAACGAGGCGAAGCTCATCACGCTGCGCGAGGAGCTCGCCGAGAAGCGCTCGCGCCTCGGGTCGCTCCTCGAGATCGTCCGGAACTACGAGGGGTACGGGCGCGGCGTGCGGAGCCTCATGACCCGCGCCGGCCAGGGCGAGGCGCGCGACCGCGGCATCTTCGGCCTCGTCGCCGACGTCGTGTCGGCGCCGGCCGAGTACGAGAACGCGATCGAGGCGGTGCTCGGGGAGCGGCTCCAGTACGTCATCGTCGAGAGCCACTCGCAGGGCGTCGAGGCGATCGACTACCTCAAGTCCGCCGCCGAGGGGCGCGCGTCGCTCATCCCGCTCGCGCGCCTGCGGGGCGACGGCGCGCCGCCCGAGGGCGCGGCGCCGGAGCCGGCGCACCCCGGCGTGGTGGCCGCCGCGCTCGACGTCGTGCGCTACGAGCCGTCGTACGAGAAGGTGGTCCGCTTCCTCCTCGGCGACGCGCTCGTCGTGAGGGACCTCCCCACCGCGCTCGAGATCTGGCAGCAGCAGGGCGGGCGGCGCACGCTCGTGACGCTCGACGGCGAGGTGCTCGACCCGTACGGCGTCGTGACGGGCGGACCGCTCGAGGGCGAGGGGCACGGCGCGCTGCAGCGCCGGCGCGAGGTGCAGGAGCTCGAGGAGGTGGTCCGCGCCTTCGAGGCCGAGTTCCAGCTCGCCCAGGAGCGCCACCGCACGCTGCAGGCGCGGCTCCTCCAGCTCGAGGCGGCGCTGAAGAGCCTCGACAAGGACGGCCGCGAGAAGGACCTCGCGCTCCTGGAGCAGGAGAAGGACCTCGCCCGGGTGGGCGAGGAGCTGGAGCGCGTCGCCGATCGCATGGGCCAGCTCGAGCTCGAGCGCTCCCAGCTCGAGGACTCCGTCTCGGCGTTCGCCCGCGAGGAGGAGGAGCACCGGCTCGCGGCGGCGACCGCCGCGGCCGAGCAGGGGCGCGCCGAGGAGCGCGCGCGCGAGGCGATGGGGCGGCTCGAGCTCGCCCGCCAGCGCGGCGACGTGCTGACCGCCGAGCTCATGAACCTGAAGGTCAAGGTCGCCTCCGACGCGGAGCGGCGCGAGTCGATCGGCGCCGCGCTGCGGCGCATCGACGACGCGCGGCGCGAGGTGGAGGAGCGGCGCGCGCGCATCTTCGCGGCCCTCTCCGAGGCGAACGCGCGCGCGGCGGAGCTGCGCGGCCGGCTCGAGGGGACGCGCGTCGACGCCGGGCGGCTCGGCGAGGATCTCGCGGTCGCGCGCGCGTCGCACGCCGGCGCGCGCGCCGCGCACGACGGCCTCGCCGCCGCGTCGCGGGGCCGCGAGGGAGAGGCGCGCGAGCTGCGCGCTCGCGTCGAGGGGGTCCGCGCCGGCTCCGCCGAGGCGGCGCTCACCGCGCGCGAGCAGTCGCTCGCGCTCGCGCACCTCGAGGAGCAGATCCGGGAGCGCTGCCAGGCCGAGCTCCGGTGGGAGGTGGGCCGCTTCCACCTCGAGAAGCCCCCGACCGACGAGGAGCGCCAGAAGCTCGAGGACCTGAAGGCCCAGGCCGAGCGGATGGGCGCCATCAACCTGACCGCCATCGAGGAGTACGACGAGCTCGCCGGCCGCCACGCGTTCATGACCGAGCAGAAGGGGGACCTCGAGCGCTCCCTCGCCGACCTCAAGGCCGCCATCGTGAAGATCAATCGCGCCTCGCGCGAGCGCTTCCGCGAGACCTTCGACCGGGTGAACGAGAAGTTCCAGCAGGTGTTCCCGCGCCTCTTCAACGGCGGACGGGCCGGGCTCGTCCTCACCCAGGACGACGCGGGCGACGGCGAGGCCGGCGTCGAGATCTTCGCGCAGCCGCCCGGGAAGAAGCTCCAGAGCGTGAACCTGCTCTCCGGCGGCGAGAAGGCGCTCACCGCGGTCGCCCTCATCTTCG
The DNA here is from genome assembly GCA_036391435.1 of Anaeromyxobacter sp. GTDB lineage: Bacteria > Myxococcota > Myxococcia > Myxococcales > Anaeromyxobacteraceae > Anaeromyxobacter. Next base: position 13,207 of record DASVZX010000202.1, on the reverse strand, counting down.
CCATCTTCCTCATCAAGCCGACCCCCTTCTGCCTGCTCGACGAGGTCGACGCCCCGCTCGACGACGCGAACGTCGGCCGCTACAACGACCTCGTGAAGGAGATGTCGAAGGCCTCGCAGTTCATCCTCATCACCCACAACAAGCGGACGATGGAGATGGTCGACACGCTCTACGGCGTGACGATGGAGGAGCCCGGCGTCTCGAAGCTCGTGTCGGTGCGGCTCTCCGACCGGGCGCGCGAGGCGGCGGCGGCGTAGTCAGCGCAGCTCGAACGGCACCGCACGGGGCGGCGGCACGGGCTCGGGACCGCGTGCCGTGCAGCCCGCGACGTTCACCCGCCCCGCGAGCCGCGCCCAGCCTCGGAGCGAGACGAACCGGACCCGATCCCCCTCGGGTCGCGCGCGATCGATCGGGATCGTCGCGACGAGGCGCTCGCACGAAGCGTCCACCCCCCGATCCGGCACCGCCCGGCGCGATCGCACGCCGGGGCAGGCGCGCGCGGCGTCGGCGGCGGCGCCCGCGCGCACCCGATGGCCGGCATCACGGCGGCAGGAGGGCGGATCGGTCAGCGAGCGTCCATGGCGACGTTCTGGCGACGCGGACGCTCGTTGACACCGCGTGCCGGAGGTCCCTATATCGTCTCGCCTTTCCCGGGAGCCTCCGTGCCGCAGTCCGTCGCCCTGCCACTCGCCATCGCCTTCAGCGACCTGACCGTGAACGACGCGATCGGGATCGCGATCGTCGTCCTCCTCGCGCTCCTCGTCCTCGCCGCCGCCATCCGGCTCGCGCGCCGCCACCGCGGGCCGCCGGGCCCCGAGGTGCCCTCGGGCGAGATCGAGCGCGAGCTGGAGCGCGAGGCGACCGAGCTGCCGCCGGAGACCGTCGCGCGCGCCGGGCCGCCGTCGGCGCGGGCCGCCGTCCCGCCTCCTCCCCCACCCGCGCCGCCGCCCGCCCGCGAGGAGGCCCGCGCGGCGCGCGAGGCGGAGGAGGAGCGCAAGAGGGAGGAGTACCGCCGCAAGAAGGAGGCGGACCGGCTCGACAGGGAGCGGCGGCGCCAGGAGCGCGAGGCGGAGGAGGCCCGCGCCCGCGCCGAGGCCGAGCGCGCCCTCCGCGAGGCGGAGGAGGCGCGGCGGCGGGAGGAGGAGGAGCGGCGCCGCCGGGCCGAGGCCGAGGCCGGCAAGACGCTCGCCGCCGGGCTCGAGAAGACCCGCGGCGGCTTCATGGCCCGCATCAACGCGCTCTTCGCGGGCGGGACGGTCGTGGACGACGCCGTCCTCGCGGACCTCGAGGAGGTGCTCTTCACGGCCGACATCGGCGTGAAGACCGCGACGAAGCTCCTCGAGACCGCGCGCGAGCGGGTGAAGCGCAAGGAGCTCTCGGATCCGGCGAAGCTGAAGGCCGCGCTCCGCGAGGAGGTCGCCCGGATCCTCGCACTGGACGGGGCCGCCCCGGACGCGCCGCTCCGGATCGGCGCGGCCCGGCCCTGGGTCGTGATGGTGGTCGGGGTGAACGGGTCGGGGAAGACGACGACGGTCGGCAAGCTCGCCGCGAAGCTGAAGGCCGCCGGCCACTCGGTCCTCCTCGGCGCGGGCGACACGTTCCGCGCGGCCGCCGGAGAGCAGCTCGAGATCTGGGCCGAGCGGGTCGGGGCGCCGGTCGTGCGCGGCAAGGAGGGCGCCGATCCCGCGAGCGTGTGCTTCGAGGCGGCGCAGCGCGGGGCCGCGGAGAAGGTGGACGTCGTCCTCTGCGACACCGCCGGACGGCTCCACACCAAGGTCCCGCTCATGGAGGAGCTGAAGAAGGTGAAGCGGGTCCTGGCCAAGGCCGCCGAGGGCGCGCCGCACGAGGTGCTGCTCGTCCTGGACGCGACGAACGGCCAGAACGCCATCGCCCAGGCGCGCCAGTTCAACGAGGCCCTCGGGGTCACCGGGATCGCGCTCACGAAGCTCGACGGCACGGCGAAGGGGGGCGTCGTGATCGGCATCTGCGACGAGCTGCGGATCCCGGTGCGGTACGTCGGCGTCGGCGAGACCGTGGCCGACCTGAAGCCGTTCGTCCCGCGCGAGTTCGTGGAGGCGCTCTTCGCGTGAAGTCCGCCTTCCCGGTCTACCTGTTCGACGTGGACGGCACGCTCGTCTCGGCCGGCGGCGCGGGCCGGCGCGCGTTCGAGCGCGCGATGGCCGAGCGCTGCGGCCCGGTCGACGGCGCGCTGCGCGACCTCCGGCTCGACGGCCTCACCGATCGGCTCATCGTGCGCGAGGCGCTCGCGCTGCTCGGGCGGCCCTTCGACGACGCGTTCTGCGACGGGCTCCTCGGCGCCTACGTCGAGCACCTCCGGACGGAGATCCTCGGCCCGGGCTACGCCGTCCTGCCCGGCGTCGTCGCCGCGCTCGAGGCGCTCGCCGCGCGCGGCGCCGTCCTCGGGCTGTGCACGGGGAACGTCGTCGAGGGGGCGCGGCTCAAGCTCGGGCGCGGCGGCCTCGACCGGTACTTCGACTGGGGCGCGCGCGCCGTGTTCGGCTTCGCCGCGGACGGCGAGGAGCGGGAGAAGCTCGTCCACGCGGCCCTCCGCCGGGCGGCCGCCCGCCTCGGGCGCCCGGTGCCGGCGCGCGAGGTGCTCGTCGTCGGCGACACCCCGCGCGACGTCGACGCCGCGCACCACGCCGGCTGCCCGGTGCTCGCCGTGGCGACCGGGCGCTACTCCGAGGCCGAGCTCCGCGCCTGCGGCGCGGACCACGTCGCGCCGGCGCTCGATCACCCGGACGCGCTCCGGGTCCTGCTCGGGTGACCTCGCCCCGCGCGCCTTGACCGCGCGCGCGGCGGCGCGCTATTGGGCAGCCATGTCCCCGGGACGCGAGCCGTTCGCGAACGACGTCCCACCGATCGAAGGCCCCCGGATCCGCGCGATCCCCGCCACCGCCGCCCAGGCCCCGCAGGTGCAGGCCTGCCTCGAGGGCGCGCCGGACTACTTCGCGCGGACGGAGGGCGCTCCGCCCGGCGCGGACGCGGCCCGGCGACTGCTCGAGGACGCGGAGGGCGACGACCTGCGCCGCGTCTACGTGCTCGCGCCGGCCGCGGGCGGGCTCCCGGTCGGCGTCCTCGACCTCTACCTGCACCACCCGGAGCCGGGCATCGCCCACATCGCGCTCCTCCTGTTCCGGGAGTCGTGCCAGGGGCTCGGGTACGGCAAGGAGACGACGGCCGCGCTCGAGCAGGTGCTCGCGCGCGCGGGGTACCACACCCTGCGGCTCTCCGTCGGCGACGAGAACCCCGAGGCCAGGGCCTTCTGGGAGCGGATCGGGTTCGCCGAGGTCGGGCGGCTCGACCGGGGCGTCGGCGTCTACGAGAAGCGGATCGGGTAGCCGGCTACTCCGCGGACGGCTGGGGCAGCGGCGCCCGCGTCCAGCGGAGCACGCGGCCGCGGAGCCCCTCGTAGACGCTCGCGAGGCCGACGTAGCCGAACCCCACCTGGAAGAGCACGAGGAAGGGCAGCGAGTAGTAGACCTCGCGCTCGATCAGGTACACGACGCCGTAGGTCATGTAGGCGGCGAGCGCGAGCTCGACGACGGGCTGGAACGTCACCGCCGCCTTGTAGTGCTTCTTCGCGACCGACTCGCCCGCGCGCTTCACGCCGTGCTTCGGCGTGCGGGTGAAGCCGGTCTCGTACCCCATGAGCGCCTCGACCACGGCGCGGGCCTGGTTCACCGCGAGGCCGATCCCGAGCGCCATCACGAAGGGGACGTACTTCACCCGCCCCCACCAGCCCTTCCCCTGCTCCGCCTGGCTCGCCGCGTAGAACGCGACGACGCTGAACGTCGCGGCGGCGAAGAACGGGATGTCGAGGAGGAGGACCTCGTACCAGCCGTGCGAGACGCGCACCACCACCGTGATCGGCAGGAGGATGGTGAGCGGGATCATGAGCAGGTAGCCGACGTTCGCCGTGAGGTGGAAGAAGGCCTCCTTCTTGACCTCCCTCGGCACGTCGGCGCGGCGGATGAGCGGCAGGAGCTTCAGCGCCGTCTGGATCGAGCCCTTCGCCCAGCGGTGCTGCTGGCTCTTGAACGCGTTCATCTCGACCGGGACCTCGGCCTGCGTGACGAGGTCGGGCAGGTAGACGAACCGCCAGCCCGCGAGCTGGGCGCGGTAGGAGAGGTCGAGGTCCTCGGTGAGCGTGTCGTGCTGCCAGCCGCCGCCGCCGTCGATCGCCGCGCGGCGCCAGATGCCCGCGGTGCCGTTGAAGTTGAAGAAGCGGCCGGACCGGTTGCGCGCGGTGTGCTCGATGACGAAGTGGCCGTCGAGCAGGATCGCCTGCGCCTGCGTCAGCATCGAGTAGTCGCGGTTCAGGTGGCCCCAGCGCGCCTGCACCATCCCGATCCCGGGGTCGGTGAAGTAGTCGATCGTGCGCCGCAAGAAGTCCGGCTCGGGGACGAAGTCCGCGTCGAACACCGCGACGAGCTCGCCCTTCGCGAGCGCGAGCCCGTTCTCGAGCGCGCCCGCCTTGAACCCCTTCCGGTTCGTCCGGTGGACGTAGGAGATGTCGAGCCCCGTCGCGGCGTGCCGCTCGACGCAGGCGCGCGCGATGGCCTGGGTCTCGTCGGTCGAGTCGTCGAGGACCTGCACCTCGAGGAGGTCGCGCGGGTAGTCGATCCGCGCCACGGCGTCGACGAGCCGCTCCGTCACGTACATCTCGTTGAAGATCGGGAGCTGGATCGTGACCCGCGGCAGCCGGTCGAAGCGCGCCTTCGGCGTCGGGAGGCGGTACTTGTGACGGAAGTACAGGTACTGCATCAGGTACCGGTGCGATCCGTACACGGAGAGTACGAGCAGCAGCAGCGCGTACGCGACGACGACCGAAAGCTCAAGAGGGCTCATCTGTGCGTGAAGTCTCGGGGTTCGGGCGGGGGCCGAACCCCTGAAATTTCGCGGACTATAGCCGCATGGACCGGGATGTCAACGACGCGGGGGCGCCTGGGGCCGGCGTGACCCGGTGGGAGGATCACTCCTTCTTCGAGGCCACACCGCGCGGCGGCTCGAGCGCCGCCTTGAAGATGTCGACCGCCTTCAGGTAGTCGAGCGCGGTCTTGAGCTGGTAGTCGTCCGCCGTGGACGCGACCCCGCCGGCGGAGGCGGGCGCCGCCTCGTTGCGGAGGTGGCGCTTGAGATCGCGCTCCCCGGGGCCGGGCTCGTCGGCGCGCTTGGGCGCGACCTCCGCCACCACCACGTCCGGCGAGATGCCGAGCTCCTGGATCGAGCGGTTCTTGGGGGTGTAGTAGCGCGCCACCGTGAGCTTCAGGCCGGAGCCGTCCTCGAGCTCGATGATGGTCTGGACCGATCCCTTGCCGAAGGTGGGCGTCCCCATGATCACCGCGCGCCCGTGGTCCTGGAGCGCGCCCGCCACGATCTCGCTCGCGCTGGCGGTCCCCTTGTTGACGAGGACGATCATCGGGTACGGGGGCTCGGTGTCCTTCTCGTGCGCCCGCTCGACCTCCACGCTGCGGCGCCCGCGGCCGGCGGTCGTCACGATCACGCCCGAGCTGAGGAAGACGTCGGAGACCCGCACCGCCTGGTCGAGCAGGCCGCCCGGGTTGTTGCGCAGGTCGAGCACGAGGCCGCGGATCTGCCCCCGGGCCGCGGCGCGCGCCTCGTCGAGCGCCTTCACGAGGTTCCGGTCCGTCCGCTCCTGGAACGCGCGGACGCGCACGTAGACGTAGCGCCGGTCCGGGTCGAGGATCCGCATGTCCACGCTCTGCGTGCGGATCCGGTCGCGGACGAGCGTCAGCTTCTGCGGGGACGCGAAGCCCTCGCGCATGATCTCCAGCACCGACTTGGTGCCCGCCGGCCCCTTCATCTTCCGGATCGCGTCGGCGAGGTTCATGTCCTTCGTCGCGACGCCGTCGATCGAGACGATCCGGTCGCCGGGCTTGATCCCCGCGCGCTCGCCCGGAGACTCGACGACGGGCGACACCACGGTGAGCTCGCCGTCCTGGATCGTCACCTCGAGGCCGAGGCCGTCGAACTCGCCGGTGGTCTCGTCCCGCATCTGGCGGTAGACGTCCGGCCGCATGAACACGGAGTGCGGGTCGAGCCGCGCCATCATCCCGTCGATCGCGCCGTAGACGAGGTCCTTCTCGTCGACCTCCTCGACGTAGCTGTTCTCGACGTGGGCGAGCACGTCCGAGAAGACGTCGAGCGGCCGGTACGGCTGGGCCGTGGGCCGCTTCGCCGCGGACGCCACGTGGTCGAAGGCGAGCCCGGCGAAGAACGCGGTCGCGAGCGCGCCGACGAGCACGACCCGCGCGATGACGGAACGGCGCATCCCCGGGATTGTAGCAGCCGGAGGCCCCCGCGCCAGACGCGGGACCCCGGGACCCCGGGACCCCGCTACCTTCCGAGCCAGGGTCGCGGATCGACGGGGCGGCCCTTCTCGCGGATCTCGAAGTACAGGTAGGGCCCCTTGAGGGAGCCGGAGTCGCCGACCGTCCCGAGCTCGGTCCCGGCGTTCACCTCCTCCCCCATCGCGGTACGCATGGAGGCGAGGTGGGCGACGAGCGTGTGGTATCCCTCGCCGTGATCCACGATCACGAGGTTCCCGTAGCCCTTGAACCACCCGGCGTGGACCACCCGGCCTGGTGCGACCGCGCGCACCGGCGCCCCCGCCGGCGCCTCCACGTCCACCCCGTTCTGGACCGTCACCGTGTTGAACTTCGGGTTCACGACCTTGCCGAACCCGACGGTGATCGGGCCGGGCGCGGGCAGCGGCAGGTGGCCCTTGCGCGCCGCGAAGCCGCCCGGCCCGGAGAGCCCCGCGCGCGGGGGCGGCAGGGTCGCGACGAACTCGGCGAGCTTCCGCGCCTGGACCGCGACCTCCGACGCCGCCCGCTCGTGGAACGAGCGCGCCGAGCGGAGCGCGCCGAGCAGCGTCTCGCGCTCCTCGCGGCGCGCCTCGGCCTGCTCGCGCCGGTCCTGCGCCTCGAGCGCGAGCTCCTGCAGCCGCGCCGCCTCCAGCTGCTTCTCGGCGCGCGCCGCCTCGCGCGCCGCGTACGCCGCGCGCCCGTCGAGCAGCAGGGCGACGTCGCGCGCGAGGATCCGCTCCATGAGGTAGCGCCGCTTGACGAGATCGGCGAGCGACCGGCTCTCGAGGAAGATCTGGAGGAGCCCGGCCCGCCCCATCCTGGCGCGCGCGACGAGCCTCGGCCGGACCTCGGCGAGCCGCGCCGAGAGGCGCTGCTGCGCGGCCGCCTCCTCCTGCCGGGCGCGCGCGAGGGCCGCCTCCGCGGCGCCGCGCTCCGCCTCGACCCGCCTCCACTCGGCCCGCGCGTCGGCGAGGGCGGTCTCGGCCTCGCCGACGGTGTCGAGCACCGAGCGCTCCTGCTGCGCGAGGAGCCGCGCGGCCGTCTCCTCCGCCCGCCGGCGCGCCTCGAGCGCGTCGAGCTGCGACCTCGGGCCCGCGGCCCCGAGCACGACGGCGAGGGCGACGAGCGCGGCCGCCACGGTCACCCCTGCGCGCGCCGCAGCGTGCGCGCGACGGAGAGCGCGCTGCCGAGGAGCCCCACCGCGCCGCCGCCGGCCACGAGCGCGAGGCAGAGCGCCGGCGGGAGCGTGTCCGCGAGCCGGAGCCCGCCCGCGATCGCGACGGCGGCCTGCAGGCGCGGCACGAGCAGCACGTGGAGCGCGAGCAGCGCGAGCACCGCGAGCCCACCGCCGAGGAGCCCCTGCAGGACGCCCTCGATGAGGAACGGGGCGGAGACGAAGCCGTCGGTCGCGCCGACGAGCTTCATGATCTCGATCTCCTCGCGCCGGGCGAACACCGCGAGGCGCAGGGTGTTGGAGACGAGGACGGCCGTCGCGACCGCGAGCGCGGCGAACAGGACGAGCGCCGCGATCTTCCCGCGCGCGACGAACCGCTCGAGCGTCTCGAGCCAGGCGTTGCCGTAGTCCACCTCCGCGGCGCCGGGGATCGCGGAGAGCCGGGCGGCGAGCGCGCGGGCGCCCGCGAGCGAGACGCCGGGCGCGCGGATCTCGACGGCGTCGGGCAGCGCGCCGGGGCCGACGCCCTCGAGCACCTTCGCCTCCTCGCCGAGGCTCGCCGCGAGCCGCCGGAGCGCGGTCGCCGCGGGCACCGCCTCGACCTCGCGTCCGCCCGCGACGGCGCGCGCCGCCCGGGCGGCCGCCTCGAGGTCGGCCCCGGGCGCGAGGTAGACGGAGATCTGCACCTCCCCCGCCCACTGCTGGAGCAGCCGCTCGGCCCCGCCGAGCGACGCCGCGAGGAGGCCGGTCGCGAACACCGCGACGAAGATCGTGCCGGCGCCGACGAGCGCCACGTAGGGCCCGCGCACCATGGCGGCGACCGCGCGCCGGGTGAAGTAGACCGGTCGGAAGGTCATGACGTCTGCGCCCGGCGGACCTGATCGCCGTCGGAGACCAGGCGCCCGCGCTCGAGCGCGATCACCCGCCGCTTGTAGCGCTCGAGGAGCGAGCGATCGTGGGTCGCGACCACGACGGTGGTGCCCCGCGCGCTCGCGCCGTGGAGGAGGTCCATCACCTCGAGCGTCCGGTCCGGGTCGAGGTTACCCGTCGGCTCGTCGGCGAGGAGGAGCGCGGGGTCGCCGGCGAGCGCGCGCGCGACGGCGACGCGCTGCTGCTCGCCGCCGGAGAGGGAGGGCGGGAACTTGTCGGCGCGGTGCTCGAGCCCCACCGAGCGCAGGAGCCCCCGCACGCGCCTGCGGATGTCGCGGTCGGGGAGCGAGCGGACCTCGAGCGGCAGCGCCACGTTCTCGAGCACCGTGCGCTGCGGCAGGAGCTTGAAGTCCTGGAACACGACGCCGATGTTGCGGCGCACGAACGGGATCGCCGCCGGCCGGATCTTCGCGACGTTCTTGCCGAAGAGGAGGAGCTGTCCGCTCGTCGCCGGCTCGTCGCAGAAGATGAGCTTGAGGAGCGTCGACTTCCCGGCGCCGGACGGGCCGGTCAGGAAGACGAACTCGCCCTTCTCGATCTCGAGCGTCACGTCCTGGAGCGCGGGCCCGTCGCCCGGGTACTCCTTCGTGACGTGGAACAGCTGGATCACGGCGCCCCCGCGGACGGCGTCGCGCTACTTCCGGTCGCCCAGGTCCTCGGCCAGGTACGACAGGATCACCTCGTCGAGGCTCTTCTCGCTGATGAGGTCCTCGCCGAAGAGCGTCTCGGCGCCGTCGTTGCGCATCACCGGCGCGGGCTGCTGCCGCGCCTCGAGCACCTCCGGCGGCAGCGTCTTCGGCGCGGGCGCCGCGGCGGCCATCGAGACGCCCGCCTGCAGCCGCACCTTGCGCCCGTCGGCGTGGATCTGGCCGGGCTGGTAGGCGGCCGCCTGCTGCGCGTACGCGGAGTCGATGTCGTCGTACACGCCGTTGATGAGGTTGCGCAGCATCTCCTTGTGCTGCTCCTCCATCAGCTCGCGCACGACCTGGGCGAGGTTCTCCGCCCCGACGATGTCGGCGTAGGACGTCTTCTTCGAGGCGAGGATGTTCCCGCCCACGAAGAGGTGCGTGATGATGTGGGGGTTCTCCAGGCCCGAGTCCTCGGTCTGGATGTGATACGCCTTCCCCTTGTGCTTGATGTTGTGGTTGAACCCCACAACCATCTTCTTCGCTTCGACGCCCATCGAGCCTCTGACTGTACCGGAGGGAGCCGGGGGCAGCAACCGGGCGGCCGCGCGGGTTCCGCCGCCCCCGAGCCCGTGCACGAGCGCGCGCCCCTGCCGATGAGAAGTCGGGCTCGGGCGCGTTCCGGCGGTGGTCAGACGTCGATGTGCTCGGCCGCCGCGACCTCGCGCCCGAGAAACCGGCCGGCGACCGCGAGGAACTTCTCTGGCGTGTCGGTCACGAAGAAGCGGTGCTCCGGGCGCGGCCCGCCGCTCCCGTCGCCGATCTGCGCCCGCACCTCGGCCGCGATGGCCTGCGCGCTGTCCACGAGCGCGATGCCGGGCAGCTCCGCCGCGATCGCGCGCGCGAGCAGCGGGTAGTGCGTGCACCCGAGCACGAGCGTGTCGATCCCGGCGTCCCGGAGCGGCGCGAGGTAGCGGCGCGCGACGCCGCGCACGACCTCGTCCTCCGGATCCGTCCAGCCCTCCTCGGCGAGCGGCACGAAGAGCGGGCAGGCCCGCGCGACGACCTCCGCGTCCGGCCGCTCGCGGCGGATCGCGGCCTGGTACGCGCCGCTCGTCACCGTGCCCTGGGTGCCGATGACGCCGATGCGGCCGGTCCGCGAGGCGCGGGCCGCGGCGCGCGCGCCGGGGTCCACCACGCCGATCACCGGGACGGCGAGCTCGGCGCGGAGCGCGGGCAGCGCGACCGCCGAGGCGGTGTTGCAGGCGACGACGAGGAGGTCGATGCCGTGGCGCGCGAGGAAGCGCACGTTCCTGAGCGAGTACTGGGTCACCGTCTCGGCGGACTTCGTGCCGTAGGGGACGCGCGCGGTGTCGCCGAGGTAGACGGTGCTCGCGGCGGGGACCGCCTCGATGAGGGCGCGCTGCACGGTGAGGCCGCCGACGCCGGAGTCGAAGATGCCGATGCGTGCCAAGGCGGGGGGAGTCTACTCCGAAGGGCCCCGGCGCGCCGACGACCGGACGGGCGAGACGCGCGGCGCGCGCCCGCCGGGGACGCGCGCCGCGGGGGAAGGCGAACGGCTCAGAGCGAGCAGGCGGGAGGCGTGTCGAGCGTCACCGCGAGCCCGCCCGCGCCGGTCTGCGACGCGAAGTGATCGAACGCGAGCAGCTTCAGGGTGCTGCTCGTGCACGAGTCGAAGGTGCGAACGGCCGGGTTCCCGGTCCAGCCGGTCATCCGGATCGTGTAGTTGTCGAGGTCGAGGTCCGGCACGGAGATCACCGGGAACCCGGCCGCGGGGTCCTGGCAGGCGACGGAGCCGGTGAGGACGAGGTTCCCGAGGACGTCCGAGACGTCGTAGTCGACGGCGGGGTACGAGGCCGACGCGCAGGTCTGGTAGAACGCGTTCGGCGCGTACGACAGGTACGCGAAGGCGTCGAACGGCGCGTACGCTCCCTTGACGACGACGTAGTAGCTGGAGGCGGTGTTCGCGTTCGTCCCCGGGACGACCTGGAGGTTCACGGTCGTGTCGTACACGACGGTTCCGCTGCGGTTGCCGCGGAACCGGAACGGCTGGGTTCCGGCCGGGATGCCGTCGATGCCGAGCCCCTGCACGCCGTTCGTGTGGACGCAGTCCACCGTCTGCTGGCCGACGGGCGAGTCGACGGTCACGGTCTCGACCGCGGACTGCGCGCACGGACCGTTCGCGGTGCCCGCGAACGTCGTGTCGTAGTCGATGACACCCGACGTCTGCGCCGGCGCGTACTTCTCGAAGGACCAGTACAGGTTCACCGAGCCGACCTCCTGCGGCGGGATCGTGGTCGTGGTCGACGACGAGATGCAGCCCGTCCCGAGCAGGGCGGCGGCGGCGGCGAAGGCGAAGCGCTTCATTGGGATCTCCTCCATCTGTCGCGTGGCCCCTCGGGGCCCGGCGCCTTACGGTTCAGCAACGCGTATGCCACGGCTTCAGGACGCGCGATCCGGGCCGATTATGCACCGGCGGCCCGGCGGGCGGGTGACGGCCCGGCACGATCGTGGCGTCTCCCTCACACCGAGGACGGCAGCGCGGGTACGACATGTCGGCACAACTCCCTCGGACGGAAACCGGCCGGCCGTGCGTTCTCTCCCGGGGGGCGCGTCCGTGCTAAGAAAGCCCTCACTTCTCGGGTCCCTGCCATGATCACGCCGCTGAGCGCGCTCCTTCCCCTCCCCCTCGCCGCCGCCGGCGAGGGGCTCGACTACCTCGAGATCGCACGCAACTCGGGTCCGGTCGGGATCACCGTCCTCGTCCTGCTCCTCGGGGCGTCCACCGTCTGCTGGGCGATCATCGTCCGGAAGTGGCTCCAGATCCGGCGGGCCCAGGACGAGTCGGTGAAGTTCCTCGAGACCTTCTGGCAGTCGAAGCGGCTCGACGCGATCTACCAGGCCGCCGAGGCGCTCCGCGCCTCCCCCATCAGCCAGGTGTTCCGCGCCGGCTACGTCGAGCTCTCCAAGGTCACCGCCCAGACGAAGAAGGACAACGGCGGCGAGGGGGGCATGCACGAGGAGCTCGGCGGGATCGAGAACGTCGAGCGCGCCCTGAAGCGCGCGGCCGCGTCGGAGGTCACCCACCTCGAGGCGCAGATCGCGTTCCTCGGGACGACCGCGAGCGCGGCGCCCTTCGTCGGTCTCTTCGGGACGGTGTGGGGCATCATGCGCGCCTTCCACGACATCTACCGGATGGGCAACGCCAACCTCGCGACGGTCGCGCGCCCGATCTCCGAGGCGCTCATCGCGACCGCGGTCGGCCTCTTCGCCGCGATCCCCGCCGTCGTCGCTTACAACTTCTTCGTGTCGCGGATCCGGGTCCTCGACTCCGAGATGACCAACTTCTCGAACGACTTCCTCAACATCGTCCGGCGCCACTTCTTCAGCGGCAGGGGGTAGCGCGATGGCCTCCACCGGCGGATCCGGCCGCCAGACGCTGAACGAGATCAACGTCACGCCGCTCGTCGACGTGATGCTCGTGCTCCTCATCATCTTCATGGTGACCGCGCCCCTCATCCAGCAGGGCGTCGAGGTGAGCCTGCCCGAGGCCCGCGCGAAGGCGGTGGACGCCGAGGAGCAGAAGCTCGTCCTCTCGATCCGCCCGGACAAGACGATCTACCTCGGCACGAGCGACCAGGCGGCGAAGGTCCCCTACGACGCGCTCGAGGACAAGCTCCGCGCGAACGCGCGCGCCCAGAAGGACAAGGAGCTCTACCTCTTCGCCGACAAGGGGCTCCCCTACGGCTTCGTCGTCGACGTGATGGCGACGGTGCAGCGCGCGGGGATCGTGAACGTCGGCATGATCACGAACCCGATGCCGGACAAGATCCGGGAGGCGCGCGAGGCGAAGCGCTAGATGGGGATCCCGGTCGCCACGGCGCTCGGTCGGCGGGACCGGCTCTGGCCCGCGATACTCGTGTCGGCGGCGCTGCACGCGGCGCTGGCGGTGTGGGGGATCACGCGCCGACCGCCGCCGGAGATCGATCTCGACCAGAAGCCGATCGTGGCGCGCCTCGTGCGCCTCGGACAGAAGCGGCCCGAGGAGTACCTGCCGCGCAAGGAGGCCGCGCCGCCCCCCGCGCCGCCCGCCCCGGCGGCCG
>DASVZX010000201.1:0-11307 GCA_036391435.1 Anaeromyxobacter sp. | reverse complement strand
GGGCGCGCCGATCGCGCGCACGGACGCCTTCGGCGGCGCGTAGCCGGCGGGGACGCGCTCGAGCCTCGGCGGCCCCCCCGCCGGCGCGGCCGGCGGCGCCTTCGGCTTCTCCTCGCTCACGCGACGGCTAGAGTACCACCGTCTCCCGGTACTCGCCGAAGACCTCGCGCATCGCGTCGGAGATCTCGCCGAGCGTCGCCTCGGCCTTCACGGCGGCGAGGATGAGCGGCATGAGGTTGTCCTTCCCCTTCGCCGCCCGGCGCACCTCGTCGAGCGCCGCCCGCGCGGCGGCGCCGCTGCGCCGCGCGCGGAACGCCCGCAGGCGCGCGACCTGCCGCTCCTCGAGCGCGGGGTCCACCTTCATCACGGTGACCGGCGGGTCCTCCGCCTTGAAGGCGTTCACGCCGACGACGACCTGCGCCTTCGACTCCACCTGCTTCTGCCACGCGTAGGCGGCCTCCTGGATCTCGCGCTGCACGTAGCCCTTCGAGATCGCCTGGACCATCCCGCCCATCTCGTCGATCTTCCGGATGTACTCCTGCGCGCGCCCCTCGATCTCGTCGGTCATCGACTCGACGACCCACGACCCGCCGAGCGGATCGATGACGTCCGCCGCGCCGGACTCGTTCGCGATGATCTGCTGGGTGCGGAGCGCGATGCGCGCCGACTCCTCGGTGGGCAGGCCGAGCGCCTCGTCGCGCGAGTTCGTGTGGAGGGACTGCGTGCCGCCGAGCACCGCCGCGAGCGCCTGGAGCGTCACGCGGACGATGTTGTTGTCCGGCTGCTGGGCGGTGAGCATCGAGCCCGCGGTCTGGGTGTGGAACCGCAGCATCATCGAGCGCGGGTCCTTCGCCCGGAAGCGCTCCTTCATGATGCGGGCCCACAGCCGCCGCGCGGCGCGGAACTTGGCGACCTCCTCGAGGAGGTTGTTGTGGGCGTTGAAGAAGAAGGAGAGCCGGCCGGCGAACACGTCGACGTCGAGCCCCGCCTTCACCGCCGCGTCCACGTACTGGATGCCGTCGGCGAGCGTGAAGGCGACCTCCTGCACCGCGGTCGAGCCCGCCTCGCGGATGTGGTAGCCGGAGATGGAGATCGGGTTCCACTTCGGCATCACCTTCGCGGTGTACGCGAAGATGTCGGTGATGAGCCGGAGCGACGGCTCCGGCGGGTAGATGTACGTCCCGCGCGCCGCGTACTCCTTCAGGATGTCGTTCTGGATCGTGCCCTGGAGGTCGGCGGGCGCGACGCCCTGCTTCTCGCCGATCGCCTGGTAGAGCGCGAGGAGGATGGAGCCCGTCGCGTTGATCGTCATCGACGAGGAGACCGTGCCGAGCGGGATCCGGTCGAGGAGGATGCCCATGTCCTCGATCGAGTCGATCGCGACGCCCACCTTGCCGACCTCGCCCCGCGCCCGCGGGTGGTCCGAGTCGCGCCCCATCTGCGTGGGGAGGTCGAAGGCGACGGAGAGGCCGGTCTGTCCGGACTGGAGGAGGTAGTGGTAGCGCTTGTTCGAGTCCTCGGCGGTGCCGAAGCCGGCGTACTGGCGCATCGTCCAGAACCGGCCCCGGTACATCGTCGGCTGCACGCCGCGCGTGAAGGGGTACTCGCCGGGCAGGCCGAGCCGGTCCTGGAGCCCGGGCTTCACGTCGGAGGCGACGTAGACCGGCTCCTCGGGGATGGCGCTCGTCGTCTCGAAGCGGCCCCGCCGCTCCGCGCCCGGCTTCCTCGTGGCCTTCGCGTAGGTGCTCTCGAGCCAGCGCTGCTTCGCGGTCCTGGACTTGTCGGCGTCGTCGTTCATGGTCGGTCCCTCGTGCGTGCGGGGGGCGTTCCCCCTACGCGATCGTGCAGAGCTTCGTCTGGGCCTCGACGGTCTCGCCCTCGCGCGCGAGGACCTCGACCACCTTGCCGTCCTTGGGGCTCCTCAGCTCGTTCTCCATCTTCATCGCCTCGAACACGACGAGCGCCTGGCCCTCGCGGACCTCCTCGCCCGCCCGGACGAGCACCTTCGCGATCCGCCCCGGCATCGGCGCCACGATCGCCTGCGGCCCCGCGACCGTGAACTTCCCGGCGGCGCGGCGCATCCGGAGCTTCCGCTCGTCGAGCAGCTCGAGCGGGACGATCGCGTGGCGCAGCCGGACGTTCACCCGCGCGTCGCGCCAGTCGAGCATGGCGGAGTGGCTCTTCCCGTCCACGATGAGCGAGAGCGTGCCGTAGTCGTGCCGGAACGCGTCCACGACGTGGACCTTCCCGCGCAGTCGGACCTCGTACGCGCCGGGCGCGACGCGCCGGACCTCGACCGCCTCCTCGCGCCGGCCGCCGTCGAGCAGGGCGACGTACGTGCTCACCGGTCCTCCCCGCGGAGGGCCCGGGCCCGCCCGAGGCGCACCCAGGCGGACGCGCGCGGCGAGGCGACCGCGCGCGCCGCGAACGCCTCGGCCTCCTCCCGGTCGCGCTTGAACGCGGCGACCGCGGCCGCGACGAGCGCGATCTCCTCCTGCTCGGGATCGGGCCGGGGCAGGAGCTCCCGCTCGTACCGCGCGCAGAAGCCGGTGTCGTAGTCGCCCGCCCGGAAGGCGGGGTGCTGGAGCGCGGCGATGAGCCAGGCGATGTTCGCGGTGATCCCGTGCACGGTGTACTCGCCGAGCGCCCGCACGAGGCGCGCGATCGCCTGGTCGCGGGTCGGGGCCCACGCGCTCAGCTTCGAGATCATCGGATCGTAGTGCTGCGGGACGATCCACCCGCCGTACACGCCGGAGTCGTCGCGGACGCCGGGGCCGGCCGGGACGCGGAGGTACGTGATCTTCCCGGGCGACGGCAGGAACCCGCGCGCGGGGTCCTCCGCGTACACGCGCGCCTCGATCGCGTGGCCGCGCCGGACGATCTCCTCCTGGCGCGGGACCGGCGCGCCCCGCGCGACGTCGATCTGCAGGCGGACGAGATCGAGGCCGGTGAGCGCCTCCGTCACCGGGTGCTCGACCTGGAGCCGCGTGTTCATCTCGAGGAACCAGAAGCTCCGGCTCGCGTCGACGAGGAACTCCACCGTGCCGGCGCCGCGGTAGGAGACGGCCCGCGCCGCGCGGACCGCGACCTCGCCCATCGCGGCGCGCAGCGCGTCGTCCACGATCGCGCTCGGGCTCTCCTCGATCACCTTCTGCTGGCGGCGCTGCACCGAGCACTCGCGCTCGCCGAGGTGGATCGTCTCGCCGCGCTCGTCGGCGAACACCTGGATCTCGACGTGCCGGGGGCGGTCGAGGAACTTCTCGACGTAGAGCCGGTCGTCGCCGAACGCGCCGGCCGACTCGCGCCGCGCCGACTGCCAGAGCGCGGAGAGGTCCTCGGCGCGATCGCAGCGCTTCATCCCCTTCCCGCCGCCGCCGGCCGCCGCCTTGATCATGACGGGGTAGCCGATCGCGTCGGCGAACGCCCGCGCGGCCGTCTCGTCCGCGATCGGGCCCTCCGATCCCGGGACGATCGGCACCCCCGCCGCGCGCATGTTCGCGCGGGCGGTCGTCTTCACCCCCATCGCGTCCATCGACTCCGGGCGCGGGCCGACGAAGACCATCCCGGCCCGCTCGACGGCGCGGGCGAACTCGGCCTTCTCGGAGAGGAACCCGTACCCCGGGTGGACGGCGTCGGCGCGGGTCCGGCGCGCCGCGTCGAGCACGCGCCCCACGTCGAGGTAGCTGTCGCGCGCGGGCGAGGGGCCCACGTGGATCGCCTCGTCGGCGTACCGCACGTGGAGCGACCCGCGGTCCGCGTCGGAGTAGATCGCGACGGTCGCGATCCCCATCTCGCGGCAGGTCCGCATGACGCGCACCGCGATCTCGCCGCGGTTCGCCACGAGGATCTTCCGGATCGCCCTCTTCGTGCTCATGCGTGCGGGCGAGCGGCGTGCGGGCTCGCGGCCGTTGGGAGCCCGAGACCATACCCGCGCGCGCGCGCCGGAGCAAAGGCGAACGCCGGGCCGGCGCGACGGGGCCCGCTCGCGCCGCGATGTCGCGGGACGCGCGCGGGGGGTTCCCGGGCCGGGGGCGCGCGTCCACCATCGCAGGGTGCGAGACGAGGGGCTCCCGCGCGAGCAGGGCTCCCCGGCGAACGTCGGGGCGGGCGCGATCGGGCCGCTCGCCGAGGGGCTCGGGCGGCTCCTCGCCGTCGAGCCCGACGAGCGCGCCCCCCTGCGGCTCGCGGGCGCGATCGTGGACGCCGTCCCGGACGCCGACTTCGCGGCCGTCGCGCTCGCCGCGGACGGCGGCGCCCGGCTCGAGGTCGCGGGGGTGCTGGGGCTCGAGGAAGGCGCCGCCCCCGAGGCCCTCGCGGGGCCGCTCGCCGCGGAGGCGGTCGCCTCCCGCGGCGTCCGCGTCGCTCCGGACCCGGGCGCGCCCTTCCCGCCCGGCACCCGGATCGGCGCCGCCGCCGCGGGGGTCGCCGGCGCCACCACGTGCGCGCTCCTCGTCGGCTCCCGCTCGGCGGGCGCGCTCGGCGACGACGCGCTCCTCCTCCTCCGCGCCGCCGCGGACCGGGCGGCGCTCGCGCTCGAGTGCGCGCGGCTCGAGCGGGCGCGGACGCGCGGCGCCGAGCTCGTGGCGCGGGCCGAGGCCGACGTCGCGAGCCGGCGCAAGGCGGTGGACTACGTGCTCGGCATCGTCGGCCACGACCTGCGCAACCCCCTCGGCGCGATCCACATGTCCGCGGCGCTGCTCCAGAAGCGCGGCGCGCTCGCCGGCTGGCAGGCGCAGACGGTCGAGCGGGTGCGGTCGTCGGCGGCGCGGATGGCGCGCATCATCGCCGACCTGCTCAGCTACACGCGGACCCGGCTCGGGAGCGGGCTCCCGATCGTGCGCCGCCCGGCGCGGCTCGACGACATCGTCGCGCGCGTCGTGGACGAGCTCCGGGCCGGGAACGCCGACCGGCAGATCGCGATCTCGGCGGACGGCGACCTGTCCGGCGAGTGGGACCCGGACCGGCTCGAGCAGGTCGCCTCGAACCTCGTCTCGAACGCGGTGGACCACGGCGATCCCGCGGCGCCGGTGCGGGTCGAGCTCGTGGGCGACCCGGACGCGGTCGTGCTCCGGGTGCGGAACGAGGGACCGTCGGTCCCGCCCGAGGTCCTCTCCCACCTCTTCGAGCCGTTCTCGCGCGGCCCGGACGAGAAGAGCCGCAGGGCCTCCGGGCTCGGGCTCGGGCTCTACATCTCGCGGGAGATCGTCCGCGGGCACGGCGGCGACATCGGCGCGGTCTCGGACGGCGAGACGGTTGTGACGGTGCGGCTGCCGCGGCGGGCGACCCCGTGAACGTGAACGCGCCCGTGCCCGCGCCCGAGGAGAAGCCGGGCCCGGGGCCCGGGCGCGGGCGCGTCCACGCGATGGACGGCCGGGGGGCCTACCGCGCCGCGCTCCACCCGGCCGCGAGCTCGGGCGAGAGCCGCGCCGCGATCGCCTCGGCGTCCTCGGGGTCGAGCACCGCCTTCGCCGCGGCGAACACGGCGCGGACGTACTCGGCGGCGACGCGCGGCGGGTGCAGCACGAGCCGCGACACCTCGGCGAGGTAGTCGCCGGCGGTGGTCGCCGGCCGCACCCGGACGTTGAGCTCGAGGTCGGCGTCGGCGAGGACGCGCGCGAGGTCGTGCGGGAGCCTCGCCGCGAGCGCGCCGAGCGGCTCGCCCTCGAGCGCGTCGCGCAGGGGCGAGAGGACGGCGAGGACGACCTTCCGGAGGTCCACCTCCGAGCCGAGGCGCATCGCGAGCGCCTCGAGGAGGTCGCGCGGGGCGCGCCGCGGCACCCACTCGGCGCGCGCGTCGAGCTCCGCGGGCCCGAGGGTGCCCGGGATCCGTCCCGCCACGCCGCCGGCCGGCTGATAGGGCTTGTCCATGAGGCAGAGCTTGGGGCGGCGCGGGGCCGCGCGCCACCCGTTCGCGCGCGGATCTCGCGCGGGGGGCCCCGGGTCGTCTACGGCGCCGCGTGCGCGGGCGCGCCGCTCCCGGCGAGGGCGTCGGCGATGGCCGCGCGCGCCGCGTCGCGGAGCGCGTCCGCCGACGGGTGATCGGCGGGCGAGATCGGATCGAGGACGCGCACGTGCGCGCGCATCCCGTTGCGCAGGACGAGCCCCCTCTTCGGCAGCGACTCGAACGTCCCGCTCACCGCGATCGGGATGACGGGGCAGCCCGCCTCGATCGCGAGCTTGAACGCGCCGTCCTTGAAGGCCTGCAGGCGGCCGTCGCGCGAGCGCGTCCCCTCCGGGAAGAACAGCATCGGCGTGCCGCGCGCGAGGTGCGCGCGGCAGTGGTCCATCATCCGCCGCACCGAGTCCGGATGCCCGCGCCGGATCGGCACGTAGTCGTTGAGCGACATGTTCCAGCCGACGAACGGCACCTTGAAGAGCTCCGCCTTCGCCACCCACTTGAACGGGCGGAACAGGGCGTAGAGGACGAGGATGTCGAGCATCGAGAGGTGGTTCGCGACGAGCACGGCCGGCCCTCGCCACGGGAGCTTCTCGCGCCCCTCGACCTTCATCCGCCACAGCGGGTTCATCACCACGTAGAAGCTGCCCCACGCGCACGAGTACATGTGGAGCGCGAGCCGCCTTCGATCGAACGCGACGGTCGCGAGGAACACCGCGACGGCGCCCAGCATCAGGAAGGGCATCGTGGCGACGGCGAACGCCCAGTAGAGGATCGAGAACGCGACGAGCACGGCGGGATCCTCCCCCCGGGCCGCGGGCGCCGCAAGCGAACGGCCCTACTCGCCCGGCGCCGCCTCGCCCGCGACCCGCGCCTCCGGCGCCGCGAGCACCGCCTCGAGGATCCGGTAGAGCCCGAACTTGGGCAGCCGCATGTACCCCGCCCACGCCGCCGCGGCGAGCATGCCGTCGGCGAGCGCGTCGCCGAGCCACTCCGCGGCGAAGCGCGGGTCGCGCTGCTTCAGGCCCGCGCCGCTCTCCCGCGCCCAGCGGCGGTTGTAGCGCTCGTGGACGCCGACGGGAGGGGAGAGCACGAGCGGGAGCCCGAGGGCGCCGTAGAAGGTGAGCTCGGACGGCTTCGTCCAGAGGACGTCGGTCCGGGCGAGGAGCGCGTTGAACCGGGCGTAGTACCCGGCGAACGTCGGGGCGCGCAGGATCTCGACGGGCCCGCCCTCGCGGGCGAGCCCCTCCATCCCGGCGCGGCGCAGGTCCTCGCGGAAGCGCGCCTCCACCTCCGCGCGGACCCCCGCGACGAGCGCGATCCGCAGCCGCCCCTCCTCGAGCGCGCGGCGGAAGCCGGGCAGGAACGCGCCGGCGAGCCCGGCCTGCGCGCCGGCGCCGCCGACGGCGTAGGCGAGCAGGGGCGGACGCCCCTCCTCCGCCCGCGGCAGCGCGCCGAGGAAGTGCGCGAGCTCCTCCGGGACCGATCGCCGGAACTCGCCGGACGGATCGAGCCGCACGAGCCGCGCCGCGAGGTTCGCCTTCAGGACGGCGAGCCCGGGCCCGCCGACGAGCGCGTCCGGCAGCGGGAAGCCGGTGAAGGTGATCCGGTCCTCCGGGACCCCGTAGGCCCGCAGCCGCCGCGCCGCCCGGCGCGTCGGCGCGAGGTAGCGGATGCGCGTGCGCGCGGGATCGACCGGCACCCAGATCCGGTTCAGGTCGGTGTCGGTGACGACGCAGAAGATCCGCTCGAGGCCGGCGCGGTCGGCGACGATGGCGGGCGAGTAGAAGGTGGTGAGGAGCGGCGCGCCCGTCCGGCGCAGGTGCGCCACGAGCCCCTGGCCGAGGTTCCGGCGGGCGAGCCGCTCGAGCGCGCGGGCGCCGCGCGTCGGCGCGGAGAGGTCGCGGTGCGGGTGCAGCCGCGGGATGTCGGTGAGCGCGTCGAGGAGCCAGCGCAGCGGCCTGCCCGCGAGCGGGAGCTGCGAGAGGCGCGAGACCGCCTCGTAGCCGCGCCGGACGCGGCGCCACAGCCGCGTCTCCTCCGCGGCGACGAGCGGCGGCCGGTCCACCTGCAGCACCTCGGTGCCGAGCGCCTCGGCGAGCGGCGCCGCGGCGCGGAGGTGGCCGTAGCCCATCTCCACCGCGACCACGACCGGCTTCGGCGACCCGCTCGGCTCCATGCGGGCGCGGAGCCTATCGCACGCGGCGCGCCGGGGTCGCCCGACGCGCGTCCCGCCGGGGCCCCGCGGCCCTACGCGGGCGGCCGGGCGCCCGCCCGGCGCCGGACTCCGCCGGAGCTCGCGGACCGCACGCGTCCACGATTGGCGCGCCGCGGCGCGCCGATCGGCCCCGTATGCCCTTGCTCATCGGGCCGGCCTTTTGCCAGAATCGCCCGCTTTTCAATCGCGCACCCTCTCCAGCGGTCTCTCGCCGCCAGGCGAAGCCGGACGACACCCCGCGTCGTTCCGGAGCACGAACTCGGAGGCACGTTCGATGTCGACGAAGGCGCTGAAGCCGATCCTGCAGAACCCGCTCGATCCTCCCGAGAAGGTGGAGTTCACGATCCCCGGCGAGATCGCGCGCGAGACCGGCGGCTACGAGGAGGCGATGAAGGAGGGCTACGATCTCCTGCAGCGCCCGATCAAGTCGGTCTCGATCGAGCAGATCGAGAAGCAGCACGCGAAGAAGCGCATGACGGTGTGGGAGCGGATCCGCGTGCTCTCCGACAAGGCGCCGAACGTCCTTTTCCAGAACTGGGGGAAGAACCTCGACGGCGCCTCGCTCGTCACGGCGGTCCTCGACATCGGCGGCCGCGACGTCGCGGTGTACGGCCACGACTTCACCGTGCGCGCGGGCTCGATGGACGCGACGAACGGCATGAAGCTCGCGAAGCTCTTCCGGCTCGCCGGCGACAAGGGCATCCCGCTCGTCGGCATGAACGACTCCGCGGGCGCCTTCGTGCCGGCCGGCGTGGGCGGGCTCGACGGCTACGCCGAGGCGTTCACCGCGCTCCGCAAGATCAGCGGCGTCGTCCCGTCGATCATGTGCATGTTCGGCTTCAACGCGGGCGGCGGCTCGTACCTGCCGCGCCAGGGCAGCTTCGTCATCCAGCCGGCCGACACCTTCTTCGGCCTCACCGGCCCGGGCGTCGTGAAGAGCGTGCTCGGCGAGGACATCAGCCCCGAGGACCTCGGCGGCCCCAAGGTCCACGGCAACTCCGGCGTCGCCGACCTCACCGTGGCGGACGAGCTCGCCGCGCTCCGCCAGTCGGTCCGCCTCCTCTCGTACCTCCCGGACAACAACCACTCCGCGCCGCCGTACGAGGAGACGAGCGATCCGATCGACCGCAAGACCTGGGAGATCAACACCCTCCTCAAGAAGGCGTTCAACTCGCCGACCGGGTTCAACACGCCGTTCGACGTGTCGATCATCATCCAGGCGGTCTGCGACTACGGCGACTACTTCGAGCTCCAGCCGGAGCGCGCGCGGGAGGTCGTCACCGCCTTCGGCCGCGTGGGCGGCCACGTGATCGGCTTCGTCGCGAACAACTCCGCGGTCTCGTCCGGCCAGATCGACTGCGACTCCGCGGTGAAGATCGCGAGGTTCGTCCGCTTCTGCAACATCTACAACATCCCCATCGTGTTCATGGAGGACACGACCGGCTTCCTCCCCGGCCGCGAGCAGGAGGCCCGCGGCATCGTGCAGGCGGGCCGCTCGATGCTCGACGCGATCGTGGACGTCCGCACGCCGCGCATCCTCCTCATCCTCCGTAACGCCTTCGGCGGCGCGTACGCCTCGTACAACAACTACCCGACCGGCGCCGACCTCGTCCTCGCGCTGCCGACGACCCGCCTCGCGGTGATGGGCCCGGCGGGCAAGGAGTTCGTCTACAAGGACGAGCTCCGCAAGGTCCGCGGCCAGGCGGCCGAGATGGTGAAGAAGGGCGTCGCGACGCGCACCGCCGCCGGGATGGACGGCGCGCAGGCGAAGAAGGACGCCGAGAAGGAGGCGGGCGAGTGGCTGAAGCAGCAGGAGGCCGCCCTGAACCGCCGCTACGAGAAGGAGCTCATGAACCCGAAGGAGGGGCTCGCGCTCGGCTCGATCTCGTCGCTCGTCATGCCGACGGATCTCCGCGAGGTGCTCGCCAAGAACCTCCGGTTCCTCATCCGCCACTACACGCCCTCGCCCATGACCGGCCCGCAGCGCGAGTTCCACTAGGCCCGGCGGAACGACCCCGACTTCGCTCTGGAGACGACCGAGATGGCTCCGACCGCCGACTGGTACCAGCACAACCCCCTCACCCACCGCGATCGCCGCCTCAAGGGCGCCGCGTCGCCCTGGGCGCGCTCCCTCGCCTGCGAGGACCTGAAGCCGCTCATCGTGTGCCGCGGCCCGATCCGCAAGGAGGCGATGGACGTCTTCGAGGAGATGGGGGTCCGCCACTACGGGATCCTGCTCTCCGAGAAGGACTCGATCGTCTACGCGAACGCGCTCGCGCCCGAGCTTCGCCAGCTCACCGACACGAGCCGGGTCCACCGCGTGCCCGACTACACCGGCGCGACGAAGGAGGAGCGCGTCGAGCGCATGAACCAGATCGTCCAGATCGCGAAGGACAACGGCTACGACTCCGTCTTCGCGGGCTACGGCTTCATGGCCGAGGACGAGGAGTTCGTCGCGACCGTCGAGCGGGCGGGCCTCAAGTTCATCGGCCCGAACTCGTCGGTGCAGGCGCGCGCCGGGAAGAAGGACGAGGCGAAGCGCACCGCGCTCGAGGTGAAGGTCTCGGTGACGCCCGGCGTGAACAACGTCACCGCCCGGACGCTCGTCGCGAAGCACCGGACGCGCAAGCAGCTCCTCGCCCTCGTCGAGTCGGAGGGGCTCACCGTCGACCCGCGGTTCCTCCGGGACGAGAAGCTCTCGCTCGAGGACCTCGCCGACCAGATCCTGTTCGCCTCCTACGCGAAGGGGATCGACCTCTTCACGATCGACGAGCTCGGCGCGCAGGTGCAGAAGGAAGTCACCGAGATGTTCACGAAGCACCCGGGCAGCCGCGTGCGCCTCAAGGCGATCGGCGGCGGCGGCGGCAAGGGGCAGCGCATCCTGGGCGGGATCCTGCTCTCCGCCGTGAAGCCGGACGCGAAGCTGGTCGCCGAGGCGGCCGCGGAGGCCCCCGCGATGGTGCGCGAGGTCCTCTCCGAGGTGAAGGCGACCGGCGTCGGCGACAACAAGAACGTCCTCATCGAGCTCAACATCGAGCAGACGCGCCACAACGAGATCCAGCTCCTCGGCAACGGCAAGTGGTGCATCTCGCTCGGCGGCCGCGACTGCTCCCTGCAGATGCACGAGCAGAAGCTCCTCGAGATCTCCGTCACGCAGGAAGGGCTCGCCGCCGCCATCACCGCGGCGCAGACC
>DASVZX010000200.1:0-13294 GCA_036391435.1 Anaeromyxobacter sp. | reverse complement strand
AGGGCCTCGAGCCCGCGCCGGAGGGCGAGCGGCCGAGCGGAGGGCCGGGGCCGGGCGGCCCGCCGGCGCCCGGTCCGGGAGCGCGGGCCCCCGATCTGCGCCCGAGCGCGGGCTCGCTCGCGCGCATCGCAGGGGGTCCGTCGACGGACGGCGTCGGGGAGGTGGGGGAAGGCGACGAGACGGCGCTCTCGTCCCGCGAGTTCCGGTTCGCCACGTTCCTGAACCAGATGCGCAACGCGATCGGCGAGATCTGGTACCCGAGCGTCGAGGCGGCGATCCGCGCGCGCGATCCCGAGGGCCGGGACGTGTTCTTCCGCGAGCGGACGGTCGTGCTCGAGCTCACCCTGGGGCCGTCGGGCGAGCTGCGCCGGCTCGCGGTGGCGGAGTCGTCGGACGTCGCCTTCGTCGACGCGGTGGCCATCGCCGCCGTGCGGAAGGCGCAGCCGTTCTCGAATCCGCCGCGCGCGATGTTCGGGCCGCGGGGCGAGGCCCGGATCCCGTTCGCGTTCACGGTGTTTCCGTTCGAGCGGGGCGGGCTCCTGAGGTGGAGAGCGCCGGCGGCGCGGTGAGGACCGCGACCCCGGCCGCGACCCCGACCCCGACCCCGACCCCGACTTCGACTTCGACGCCGACACCCCCCGACAGCCCCGCCGCCGACCCTCACCCGAAGCCGCAACCCGATCGCGACGGCGCGGGGACTCTGGCTCGTCCCCGACCCCCATCCGGGCGCTCCTCCGCCCGGCCGTGTCCGGTACGCCGGCAGGGCAGGAAACCGGCTGTGCTCCTGTTAACATCTGCACCCGGATGACCCACCTCGGCCCGAGCCTCAGGCGCGCGAAGGTCCGCGAGCGGCCCGGCCGCCGCATCGCGATCGCGGCCCTGGTGTCCATCCTGCTGAACTCGTTCGTGTTCCTGCTCCTCGAGCGAGCGGGCGCGTTCAGCCTGCCGTCGAGGCCGACCCGCGTCACCCTGACGCCGCTCTCCGCGTCGCAGTGGTCGGCGAACCGGGCGGTCGGCCCGAACTCGGCCGCGCCGCGCCCGCAGTCGCCGAAGCCCCCCGCGGCGAAGGCGCCCGAGCCGCCGGAGCCTGTCGCGAAGGGCCAGATCGTCGACGTCGCGCCGTCGCCGGACTCGACCGCTCCGAAGAGCTCGCGCTTCCTCTCCGACCGGGACAACTCGGTCGCGAAGGAGACGCGCTCCCGGTACGCGCGCCCGGGCTACGAGCGGACGCTGCCGACCCCGCAGGCGCCCGGCGCCCAGAGCGCGCCCGCGCCCGGCAAGGAGGGGAAGCTCGCGAAGGAGCTCCCGGGCTCCGAGGGGCAGCCCGCCGCGCCCGCGGCGCCGAAGGGGGCGCCGAAGGTCGCGCTCGCGCCGGAGGCGAGCGGCGATCTCGCGGGCGCACGCGCCGCGGGCGAGGAGGGGCGCGCGCCCACCTCCGGCGAAGGCGAGGGCGGCCAGCGCAAGTCGGGACCGCTCTCGGACCTGCTCCACGTGACGCCGGGCACGCTCGCGCGGCTCTCCGGAGGCCCGGCGCCGGATCGCCTCGACGGGGTCGACGAGGGCGAGGGGACCTTCCTCAACACGCGCGGCTGGAAGTACGCGACCTACTTCAACCGGATCAAGCAGCAGGTCGCGGCGGCGTGGGATCCGATGTCGCCGCTCGACGCGCGCGATCCCGATCGCTCCATGTTCGGCTACAAGGACCGCTACACGCTGCTCGGCGTGACCCTCGACGACACCGGTCACGTGAAGAACCTCGTCGTCGAGCAGACGAGCGGCGCGGAGTTCCTCGATCGCGCGGCGCTCACGGCGTTCCGGACCGCCCAGCCGTTCGTGAACCCGCCGCGCGGGATCGTGGACCAGAACGGCGAGATCAGGTTCTCCTTCGGCTTCTTCCTCGAGGTGGGGCGGCCTGGCATGCGGATCTACCGCGCCCCCCTCCCCGCGATGCCGTAGCGTGCGGCGACGCGTTCCTCGCGGCGGCGGTGCTCACCGCGTCGTGGCGCTCGTGCGGCGGAAGCTCGCGCGGCGACGCGCGGTCAGAGCTTCAGCGTCATCTTGAGCCCGGCCTGTCCCCACCCGTGGGTCGCGCGCCGGTCGATCGCGCCGCTCGCGGTGGCGCCGCCCGGCGGCCGCGCGGACGCGCTCGTGAACTGCGCGAACGAGACGGTGGCGTAGGGGCCGAGCGTGAAGACGTCGGAGATCGCGAGGTCGAGCCCGACCTCGACCGGCACCTCGACCCCGTACCAGGAGAGCTGCCACGCGGCGACGCCGCCCCCGGCGATCGGCGTCGTCGCCTGCAGGTACTCGACGCCGAGGCCGAACCCGACCCACGGGTCGAGCCAGGAGCGCGGCGCCGGGTGGAGCTGCAGCGCGAGCCCGCTGCGGACGTCGAACGCGGAGCAGGCCGCGCCCGAGGGGCAGGGGCTCGCGAGCGTCATGGGCGCGAGCTCGAAGTAGATCTCGGCGCGGACGTGGCCGCTGAACCGGTATCCGAGCTCGAGCCACAGGGGGAGCTTCGCGTCGGCGAGGCCGTCGAGCGGCTCGCCGGGCGCGATGTCGCCGGACGGCAGCGCCCAGCCGCCGCGGACGCCGAAGAGGATGCCGTCGTCGTCGGGGCCGCGCGATGGGCCGGCCGCGCGCGCGGCCGCCGGGAGGGCGGCGAGCAGGGCGAGCAGCAGGAGCGGGCGTCCACGCATCGGTCTTCCCCGCGGGTTCCTCCGCGGCTCCTCGGGATGTTACGCGCCCCCCGGCGGCCGCCGGCCGGACCGGGAGGGGCGCTGCGGCGCGCGCTACTCGACCTTCATGCCGGGACGCCAGCGGAGGATGGGTCTGCGCGCCGCGCGGGTCTCGTCGAGCCGCGCGCGCACCGTCCGCGTGGGGGCCGCCTTGACCGCCTCGGGATCGGCCTTCGCCTCCTCGGCGATCGCCCTCATCGCCCCGACGAACCGATCGAGCGTCTCCTTCGACTCGGTCTCGGTGGGCTCGATCATGATCGCGCCGTGGACGACGAGCGGGAAGTAGATCGTGGGCGGGTGGAAGCCGTGGTCGATGAGCCGCTTCGCGACGTCCATCGTGGTGACGCCGGTGTCCTTCTGGAGCGCGTCGTCGAACACGACCTCGTGGAGCGAGTCGGTGTCGTACGGCAGGTGGTAGGTCCCGCGCAGCAGCGCCCGCAGGTAGTTCGCGTTCAGCACGGCGAGCTTGCCGGTCTGGGCGAGCCCCTCCGGCCCGTACTCGCGGATGAGCGCCCAGGCGCGGACGAGCATCGCGAAGTTGCCCCAGAACTCGCGGAGCTTGCCGACGGTCTGCGGCCGCTCCCTCGGGTCGGTGACGAGCCGGTAGGCCTCGCCCTCCTTCACGACGACCGGGAGCGGGAGGAACGGCGCGAGCGCCGCCTTCACCGCCACCGGCCCGGAGCCCGGGCCGCCGCCGCCGTGGGGTGTCGCGAACGTCTTGTGGAGGTTGTACTGGATGACGTCGAACCCCATGTCGCCCGGGCGCCCCACGCCGAGCAGCGCGTTCATGTTCGCGCCGTCGCCGTAGACGAGGCCGCCCTTCGCGTGGACGATCTTCGCGATCTCCTGGATGTGGCTCTCGAAGATCCCGAGGGTGTTCGGGTTCGTGATCATGATGGCCGCGACGTCCTCGTCCATCGCGGCGGCGACCGTCTCGGGGTGGAGCCGGCCGTCCGGCCCGGAGGCGAGCTGGACGACCTCGTAGCCGTTCAGCGCCGACGACGCCGGGTTCGTGCCGTGCGCCGTGTCGGGGATGAGCACCTTCTTGCGCGGGTTGCCGTGCGCGACGTGGTAGGCGCGGATCACCATCACGCCGCAGAGCTCGCCGTGCGCGCCCGCCGCCGGCGACAGCGTCGTCGCGTCGAAGCCGGCGATCTCGGAGAGCGCGCGCTCGAGCCGCCACATGAGCTCGAGCGCCCCCTGCGCCATCTCGGGCGGCGCGAGCGGGTGGAGGTCCGCGAAGCCCGGCAGGCGCGCGAGCGCCTCCGACGACTTCGGGTTGTACTTCATCGTGCAGGAGCCGAGCGGGTAGAAGCCGGTGTCGATGCCGTGGTTCCAGGAGGAGAGCCGCGTGAAGTGGCGGATCGCCTCGAGCTCGGAGATCTCCGGCAGGCCGTCGACGGCGTCGCGCCGGAGCGCCGCCGGGATGGCCGCGGCGGGATCGCCGCCGCCCGCGGGGGCGGGGAGCGACACGCCGCTGCGCCCCTTGGACCCGCGCTCGAACAGGAGCGGCTCCTCGTGCGCGATGCCGCGCGTCGCGAACCCGGCGCCCGCCGGCTCCGGGGTGGCGGCCGCGCCGCCCTTCGCGTCCTTCTCCATGGTGGGCTTCCAGCCGGTGGGGTTCGCCATGGCTTACCCCCGGACCGACTTGGCGAAGAGCTCGATGAGCTCGGGGGAGTGGAGCTCCGTCGCGACGCAGAGCAGGGCGCCCTTCGCCTTCGGGAGGTCGGGGTACCAGCGCGCGAGCGGCGCGCCGGCGACGATGCCGCGCTTCGCGAGCCGGGCCACGACCGCCTCGGCGTCGCCGACGTCGTAGACCGCCTCGTTGAACGCGGGGCCCGAGAACACGCGCGGGCAGCCGGCGCGCTTCATCGCGTCGGCGAGGAGCGCCGCGCGCTCGAGGTTGAGGCGGGCGAGCCGGGCGAGCCCGTTCTTCCCGAGGAGGGAGAGGTGGATCGTCGCGGCGAGGGCGGTGAGCCCCGAGTTCGTGCAGATGTTCGAGGTCGCCTTCTCGCGGCGGATGTGCTGCTCGCGGGTCGAGAGCGTCAGGACGAACCCCCGGCGCCCGTGCTTGTCGAGGGTGGCGCCGCAGATGCGCCCCGGCATCTGCCGCACGTTCGCCTCGCGCGTCGCGAAGAAGCCCGGCGCCGGGCCGCCGAAGGTCATCGGGTTCCCGAAGCTCTGGAAGGTGCCCACCGCGACGTCGGCCCCGAGCGCCGCCGGCGCCTGGAGCGCGCCGAGCGCCACCGCCTCGGCGGTGACGGCGACGGTGAGCGCCCCGGCCTTCCTCGCGATCGCCGCGATCTCCGGGAGCGGCTCGACGACGCCGAGGAAGTTCGGCCACCCGGCGACGACGCAGGCGGTCTCGCCGTCCACCGCCTCCTCGAGCGCGCGCAGGTCGGTCCGCCCGTCCGCGCCGAACGCCACGGTCGCGATCCGGTCGTGGGTCGAGCGGAGGTAGGTCGCGAGCACCTTGCGGTACTCGGGGTGGACCGCCGCCGAGACGACGATCTTCTTCCGGCCGGTGATCCGCGTCGCCATGAGCGCCGCCTCGGCCGTCGCGGTCGCGCCGTCGTACATGGACGCGTTCGACACGTCCATGCCGGTGAGGAGGCACACGAAGGTCTGCCACTCGAAGAGCGCCTGCAGCGTGCCCTGCGAGATCTCCGGCTGGTAAGGGGTGTACGCCGTGAAGAACTCGCCCCGCAGGAGCAGCTGGTCCACCGCGGGCGGCAGGTGGTGCGGGTAGCAGCCCGCGCCGGCGAACGGGGGGTGGGCCACGTCGTTCCGGGCGGCGAGCCGGCGGAACTCGGCGAAGAGCGAGATCTCGTCGACCGCGGGCGGGACGTCGAGCGGGCGGGTGAGGCGCAGCGGCTGCGGGATCGAGCGGAACAGGTCGTCCAGGCTCTTCGCCCCCACGGCGTCGAGCATCGCCCGGACGTCCTCGGGCGTGTGCGGATGGTAGCGCAAGGTGGGCTCCGGCTACTCGTGCTCCTCGACGAACGCGCGGTACGCCTTCGCGTCCATGAGCGACTCGAGCTCCTTCGGGTCCGAGGGCTCGATCACGATCATCCAGCCCTCCTCGTACGGATCGTCGTTGACCGTCTCCGGCGCGTCGGAGAGGGGTTCGTTCACCTCGACGACCTTGCCGCTCACCGGGGCGAAGAGCTCCGAGACGGCCTTGGTCGACTCGACCACGCCGAACGACTCGCCCTTCTTCACCGGGTCGCCGACGCCGGGGAGCTCGACGTAGACGACGTCGCCGAGCTGCTGCTGCGCGAAGTCGGTGATGCCGACCACGAAGTTCGAGCCCTTCTTGCGGGCCCACTCGTGCTCGCGCGTGTACCTGAGGTCCTCGGGGAAGTCCATGTGCGCTCCTCTGGGTCGGTTCTCTACGATCGCGTGTAGAAGGGAGTCTTGACGACGCGTGCCGCCGCCGCCCGGCCGCGGATCTCGACGGCGAACGTGGAGCCCTCGGCGGCGAGGGCGGTGGGGACGTAGGCGAGGCCGATCGAGGTGCCGAGGCTCGGGCTCTTCGTGCCGCTCGTCACCTGGCCGACCTTCCGCCCGTCCTGCAGCACCGGGTAGCCGTGCCGCGCGATGCCGGGATCGGTGAGGACGAAGCCGACGAGCTTGCGGGTGAGCCCCGCCTCCTTCTGCTTCACGAGCGCCGCGCGCCCGACGAAGTCGCCCTTGTCGAGCTTCACCACCCAGGCGAGCCCCGCCTCGAGCGGGGTCGTCGAGTCGTCCATGTCCGAGCCGTAGAGCCGGTAGGCCATCTCGAGGCGCAGCGAGTCGCGCGCGCCGAGGCCGGCCGGCGCGACCTGCTCCGGCTCGCCCGCCTCGACGAGCGCCGCCCAGAGCGCGCGGGCCCGGTCCGGCGGGCAGAAGAGCTCGAAGCCGTCCTCGCCCGTGTAGCCGGTCCGCGCGACGATGCAGGGGACGCCCGCGACCTCGCCGGACGAGAACCGGTAGGTCCTGATCGCCGAGAGGTTCACCTTCGTGAGGCGCTGGAGCACCTGCGCGGCGAGCGGGCCCTGGAGGGCGAGCTGCGCCCAGTCGTCCGACTCGTTCTTCACGTCGGCGCCGCCCGCGTGCGCGGCGAGCCACTCGTGGTCCTTCTGGCGGTTCGCCGCGTTCACGCAGACGAGCAGGTCGTCCGCCGCGCGGCGGTAGACGACGACGTCGTCCACGATCCCGCCCGAGTCGCGGCACAGGCAGCCGTACTGCGCCTGCCCGTCCACCGTCTTCGAGAGGTCGTTCGTGAACACGCGCGAGAGCGCCTCGAGGGCCTTCGGCCCCCGGAAGACGACCTCGCCCATGTGCGAGACGTCGAAGAGGCCGGCGCGCCTTCGAACGGTGTCGTGCTCGGCGAGGATCCCGGCGTACTGGACCGGCATCTCCCAGCCGGCGAACTCCACCATCTTGGCGCCGGCCTGGACGTGCGTGTCGTAGAGGGGGGTTCGGAGCGGCATGGTTGGGCTCGGGGGGCGGGAGGCGGGCGGATATTAGCACCGGCCATCCGGGGGTGCTCCCGGGATCTCGACGGCACCGGACGGGGCGGCAGGGGCCTATCCCTTCGGCGTGGCTCGCTTCGGACACCCCGAGCCCCCGCCCGAGCCCGAGCCCGAGCCCGAGCCCGAGCCCGAGCCCGAGCGAAGGCCGGGCTCGGGGGGGGCTCGTTCACGCGCGCGGGAAGAGCTGCGGCCACGCCGCCGCGGATCACCGGCCGGCGCGCCGCGCGAGCTCGATGGTGTTGACGAGCAGCATCGCCCGCGTCATCGGGCCGACGCCCCCCGGGACCGGCGTGATCGCGGAGGCGCGCTGCGCCGCGGCGGCGTACTCGACGTCTCCGACGAGCTTGCCGTCCGCGAGCCGGTTCATGCCGACGTCCACCACGACCGCCCCCGGCTTCACCCAGGCGCCCTTCACGAGCTCGGCCTTGCCGATGGCGGCGACGAGGATGTCGGCGCGGTCGACCTCGGCCGCCAGGTCCGCGGTGCGGGAGTGGGCGATCGTGACCGTGGCGTGGCGCTCGAGGAGCATGATCGCCATCGGCTTCCCCACGATGTTGGAGCGACCGACGACGAGCGCGCGCTTCCCCCTCGGATCGACCTTCGCCTCGTCGAGCATCCGCATCACGCCCGCGGGCGTGCACGGGCGCGGGGTGCCCGGGATGCCGATCGAGAGGGCGCCGACGTTGAACGGGTGGAAGCCGTCGGCGTCCTTGCGCGGGTCGATCGCGTCGAGCACCGCGCGCTCGTCCAGCCCCTTCGGGAGCGGCAGCTGGACGAGGATCCCGTGGACCTTCGGATCCGCGTCGAGCCGCGCGATGAGGGCCATGAGCTCGCCCTGCGTCGTCGTCGCCGGGAGGTGGTGCTCGTCCGAGCGGATCCCGACCTCCTCGCAGTCCTTCCGCTTGCCGCGGACGTAGATGGCGGAGGCCGGATCGTCGCCGACGCGCACGACGGTGAGGCCGGGCTGGACGCCCTTCGCCTGCAGCTCCTTCACCGCCTGCGCCACCTCGCCGCGGACCTTCGCCGCGATCGCCTTTCCGTCGATGATCATGGGGCGCGGAGTCTACAACACCATCGCGGCGGGGGCACACGCGCGCCGGGTTCGCGGCGCTCGGGCCCCGGCGGAGGCGCGGCGTCCCATCCGGGCGCGCCGGCGGGCTCCGCGCGGGCGCCCCTCCGAACGGCTATGATCCGGGCGCGCGCGACGCGCGGGAGGACGCCATGGCCGGGCTCTGCGAGAACTGCCGCACCACGCCGCTCGACGACGCGGGTCGCTGCGTCACGTGCGATGCGGAGGCCGAGGGGCTGAAGCTCCTCATCCGGTCGGGGTTCTCGTCCGTGCGCGAGATGATGGCGTACCTCGAGACGCAGGGGCTCGCGCCCGAGATGGAGAAGGTCCCGCCGTCCCGTCCCGAGGAGAAGCAGCACCCGCTCTGGAACCTCTACGTCCCGCAGGCGGAGGTCCCGCGCGCCGCCGAGCTCCTGAGGAAGGACTGGGCCGATCTGCTGGAGGCGCCGGAGGCCGCCGCCGCCGCCGCGCGCGGGCAGGAGGGGATCGATCTCGACAAGGGCGGGGAGGTGTCGTGCCCGGCCTGCGGCCACACCTTCACGGTGTCGGGCGCCGAGGCGGAGTGCCCCGAGTGCGGGCTCTCCCTCGGCGCGCCGGCGAACGCCGCGCCCGACGAGGCGCAGTCGACATGACCAGGCCCCACGCGCGCGCGCCCGAGGACTCGACGGATCGATCCGGCGCGCGCGAGCCGAGGGCCTCCTCGGCGCGGCGCGAGCTCGTCGACCTCCACATCCACGTGGGCGGCGCGGTGGCGCCCCACATCCTGTGGTCCATCGCCCACGACCAGGGGTTCAAGCTCCCGGTGTCGGACTACTGGGAGTTCAAGGAGCTCGTGTCGGCGCGCCCGGGCAAGGTGAGATCGCTCGACGAGTACCTCGCCGTGCTCCACCAGTGGACGGAGAAGATCCAGTCCTCGCCGCAGGCGATGGAGCGGAGCGTCTACGAGGTGATCGGGAAGGAGTACCGCTCCTCGCGCGTGTCGCTCATCGAGCTGCGGTTCAACCCGATGAAGCGCAACGTCGGCGGCGAGCGCGATCTCGACCACATCATCCACGCCTCGCTCCGCGGGATGGACCGCGCCGTGCTCGAGTACGGCGTCCGCGCGGGGCTCATCTTCTGTCTCGCGCGCGAGTTCGAGCTCGGGCTCAACGAGATCCTGGTCGACAAGGCGATCAAGTACCGGCGCCGCGGGGTCGTGGGCATCGACCTCGCCGGCACGGAGCGGAACGCGTTCGAGCTGCGCCCGGACGAGGCCGCGCGCTACCGGGCGCTCTTCGAGCGCGCCCGGGCCGCCGGGCTCAAGACCACGGTCCACACCGGCGAGACCGCGGGCACCGGCGCCGAGGGCGTGCGCGCGGTGGTCGAGGTGCTCGAGCCCCACCGGATCGGCCACGGCGTCCGCGCCGCGCAGGACGAGCGCGTGATGGACCTCCTCCGCGAGCGCGGCATCGTCCTCGAGATCTGCCCGTCGTCGAACCTCGCGACGCGCGCCGTCTCCTCGCTCGACGAGCTCGGGACGATCCTCCGCCGCTTCTGGGATCACGGCGTGAAGTTCACGATCAACACCGACGGCCCGTACCTCCTCGACACGAGCATGCGCCACGAGGTCAGGATGCTGCGCGAGGCCGGCGTGCTCTCCGACGAGCAGGTCGAGCAGACGCTCCGCTGGGCGCGCGAGGCGACGTTCGTGGAGGGCGGCGGGTAGGGCGTCCCCGGCCGGGCGGCGCCGGCCCGATCACCAGGCGTGCGACGCGTCGCCGAGCGCGCTCGCCTGCGCCGGGGCCGTGCGGGCGCGGAGGAACGTCACGCACGCGGGGCAGGTGACGTTCCGTGAATGCTTCGTGGAGCGCTGCGCGAGGCCGGCGCCGCACGGGACGACGTGGTGGACGGGATCGAAGTAGTGGACGGGCGAGGTGGTGTTCGGATGGGAAGCCATGAGCGTGTCTCCCTCGAGATCCGGCCGGGTGAGGGAGCGGAGGTGCTCCGGGACGGGGCTGCGATCGCGTCGAGGGACGGGTGATAACCGCCGCGCCGGCGAGGCGCACGGGGACCTGCCGACCTCGTTTCACCGAGCGGCGAGGGGGCGGGGAGCGGGGCGAGCGCCCGTCAGCCGCGCTTGGTGAACTCCTGCATGAACGAGCAGAGCGCGTCCACCCAGGCCGGCTCGACCGCGTTGTAGAGCGACACGCGGATCCCGCCGACCGAGCGGTGGCCCTTGAGCCCGACCATGTTGCGCTTCTTCGCCTCCGCGACGAACGCCTCCTCCTGCGCCTCGGAGGGCAGCCGGAAGACGACGTTCATCACCGAGCGGCTCTGCCGCTCGACGGGGCACCGGTAGAAGCTCTGGTTCGCGTCGATGACCGCGTACAGCTTCGCCGCCTTCGCGCGGTTTCGCTTCTCCATCGCGTCGAGGCCGCCCTGCGCCTTCAGCCAGGAGAGGACGTTCCGGACCATGTAGATGCCGAAGGTCGGGGGCGTGTTGTAGAGCGAGCGGTTCTCGGCGGCGGTGCGGAGCTGGAAGATCTTCGGGATGTCCTTGCGCCCCTTCGCGATGACCTCCTGCGACGCGATGGCGACGACGACGCCGGACGGGCCGATGTTCTTCTGGGCGCCGGCGTAGACGAGGCCGAAGCGCGACACGTCGAACTTCCGCCACAGGAAGTCGCTCGACATGTCGGCGACGAGCGGGGCGCCGCCGCCCCCCGGGAACGGCCGCGAGGGATCGACCTCGAACTCGATGCCGTGGATCGTCTCGTTCGAGGTGACGTGCAGGTACGCCGCGCGCGGCGTCGGGTTCACCTCGGAGGGCTGCGGCGCGCGGACGAAGCTCTTCTCCTTGCCCTCGCCCGAACCGGTCGAGCAGGCGACGCGCACGTCCGCCCCCGCCATCGCGGCGACGAGCTTCGCCTCGGAGAGCGCCTTCTCGCCCCACGCGCCCGTGACGACGTGGTCCCCGACCGCGCCCTCGTGGAGCAGGTTCATCGGGATCTGCGCGAACAGCTGCGACGCGCCGCCCTGGAGGAACAGGACCTCGTACCCGGCGGGCACGGCGAGCAGCTCGCGCAGCAGCGCGATCGCCTCGTCGTGGACCTTCTCGTACTCCTTGCCGCGGTGGCTGTGCTCCATCACCGACATGCCGCTGCCCGCGAAGTCCACGAGCTCGTCTCGCGCGCGCTCGAGCGCGGGGAGGGGGAGGGCGGCGGGGCCGGCGTTGAAGTTCATGGCGCGGGACATGGATCCTCCTGGGAGGGCGGGCGGTCACGTTCGCGCCGGGGGCGCCCCGCGTCAAGCGGGCCGCGGGGGCGGTGGAGGTCAGGGCGACCGCGCCGCGAGCCTGGCCTCGGCGGCCAGCAGCGCGTCGTCGGCGCGGGCGAGGTCCTCGGAGGAGCGGAACTCCCGGGGCTGGTGGGCGGCCGCCTCGATCGTCCCCCAGGCGGAGCGCGGCGCCTCGATCCCCGGGAAGTAGCGCGGCCGGCTGGCGGCGAGCGCGGCGAGCGCCTCGTCGAGCGGCGAGCCCAGCCGCGCGCCCTCGCCGAGCCGGTCGAGGATCTTCCGCGCGCGCCACGACAGCTCGAGGACACGCCCGAACCCCTCCTGGAAGATCCGCTTCACCGGCGTCGACGCGAGCGCCTCGGCGGCGCGGGCGTCGTCGCGGCCGGCGAGCTTCTCGAGCCCGAGCTCGAGGGAGGCGCGCGCAGACTCGAACGCGGCGCGGACGCGCTCCGGATCGCCCGGGTCGACGGCGTCCGCGACGAGCACCGCGTTCGCCGCCGCGACGATCTGCGGCTCGACGTCGTCGCGGTCCTCCGGCGCGAGGCGCGCGAGGGCGCGGTCGAGGAGCGAGCCGCGCGCGAAGGCGGCGAGGAAGAAGCCGGGCGTGCGCCCCGGCGGCCCGGCCGGCGCCGCCGGGGTCCGGGGCGGGCGGGCGAACCACGAGCGCGCCTCCTCGAGGGAGGGGAAGCCGAGGTCGGCGAGGCGGCCCGTCCGCCAGCGGAGCGCGGTCTCCTCGAGCTCCGAGGGGAGGTCCCATCGGATCGAGGAGAGGAGGCGGGTCGCGGCGAAGGGGTCCTCCGCGTACAGGTCGTCGAGCACGCCGCGGACCGCGGCGTACTCGGCCCCGTCGACGAGGAACTCGACGACGAACTTGCCCTCCGGCGTCCGCATGAAGCGGTCGCTCTCGAACTCGGGATCGGGATCCTGCTCGAGGTCGTGGAGCCGCAGCGTGTCGCGCAGCACGAGGTAGAGGAGCTCCCGGTCGATCCCGGCGAGCTTGCGGGCCCAGCGGGCCGCCGCCTTCGGCTCGAGGTTCGCGCCGGCGCGCGCCGCGCGCAGCCAGGGCAGCGCCCGGCGCGGCTCGACGCCCTCGCGGGTCCAGGCCGCGAGGTCGAGGAAGACCTTGAACTGCTCGGCCGAGGCGAGCTGCACGAGCGGCGCCGCGTCGCCGAGCCCCACCTCGCGCACGACGAGGTACAGCTCGTCCGCGGGCAGCGCGCGCACGAGCGCCTGCGGCTCGCGCGCGTCGAGGATGACGTCGAGGCGCCTGCGGCCGCGCGCCTGGGCGAGCGCCTCGCGGGCGGCGCGGAGCTCGGAGCGCGTGAGCGCCTTCTCCCTGGGTTCCTTCGTCATGACCTCGACCTCCGCCCCGCGCCCCGGCCCGACCGCGCCGCCGACCGCGACCCCGACCGCGACCGCGCGGCCTCGAGCGCCTCCCGCACGTCCCAGCCCGCCCCTTCGAGTAACCGCCGGGCGACCGCCGCGCTCACCCCGGCGAGGTGCGCGACGTTCCGCACCGCCCGCGCGCGCAGCTTCGCGCTCCCGGGGCGGAGCGCGATCATGCGCCCCTCGCGCACCGCGCCGAGCCGCACGAAGGCGGCGGTCGAGAGGAGCCCGAGCGCCATCTTCGCCGCGGTGCCGGCCTTCATGCGCGTCGAGCCCGCGACCCGCTCCGGACCGGTCGCGAGCACGACGCG
>DASVZX010000199.1:0-8173 GCA_036391435.1 Anaeromyxobacter sp. | reverse complement strand
AGGCCGGAGTCCGGCGACGCGCCGGCGAACGGCCCGCCCGCCGCGCGCCCCGCCTCGGCGGCGAGGAGCCGCTCGCCCAGCGCAGGCAGGATCGCCCGCCGATCCGCGGCCGCGGCGAGGAGGCCGGGCGCCAGCCGGTCGAGCGTGGAGACGGCCGGGCCGAAGAGGATCCCGTCCTGCGCGTCGCACAGGCGGCGCGAGGCCCTCGCCGCGGCGAGCGGCGTCGGGACGAGGCAGAGGACGGGCATGGCCTCGGCGACGATACGACCGGGGGCTGACGGCGAGCCCGGGCGGGGTGCGCGTCCTCCTCGCGCGGCTGGACTGCGCGCGCCCGCGGCGCGGTTAAGGATCCGGCCATGCTGAACGCGATCGGCGCTCCCCGTCCCCCCGCAGAGGGCATCGTCGACCTCCTCCTCGACTGCCACGCCCGGATCCGGTCCTTCTCGGACCTCGCGGTGCGCATCGGGGAGACGCGCGGGGCGGCCCCCGCCGAGATCGCCGAGGCGGCGGCGAGCGTGCGCCGCTACTTCGTCGAGGCGCTGCCGCTCCACGCGCGCGACGAGGAGGAGTCGGTGCTGCCGCGCCTCGCGGGGCGCGACCCGATCGTGGACGCGGCGCTCGTCGCGATGCACCGGGACCACGTCGGCCACGCCGAGCTGGTCGATCCCGTCGTCGAGCTCTGCGCCGCCCTGGTGGCGGCGCCCGGGCGGCACGCCGAGCTCGCGCCGGCGCTCGCCGAGGCCGCGCGGCGCATGCGCGCCCACTTCGAGGCGCACCTCGCGTCCGAGGAGGGGACGATCTTCCCCGCGCTCGGGCGGATCGCGCGCGACGAGCAGCTCCGGATGGCCGAGGAGCTGCGCGGGAGGCGGGGCGATCAGTCCTCGCGGTAGACCGCGAGGGACCCCTCGCTCTCCCACACCTCGACCTTCGCCACGCTGACGCGCCCGCCCTCGCGCGCCGCGAGGAGGCGGCTCGTCTCGGTGTAGAAGAAGCGCGCGAGGAGCTCCGCGGTGGTGTTCACCTCGTCGAAGGGCGGCACCTCGTTCACGTTCCGGTGATCGAAGCGCTGGCCCACCTCGGCGACGAGCTTCTGGAGGTCCGCGAAGTCGATGACCATCCCGATCCGGTCCAGCCGCGTCGCCCGCGCGTGCACGCGGACGCGCCAGTTGTGCCCGTGCATCCGCTCGCACTTGCCGCCGTGGAGGCGGATCTGGTGCGCGGCGCTGAACACGAAATCCTTCGCGATCTCGTAGACGGGGACGCCCATGCGGCGCGGGAATATAGCCGGGTGGCCGCCCCGGCGCACCTCGGCGGGACCGATTCCTTTCCGCGGCGCGAGGCTCTCCCGGGCATGAGCGACCACGACCACGCGCACGGCGGCCAGGGGCACGCGCACGGCCCCCGCGACCGCCACGGCAACCCGGAGGACTTCGGCGCGTACCTCGCGCGGCTCGAGGACCCGGAGCGCGCGGCCTGGCAGAAGCCGGACGAGGTGGTGCGGGCGCTCGGGCTGCGCGAGGGGGCGGTCGCCTGCGACCTCGGCGCGGGGCCGGGCGTGTTCGCGCTGCGCCTCGCGCGGGCGGTCGGGCCGCGCGGCCGCGTGCACGCGATCGACGTCGAGCCGCGGATGCTCGAGATCCTGCGCGCGCGGGTGCGCGAGGCGGGTCTCTCGAACGTGAACGCGATCCTGGCCCCCGGCGGCGAGCCGGCGCTCCCGCCCGAGCCGTGCGACGCGATCCTCGTCGTGAACACGTTCCACCACTTCCCGGAGGGCGCCGCGGCGCTCCGGCGGCTCGCCGGGGCGCTCGCGCCGGGCGGCGTGATCGCGAACGTGGACTTCCACGAGGGCGAGCTCCCCGTCGGGCCGCCGGCCGACCACAAGGTGTCGCGGGCGGCGTTCCTGTCCGCGGCGGCGGCGGCGGGGCTCGAGGTGGCGCGGGAGGAGACGTTCCTGCCGTACCAGTACTTCCTGCTCCTGCGCCGCCCCGCCTGATCAGGCGGACGCGACGGTGCCCGCGCGCCCGTGCGACGTGGGGATGAAGGTCGGCGGCGGCGCCGCGAGCGGCCCGTGCGCGTGGACGGTCACGCGCCCGTCCTCCTGCGTGAGCTCGAGCTCGAGCGCCGCCTCGTAGCGGATCCGGGGCAGCCCGAGCCCGCCGCGCGTGTCGGGCGAGTCGCGCATCGCGGCGAGGTAGGCGCTCAGCGGATCGGCGTGCGCGGCGATCGCGGCGAGCCGCTCCTGGAGCACCTTCGCCTGGTCGGGCCGGACGACGTTCGAGACGGACACCCGCACCCGCTTCGACTCCCGGTCGATCGCGAGGCGGAGATCGACCCCCGGCTCCGACGCGTAGGAGACGGCGTTCTGGACGAGCTCGTGGGCGGCGAGCGCGAGCTGCTCCTCGCGCTCGGCGCCGGGGCACGCCGCGGCGCAGAACGACTCGACGAACCGCCGGATGTCGTCGACGAACACCCAGGACGGATCCATCCGCAGGAACAGGACCACCGGCTCCGTGCGGATCTCGTCGGCCATCTTCCGTGCTCCCTCCGTGCGGCGTCGGTCGCCGCGTCCGGAGTGCCATCCCTGCACGGGACGCGCCGGGGGCGCAAGTTTTCGGCGGTCCGCGATTCCGCCGGGTTACGGCGCGGGTTGTCACCGCGAGTCCGGGTCACACGTGCCCCCCGGGTAGGCGCGGAGCACAGCTCACGCGCCCGGGAGGAGCGCCCCCAGGGCGCGGATCGCGGCGGCCGGATCGGGCGCGGCGAGCCACGCGCGGATCGCGGCGACGCCGGACGCGCCCGCCGCGAGCACCTCGGGGACCCGCGCCGGCGTCACGCCGCCGAGGGCGACGAGGGGCAGGCCGAGGCTCGCGGCGTCGCGGAGCGCCGCGAGCCCCACCGGCGATCCGTACGGCCGCTTCGACGGCGTGTCGTACACCGGGCCGAACGTCGCGAACGTCGCGCCGCCGTCGCGGGCGCGCCGCACGTCGTCCGCGGAGTGGCAGGACACGCCGACCACGGCCGCGGCGCCGAGGAGCCGGCGCGCGTCGGCGGGCGGCACGCCGGACGAGGGGAGGTGCACTCCGTCCGCGCCCGCGGCGAGCGCGACGTCGAGCCGGTCGTTCACGAGGAGGAGCTGCCCGCGCCCGTGGCACGCGGCGGCGAGCGTCCGGGCGAGCGCGAGCAGCGCGGCGCCGCCGAGGTCCTTCTCCCGGAGGTGAACCGCGACGCGCCCCGGAGGGAACCCGGCGAGGGCGGCGGCGGCGCGCCGCGCCGGATCCGGCTCGAGCGTGCGGTCCGTGATCAGGTGGACGACGGGGAGCGCCATCGCTAAGCTCGCCTCCGAACGCATCCTGCGCGAGGTGGTCCGGCGTGTCGAGCGAGCTCGAGAGCTTCCTCTCCTTCCTCGACGAGCAGAAGAGGCGGCAGGCCCCGCACTTCCCCGGCCTCGCGGCGGGCCAGGTCCTCGGGTTCATGGGCACGACGAGCCAGCCCGGCACGTTCGCCGCCTGCTCGGTGAACCGCCTGCTGCGGATCGAGCGCGGGGCGAGCCCCCGCGAGCTGCGCGTCGCGCTCGGGGGCGCGCTCGCGCGCGCGCCCCGGCGCGGCGAGTCCGTCACCGTCCACGTGACGCGGGTCGAGCGCTACCAGGGGTACCAGGTGAAGACGCGCGCGCTCGCCGCGGGCGTCGCCGAGGCCGAGCTCGTCGAGCCCGCGCCGGGCGGGATCCTCGTGAAGGGCGCGCAGCTCTTCACGGTCCACCACAGCCCGTACACGCTGCGGTTCTTCGAGAACGTGCCGTTCGAGGAGGTGGAGGACACGGTGGCGGGGGTCCGCTGCGCCCTCGTCGCGATCGGCGAGAGCGCGAACCTCTCCCCGCGCTTCGTGTTCCACCACGAGGTGAAGGGCGGGAAGGTGATGCTGTTCCACGGCGACGGGCTCGCGCTCAAGACGTACATGAACGTGCGCGTGAACCGGAACGAGACCCGGCTCGTCCTCGACCTCGACGACGACTCCGGCTGGGCGCTGCGCGGCATGGTCGAGGAGTTCGCGCCGCACCAGCACCCCGAGGCCTACGAGCGGATCTGCCGGGGCTTCACCGCGGGCAACTGGGGCAAGCCGTCGCGCGTGTTCCGGTTCGTGCCCGAATCTTTCGAGCGGATCGGGCCGGGGTAGCGGCGGTCCCCCGAGCCCTGCGGGAAGCGCTCAGCTCGGATCCGGCTCCTCCGGATCGCGGCGCTCGCGCTCCTCCTCCTCGGCCGCCCGGCGCGGCGGCGTCTCCGGCTGCGCCGGGACGACCTGCGGCGTGCCGTCGTCGAGGCCCGGGGGCGTCGGGCCCGGCCCTCCCGCGATCCCCTCTGCGGGCCCGACCTCGGGGTCGGGCGGTCCTTTCCACCTCATGGTCCCCTCCCGTCCGGAATGTCGATCCGCCCGGCCGTGCGCGCCGCCCGGCCGCGCCGCCGATCCCCCGGGCGCTCGCCGGCCCGGCGCGCGGTCGGCCGGCCCCCGGCCCCTCGTGCACCCTCGATCCGCCGTGTGGGTTCGGGTAAGGATCCCTGCCATGCCCTACCTCGTCCGCTTCGCGTCGTCCGTGCAGGACCTCGAAGCCGGGTACGCCCTCCGGCGCGACGTCTTCGAGACCGAGCAGAACATCCCGCGGCCGCTGGACCGAGACCCCTACGACTTCGCCGCCGACCACGTCGTCGCGTTCGACGAGCGCGGGCGCTGCGTCGGCACCGGGCGCATCGTCCGGACGGACGCGCGCACCGCGCAGGTGGGCCGGATGGCGGTCGCGAAGGACGTCCGGAAGAGCGGCATCGGCGCGCTCGTGCTCGAGGCGCTCGAGCGCATGGCGGCGATGCGCGGCCTGACCGACCTCCTGGTCGCCTCCCAGCTGCCGGCCGAGCCCTTCTACGCGAACCGCGGCTTCGCGCGCCAGGGCGAGGTCTTCCTCGACCAGGGCGTGCCGCACGTCACGATGAAGAAGACGATCAGCTCCCGATGAGCCCCGTCATCGGCGACGACGCCGAGGCGTGGAGCTTCATGGGGATGCGCCCCGCGAGGTGGGACTTGCGGCCCGCCTCGACGGCGGCGCGCATCGCCTCGGCCATCAGCACCGGGTCCCTCGCCTCGGCGATGGCGGTGTTCATGAGGACCGCGACCGCGCCGAGCTCCATCGCGACGGCCGCGTCGCTCGCGCTCCCGACGCCCGCGTCCACGAGCACCGGGATCTTCACGCTCTCCATGACGATCCGGAGGTTGTAGGGGTTCCGGATCCCGAGGCCCGAGCCGATGGGCGCGCCGAGCGGCATCACCGCCGCGCAGCCCGCGTCCTCGAGCTTCTTCGCCGTGACGGGGTCGTCGTTCGTGTAGGGCAGGACGGTGAAGCCCTCCTTCACGAGGATCCTCGCCGCCTGGAGGAGCCCCTCGACGTCCGGGAAGAGCGTCCGCCGGTCCCCGATGACCTCGAGCTTCACGAGATCGCCCATGTCGAGCTCGCGGCCGAGCCGCGCCGTGCGGACCGCCTCGTCCGCGGTGAAGCACGCGGCCGTGTTGGGCAGCAGCCTCATGCCCTTCGGGATCCAGGCGAGGAGCGACTCGTCCCCCTTCTTCGAGAGATCGAGGCGCCGGACGGCCACCGTCACGACCTCGGCGCCCGAGGCGGCGAGCGCCCGCTGCATCGTCGGGAAGTCGGCGTACTTGCCCGTCCCGACGAGGAGCCGGCTCTCGAACGCGTACTTCCCGATGCTCCACCCGTCCGCCACGGCGCTACCCTCCTCCGACGAAGGCGACGATCTCCACGGTGTCGCCGGGGCCGATCCGCTGCGCCTCGTAGCGGTCCTTCGTGACGACCGTCTCGTTGACCTCGACCGCGACGCGCGGAGCCTTCACCCCGAGGTGCGCGAGCAGGCCGGCGACGGTCAGCCCGTCGGGGATCTCGCGCAGCTCGCCGTTGAGCCTCACCTGCATGACCGGCGGGTGCCATAGCAAGCGCGGCCGCCCGCGTCAAACCGGGGTGGCGCCCCGCCGCAGCGGCGCCCCGCGGCGCGACGTCACCGGGCGACGAGCGGCCGCACGAACCGCAGCACGTCGACGCTCGCGTCGCGGTACGGGAGCGTGCCGAGCGGCACCTCCTCGGCGACGCCGTGGTACGTGTGGATCACGAGGTCCGAGGGATCGA
Organism: Anaeromyxobacter sp.; assembly: GCA_036391435.1. Taxonomy (GTDB): domain Bacteria; phylum Myxococcota; class Myxococcia; order Myxococcales; family Anaeromyxobacteraceae; genus Anaeromyxobacter. The sequence continues at coordinate 1,995 of DASVZX010000199.1, read as the reverse complement.
GGCGCCCCAGCGGCGGGCGGTCGACGCTCAGCACCGCGGTCTGGAAGCCGAAGCGCAGCACGTCCCCGGGCTCGATCGGCGCATCGCCGACCGGCCGCGTGTACGCGAGCAGCCCCTCGGGCGGGACGTAGCGCAGGTGCTCGCCCATGCGGCGCCGGCCGTAGACGGCGAGCGCCGCGGCGTCGGCGCCGATGCGCGCGTCCGTCTGGTGCCGTCCGCCGCGCAGGCGCGCCGGGGCGTCCACGTAAGGCGTGCCGAGCTGCTCGGTGAGGTAGCCCACGTAGGTGTCGTCGCGCCGGACCACGATCTGCAGGAGCGCCTCCGCGGTGTCCTCCTCGACCGGCCCGGGGGCGAGCAGCGGCGAGGACTCGAGGACGGCGCCGCGGAACGCCACGGTCGCGCCCACCCGGTGGGTGCCGAGGGCGGAGAGATCGGGGAACGCCTGCGTGTCGAGGCGGCCGCTCCCGTCGGCCCCCGGGACCTCGCGGGCGTCGTACGCGATCCGGGCGTGGCACGTGGGGCTCGCCTCGGGTCCGCAGAGCGCCCGGTTGTCGTAGTCGAGCGCCCGCGGCACGGCGAGGATCCAGCGGATCGACGCGAGCGCCGCGGGATCGAGCGGCGCGCACGTCCGCTGGCGGGCGACGAGCCGCCCCTCGGCGAAGCAGCGGTCGCCGTCCAGCACGACGAGGGCGAGCGTCCTGCCCTCGCCCTCGCGCTGGAACACCGCGTCGCGGACGACCGCCTCGCCCCGCTCGACCGCGACGACGCGGACCACCGGCACCTGGGCGGCGGACGCGACGAGCAGCGCGGCGAGGGCGACCAGCATGTTCACCTGACCGGGGCCACCGCGACGGCGCGCGTCCCCACCCCGCACGGTACCACGCGGGCGGAGGCGCACGCCTCCCGACACTCACCGCACCCCGATCCCCCCGAGAAGTCTCCGGCTCTCCGCGTCCTTCGGGTCGAGCCGCACCGCGTCCAGGAGCGCGGCCCGCGCCTCCTCGACCCGGCCCGCGCGCAGGAGGACCTCCCCCGCCGTCCGCGCGAGCTGCGCGTCGAGCGGCTGCATCCGGCGCGCCCGGGCGAGGAGGTCCGCCGCCGCGGCGCGGTCGCCCTCGGCGTCGAGGAAGAGGGCGAGGTGGAGGAGCGGCGCGGTCTCGTCCGGCGCGATCTCGACCGCGCGCCGGAACGCGGCCCGCGCGCCCGCCGCGTCGCCGAGCCCCCGGCGCGCGATCCCGAGGTTCACCCAGGCGCGCCAGTAGGCCGGGTGGTCGGCGAGCGCGACCTGCAGCCGCTCGACCGCCCTCGCGTACTGCGCGCGGGCGGTGTAGGCGACGGCGAGGTTGTTGTTCACCACGACGTCGCGCGGGGCCTTGGCGAGCTCGGACTCCCAGAAACCGACCGCGCTCCGCCAGTCGAGCGTGCGGACGACGGTGCGGACGGCGAGGATCGCGACGAGCCCGAGCGCGAGCGCCGCGGCGGCGCGGCGGGCTGCGGCCCGACCCGGGCTCGGGGCCGGGGTGGCGGTCGCGGGCAGCAGCCGCGCGATCGCGACCCCGGCCGCGAGGCAGCACCCCGCCGACGGCAGGTAGAGGAGCCGCTCCGCGAGGAGCACGCCGACCGGCACGATCTGGAGCACCGGCGTCAGCGCGCCGAGCGTCCAGAGGATCCCCGCGCCCTCGAGCGGCGCGCGCCGCGAGGCCCAGAGCCCGAGCCCCGCCGCGAGGGCCAAGGCCCACCCGACCGTCGCGAGCCAGAACCCCGCCGTCGGCGCGGACAGCGTCGGGATCCGCGCCGCGTACGCGAAGTCGCCCCCGAGGAAGGCCGGGAACACGAGGATCCGCAGGTACTCGCCGAGCACGCGGCTCATGGTGAGCGCGACGTGCGCCCCCGGCGTGCCCACCGGGAACCAGCGCGCGACCGGCGCGACCGCGACGTCGAGCCCCTTCACCGCGAAGTACGGGATCGCGGCGAGGGCGAGCGCCGCCGCCACGC
>DASVZX010000198.1:0-5058 GCA_036391435.1 Anaeromyxobacter sp. | reverse complement strand
CGCGCTCGCGGCGCCGGCCCCCGCCCCGTCGAGCGTCCCGCTCCCGGTCGCGCCCGCGGCGCCGCTCGAGACCGGCCGCGTCGGCTGGCTCGGGATCTCCGGCGGCGCGTGGATCGGCCTCGGCTCGGGCCAGGGCGGCGCCGGCCAGCTCGACTACGGCTACGTCCGCACGCCGCAGGGCTGGACCCGGCTGCAGCTCGAGGTCCGCCTCGCGGCGACCGTCGCGCGGGCGACCGACTCGAAGGACCTCACGACGACGATGCCGACCTACGGGGGGCTGGTGCAGGTGCCCGCCGGCGTCGAGAAGACGAGCGCCTGGATCGTCGAGGTGGTCCCGGGGGCGCGCCTGCTCTTCCCCGTCAGCCCGAAGTTCTCGCTGGTCGGCGACGCCGGGCTCGGGCTCGTGCAGACCGTCGAGAAGGACGAGCGGGACGAGCTGTTCTCCGGGCACACCGACACGACGAAGAACGTGACCAGCCTCGTGCTGCGCCTCGGCGCGGGCATGTCGTTCGCGCTGTCCGAGCGGACGCGGCTGCTCTTCCTGCCCGTCGCCCTCTCGCTCCAGGTCGGGACGGGCTTCTCCGCCTTCGTCCCGTCCCTCGGCCTCGCCTACAGACTGTAGAGGACCCGCGCCATGACGACGTCCCGCATCCTCCTCGCCATCGCCCTGCTCACCGCCGTCGCCGCCTGCGACATCGGCGGCGGTGAGACCCGCACCGGCGCCAACGCCGCCTGCTTCCCGGTCGCCGCCGCGTGCTCCCGGAGCTCCGACTGCTGCTCCTACGGCTGCCTCTCCGGCGTGTGCGTCGCGAACCCCGTCGAGGGCGGCGCCTGCCGCACGACGAACGACTGCGTCGCCGGCCGCCTCTGCAAGTCGGGGGCGTGCACCACCGCCACCGCCGGCATGTGCCGCGACAACGCCGACGTGTGCACCTCGTACACCCAGTGCTGCAGCGGGAACTGCGAGAGCGCTTCGTGCACGCAGAACAGGGCCCCGATCGCCAACGCCGGCCCGGCCGACGTGCCGGACGCGCCGTACACGCAGCCCTACGTGCTGCAGAACGCGAGCACCGACCCCGACGGCGATCCCCTGTCCTACGGCTGGACCGTGACGGGGCCCGACGGGTCCGCCGTGGCGCTCACCCCGAGCGCGTCGGCGGCGACGCCGACGTTCGTCCCGATGCTGACGGGGGCCTACAGCGTCCACCTCGTCGTCACCGACGGGCCGACCGGCGCGCCCAATCGACTGACCTCGCAGGCGCAGGTCACCATCCACGCGGTGAACCGGGCGCCGCAGCCGACCGCGACCGCCGCGGGCGCGACGTGCCTCTCCTCCGGCGGCGGGCTCTCCTGCTCGCGCAACAACCCGGTCCGGATCTCGGCGACCGCGAGCGACCCGGACGGCGACACGCTCGAGTGCGGCTGGACGGTGGCGATACCTGCGGGCGCTCCCGACTCGATCCCGGCGACCGTCTTCACCGCCTGCAACAATCCGTCCTCGACGTTCCTCGACTTCACCCCGGCCGGCGAGGGGACGTACACCGTGTCCTACGTCGTCCGCGACCACGACCGGACGACGAACGCGATCGTCCACACCGTCTCCGCGCCGGCGACGTTCGTCTCGCGAAACGATCCGCCCGTGCCCGCGGTGAGCCGGACGCCCTACTACGCCAACATGGGCGAGACCGCCGGCACGACGCCCGCGGTGACGCTCGACGCCTCCTCGAGCACCGATCCGAACGGCGATCAGCTGGTGCCGCCGGGGCCGCTCTCCTTCTTCTGGGAGATGATCTCCTGGCCGGGCGCCCCCGCGGCGCCGGCGCCGGCGATCGCCGCCTTCGACACCGCGACGCCGAGCTTCGTCCCCGCCGCCGAGGGCGACCACGTCCTCCGGGTCAGGGTGAGCGATCCCCCTCTGTTCGGGCGCGCGTCCGCCTCCGCGTCTCTGGACGTCACCGTCCGGGTGGGCCACTACGTGCAGCCGCTCGGGCACACCGTGGCGGACGCCGCGCGGGCGGCGGCCGCGAGCCCGAACAAGATCGTCCTCGCCGGGACGGACCCGGCCGACGCGACGAAGGGGATGATCTGGGTGTACGACATGGCGACGGGGACCGAGGCCGCGGGCATCCGGCTCGTGGACTCGACCGGCGCGTCGGGCCTCCCGGCGCTCGTCGACGTCACGCCGGACGGCACGAAGGTCGTCGTCGTCGACCAGGGCGTGTCCATCTGGATCGTGAGCTTCGGCGCGACGACGACGATGTCCCGCATCGTGCGCCCGTTCGCGATCGGCGATCTGGTCGTCTCCGGGAACCGGTACGCCTTCCTCTTCAAGAGCGGCGGCGACGACTACCTGCGCCAGCTGGATCTCACGACGGGCGCGATCACGCAGCCCGCCGGCTCCGGCTACAGCGCCTTCGGCGCGGCGGGACAGTCCGGCACGACGCCCCTGCTCTACCGCGTCGACTCGTTCTTCGGCGACTGGTACCGCTACACCGTGACGAACAACGGGAACAACAACGTCCTCACGCAGACCGCGTACGTCTGGGGCGGCGCGCCGTCGTGCGGCTCGTACCCGGCGCAGCCGGCGACCGCGATCTGGGGGACGCTCACCGGCAGCTACGTGGTGAGCTCGTGCGGGCAGGTCTACAACGGGACCACGCTCGCCGACCTGGCGAGCCCGCTGGGCGTCTCCCCGTCCTACGTGGACTCGACGGCCGCAGGCGCGATCCTGGCGTGCGCCGGGACGTCGCTCACCCGCTACGACGCCGCGCTCGGGAGCCCGGCGACCGACGTCCTGCCGGCCTGGTCGCAGGACGGCTTCGGCCGCACGGCCTTCGCGACGAAGGCGTTCTTCAACGCCGACGGCTCGAAGCGGTTCGCGGTCGTCCACGACACGGCGACCCCGGTCCGCTACGGCATCGTCACGTTCCCGTGATGGGGCGGCGGGGCGGGAACGTTCCCCGCCCCGCCCCCGCGCCGCGCTACACTCCGCCCATGCTCAAGGTCCTCGCGATCCTGCGGTCGCTGTTCCTGGTCTTCATCATCGGGTTCACGGTGCGCGCGATGCCGTGGTTCACGAGCGTCCCCCGCACGTTCGACGAGCAGTACTCGCGGTGCTCGAGCGCGGTCTCGCTCCTCATCCGCGCCGCCTGGCTCGCCATCGCCTGGATCGCGCTCGAGACGCTGATCGGCTGGTGGCTCGCGTCGCGCCCGCCGAAGCTCCACGAGAAGGGCATGCCGAAGGCGGGCGGCGAGCCGCCCTTCGCGCCGCCGCCGCACTCGTAGCGCGTCGCCGCGGGGGGACCGTGCTCGGGCTCGGCCCGCTCGCCTTCCGCATCACCTCCTGGCTGCACCGCCGGGACGTGACCTGCTGGTACGATCCGCGCTACCGGCTGCCGTTCGCGAGCATCGAGGTCGCCGTCGGCCTGGAGCCGCGCCGCGCGGACTTCTCCGCCTGGTGGTTCCGGGAGAGCGGCGCGGTCCCCCGGAACGGGTTTCGCAAGCCCCACCGGATCTCCTACGAGAACCTCGCGCGCGTCCACACGCCCGAGCTCCTCGAGTCCCTCGGCCGGCCCGAGGAGCTCGCGCGCATCTTCAGCGTCGATCCCTCGGACGTCCCGGTCGACGAGGTGATGACGACCATCCGCCTCGCTTGCGGCGGGACGCTCGCCGGGGCGCGCGAGTCGCTGAGGACGCGGGCGCCGGCCCTGAACCTGCTCGGCGGGTTCCACCACGCGGCGCCCGGCGTGGCCGGGGGCTTCTGCCCGGTGAACGACGTCGCGGTGGCGGTGGCGACGCTGCGCGCGGAGGGGTTCCGCGACCGGATCGCGGTCCTCGACCTCGACGCGCACCCACCCGACGGGATCGCGGCGTGCCTCGCGTCGGACCCTCAGGTGTGGATCGGGTCCCTCTCCGGTTCGGACTGGGGGCCGCTCCCGGGCGTGGACGAGACGGTGCTGCCGGAGAGGACGGGCGACGAGGCGTACCTCGAGGCGCTCCGGGCCCTCCTCGCCCGCATGCCGCGCCCGCGCCTCGCGTTCATCCTCGCGGGCGGCGACGTCCTCGCGGGAGACCGGTTCGGGAAGCTCGGGCTCTCGGTCGCGGGCGCGCGCAACCGGGACATCCTCGTCGCGGCGGAGCTCGAGTGGGTCCCGTCGGTGTGGCTGCCGGGCGGCGGCTACTCCGACGACGCCTGGCGCGTCCTCGCCGGCACGGGCATGGCCGTCGCGGCGGGATCGCGCAGCCCGATCCCGGCGCGCTACGATCCGCTCATCGCGCGCTTCGCCATCGTGTCCGCGAGGCTCTCGCCCACCGAGCTGACCGAGTCCGGCGACCTCAGCGCGGAGGAGCTCGAGGAGGCGCTCGGGCTCCGGCCCGCGCGCCGGCGCCTCCTCCTCGGCTTCTACACCGCGGCCGGGATCGAGCACGCGATGTTCCGCTACGGCATCTTCGATCAGCTGGAGCGCATGGGGTTCCGCCAGCTCCGCGCCGCCTTCGACTCGGCGGGGCTCGGCGAGCGGCTCCGCCTGTACGGCCAGGCGGAGGGGCAGGAGCACCTGCTCGTCGAGCTCATCCTGGAGCGGCGGCGCGTGCTCGGCACCGAGGTGCTCTACGTCCACTGGCTGTCGCTCCGGAACCCCCGCGCGCAGTTCAGCGAGCTGCGGCCCCGCCTGCCCGGCCAGGAGGTGCCCGGGCTCGGCCTCGCGCGGGAGAGCGCGACGATGCTCGCGCGGATGGCGATCCGGCTCGGGCTCGGCGGCGTCGTGTTCCGGCCGTCCCACTACCACACCGCCTATCCCGCGCGGCACGCCTTCCAGTTCGTCGACCCGCAGCGCCAGGGGCGGTTCGAGGCGCTCGTGCGCGACCTCGGCCACCTGCCGCTCCTCGAGGTGACGACCGCGATGTCCGAGGGGCGCGTCCTCATGGACGGGAAGCCGTACGCCTGGGAGGCGGACGAGATGGCCTACTGGCTCCGCGAGTCGCCCGCGGAGCCGGGCGAGGTCCAGCACGAGCGCGACCGCGTGAAGTTCACGCTCGTGCCGCGGGTGGGGTGACGCA
>DASVZX010000197.1:0-5359 GCA_036391435.1 Anaeromyxobacter sp. | reverse complement strand
CCCGCTCCCCTGCCCGCGGGCGCGACCCGGCGCCGTCCTGGACGGGCGAGGCCCGCTCCGCCGCCCGCTTCGCGCCGCGGCCCGCGGCGCGGCCCTCCACGAGCCGTCGCTGCGAGAGCTCGAGCCAGGCGCGCGTCGCCGGCGGGAGCTGCCGGTCCTTGCGCCAGATGAGCGCCACGTTCCAGGGGACGAGCGGCCCGGTCAGCGGCACGCTCCGCACCTGGTCGGGGTCGAGCTGGCGGCAGATCGTGGACGGCAGGAGCGCGACGCCGATGTTGGCCGCCACCATCGCCACGATGAAGTCCCAGTGCGAGCTCTCGCTCACCACGGTCGGCTTGAACCCGGCGCGGCGGCACGCCTCGATGATGTGGCCGTGGAGCGCGAACTCCGGGCGGTAGAGGACGAAGGGGGTGCCGGCGAGATCGCGGAGCGCGACGTGCGGGCGGCGCGCGAGGGGGTGGTCGCGGTGGAGCACCGCGCGGAGCTCGTCGCGCACGAACGGCATCGTCCCGAAGGCCTTCTCGTCGGTGGGGAGGACCACCGCGCCGACGTCGAGCTCGCGCTCGAGGACGAGCGCCTCGATGTTGTGCGAGCCCTCCTCCCGCAGCTCGAGCAGCACGCCCGGGTAGAGCTGGTGGAACTCGGCGAGGAGCGGCGGGAAGAACGTCACGCCGACGATCGGCGGCATGCCGAGCCGCAGCCGGCCGCGCCGGAGCGCCGCGACCTCGACCACCTCCTCCTCGATCCCGCGGAGCGCGTCGAGGATGCCCTGGGCGCGATCGAGCACGATGCGGCCCGCCTCGGTGAGCCGCACGCGCCGGCGCTCGCGGTGGAGGAGCGGCGTCCCGAGCTCCTCCTCGAGCGCCTTCACCATCTTGCTGATCGCGGGCTGCGTGACGTGCAGGGTCTCGCTGGCGCGCGTGAAGCCCTGCCGGCGGGCGACCTCGACGAAGGTGCGGAGCGCGTGGACGTCCACGGGGCCTCCATAACCGAATGTTATCGGTATTTGTCGCATGAGCACTTGTTATCGTCAACATGCCGAGAATGCATTTGCCTCATGAGAGGTCTCGCGCTAGGTTCCCCGTCCGTCACGGGGAGCGAGACGCCCCCAAGGAGAAGCGGAGCACATGGAGCACCGCACGAGCATCGACGCCCTGCTGCGCGAGGACGAGCCGGCCATCCTCGAGGAGGCCCGGACCCGGGTCGCGCAGCTGCAGCACTACCACCGCGACGGGGACGAGGCGACGCGCGAGCGGCTCGAGCGCCTCTACCGGCGCCTCGCCCGCGCCGTCCGGACGCGCGATCTCGACGACCTGCTCGCGCACGCCGAGCGCGTCGCGCGCGAGCGCCAGGCCGCGGGCTTCGACCTCGCCGAGGTGCACGCCGCGTTCTCGGCCATCGAGGCGGCCATCTGGCGGCGCGCCGCCGACCGGCTGCCCCTGGACGAGCAGGCCTGGGGCCTCGCGCTCGTCACGACCGCGCTCGCCCACGCGAAGGAGGCGCTCGGGCGCGCCTACCTCGCCGCGTCGCCGAGCGGCCACGCCCCGTCCGTGGATCTGACCCCGGTGTTCCGCCAGAGCGCCCGGCGCGCGGCGCCGGAGCGCCGCGCCGAGGAGTTCGTCTACCCCGTGTAGCACCGGGGCCGTCCGCCGCGGGCACGGGCCAGCGGCGGCAGGCTCCGCGGGCGGGCCGCGCGTGCCGCCGGCGACCCGAGAGGGCGCCGAGCCGCCGCGCGGCGCCCCCGGTCTCTCCCCTCGGGCGAGCGCGCGGTCCCGGGCCCCCCGCGCGGGAGCCCGAGGCGGCCCTCGGGCCGCTCACGCGGGACGCCCCCTCGTGGCGCGAAACTTCGCCGCACCCCCATCGTCCGGACCGACGGCGGCTCGCGCACCGAGCGCTCGCTCGCCAATCTCACCGTCCGGAGGCAACCCATGAACCGATCGCTCCCTCGAACCCTCGCTGGCGCCGGCGCGACGCTCGCGCTCGCGCTCCTCGCCGCCTGCCAGTCGTCCCCGGCCGGCACCGCCCTCATGAACGTCCACCTCGTGGACGGACCCGCGCTCGAGTACTCGGCGCTGAACCTCCACGTCGTGCGCGTCGAGATCTCCAAGGACGGCGCCGGCTGGATCACGCTCGGCACGCCCGACGTGACCGTGAACCTGCTCTCGCTCACCGGCGGCGTCGCCGAGACCCTCGTGGACGGCGCGTCGATCCCCGCCGGGACCTACGGCCAGATGCGGCTCGTGCTCGGCGAGGGCAACACCATCACGACGCCCGACGGCACGTTCCCCCTCAAGGTGCCCTCTGGCATGCAGTCCGGCGTGAAGCTCGACGTGCACTTCGACGTGGCGGCCGACACCACGAAGGACGTCTTCATCGACTTCGACGCGCACCGCTCGGTGTTCGTCCACGAGGCGGGCGCCTCGGAGCAGTACATCCTCCGCCCCGTCGTCCGCGCCTTCGACAAGATCGTCACGGGCGCGGTGAAGGGGACGCTCACCGACGCCGCCACCGCCGCGCCGCTCCCGGGCGTCGAGGTGATGGCCGAGACGCTCGACGGCACCGGGAAGGCCGCCGTCGCGCGCAGCACGACCACCGCCACGGACGGGACCTACGTCCTCGACCTGCTGCCGGTCGGCGGCGCGTACTTCGTCGTCGCGCAGCCCCGGGTCGCCACGGTCGCCTACGCGGCCGGCGCGGCCGGCCCCTTCGCGGTCACCGAGGCGACCCCGGTCCTGACGAGCGACCTCGCGTTCGCGAAGGTGGACGCGCCCGGCGGGCTCGCCGGGACGATCACGCCCCTGCCCGGCACCGACCAGACCGACGAGGTGACGCTGCTCGGGACCGTCCCCGTCGCGACGGTGGACCACACCTTCGTGCTGCGCGGCACCACCGGCGTCGCGTCCACGACGGCGGAGACCTGGGCGATCGACCTGCTCCCCGCCGGCGCGTACTCGCTCTTCGTGACGCGCGCGACGGCCGACACGACGGGCGGCCTCACCTACGCGACCGGCCCGGCCGCGAGCGCGACCGTCGCCGCGGGCGCGACGACGAGCGGCGTGACGCTCACGGCGCCGTAGCGGTCCCTCCGGGCTGGCAGCCCGCCGGCCCGCGTGTCATCCTCGCTCCTCTCGCCCGGGGCGCCGCGCGGCGCCCCGGGCCCGGAGCACGGATGACCACACGCAGCCTCCTCACCATCCCGCAGTACAAGGACCTGCTCACGCGCCTCGTCGCGACCTACGACAACCTCGTCGCCGCCGAGGCGGCGAGGGACACCGCGAACGCCGAGAAGCTCCGGAGCGGGTTCCGCCGCCTGCTCGAGCGGGCGCGCGAGGCCGGCGCCGACGACGCGTGATCCCGCCGGCGAGGCGCCCCGTGCCGACGCTCCGCGACTGGCTGCGCGAGGCCCCCTTCGCGCTCGGGCTCTCGTCCGGGTTCTTCGGGTTCTTCGCGCACGCCGGGGTCGTCTCGGTGCTCGAGGATGAGGCGCTCCTCCCGGCGCGGATCGTCGGCTCGAGCGCCGGCGCGCTCGTCGGCGGCCTGTGGGCCGCCGGCGTCCCGGCGGCGCGGATCCGCGACGAGCTGCTCGCCCTGCGCCGCGAGCACTTCTGGGACCCGGCCCTCGGCTGGGGGCTCCTTCGCGGCCGGCTCTTCCGCGCGCGGCTCGAGGCGATCCTCCCCGTCCGCACGTTCGAGGAGTGCGCGCGCGGCCTCGCCGTGTCGGTGTTCGACGTCCGGGCCCGCCGCACCGCGGTCGTCCGGAGCGGACCGCTCGCGCCGGCGCTGCATGCGTCCTGCGCGGCGCCGCTCCTGTTCCAGCCGGTCCCGCTCGCGGGGCGCCTGTGCTCCGACGGCGGCGTCCTCGACCGGCACGGGCTCGCCGGGCTCGAGCCGGGCGCGCGCGTCCTCTACCACCACCTCACCTCGCGCTCGCCGTGGCGCCGCCGGAACAGCCCGGCGCTGCGCGTCCCGGAGCGGCCGGGGCTCCGGGCCGTCGCGCTCGAGGGCCTCCCGCGCGTCGGCCCGTTCCGCCTCGAGCGCGGCCCCGCGGCGATGCGGGCGGCGGCGGAGGGGATGCGCGCCGCGCTCGACCGGGAGGCGTGAGCGCGCCGCGGCGCCGCGACGACTTCGCTCGCCGGGCGAGCGCCCGGATTGGCGCCCCGGACGCGGGGTCGTGTAACGTGCGGGCCATCGCCCGGCGGCGCGGGCGCGGAGGTGCCGTGGCCGAGAAGACCCGGAAGCTGTGGCTCGACTGGCAGCGCGGGCTCGCCGTCCTCTACATGGTCGAGTGGCACACGTACGACTCGTGGCGGGCCGACGCCGCCGCCACGGGCGCCGCCCACACCTTCCTCTCGATCGTCGGCGGCTTCGCCGCGCCCTCCTTCCTCTACATGGCCGGCATCTCGCAGCTCCTCGCCGACGGCGCGCTCGAGCGCAAGGGCGTGGCGGTCGCGGATCGCCGCGCGCGCGCGGTGCGGCGGGCGCTGTGGCTGCTCGGGGTCGCCTACGCGTTCCGCGCCGTCGAGTTCGTGCTCGGGGGCGCGTGGCGGGTGCCCGGCGGGTGGCGGACGATCCTCCGCGTGGACGTGCTGAACGTCATCGCGATCTCGCTCCTCGTCTCCGCGCTCCTCACGGTCGGCTGGAGGCGCCGCGCGCACGTGCTCCTCGCGGGCGGGGCCGCCGCCGCGGTGGCCTTCCTCGCGCCCGTCGTGGCGGGCTGGGTCGGGCGCGGCACCGGGATCGGCGAGCCCCTCGCGCGGCTCGTCGACTACCTCTACACGCCGGACTGGACGCGCGGGATCTTCTTCCTCTTCCCGTGGGCGGCGTTCGCGCTCGCCGGGAGCGCCCTCGGCCGGCTGGCGCAGCTCGACCAGAAGCCGTTCCTCTGGATCGCGATCGGCGCCGCGCTCTTCCTCGGCGGCTGGGCCGCCGAGCTCTACCTCCCGGCGGTCTACGCGCACCCGGACTTCTGGCGCACGTCGCCGCAGTGGCTCGCGATGCGCCTCGGCGCCGTCGTCGCGACGAGCGGCGCGCTGCAGCTCCTGCCCATGTCGGCCGACCGCTGGCTCGCCTGGCTGCGCACCATGGGGCGTCACTCGTTGCTCGGCTACTTCGTCTCGATCGAGCTGCCCTACGGCGCGCTCTCCTCGGCGCTCCACAAGCGGCTCCCCATGGCGGGCGCGGTGCTCGGCGTGCTCGGGATGATCGCCGTCACCTGGGCCTTCTCCGCCGGCGCCGATCGCTACGACGCCTGGAAGGCGGCGCGCGCCCGCCGGGCGGCCGCGCCGCCGGCGGCGGCGCCGACCGCGTGAGGGGGCCCGCCCAGAGGCTCGCCGTCGCGACGGTGGCGCTCGCGGCCGTG
>DASVZX010000196.1:0-7932 GCA_036391435.1 Anaeromyxobacter sp. | reverse complement strand
CGACCTCGAGGCGCGCGTCGCCGTGCGGGCGACCGGCGAGATCGGCGACCTCGTCGCCGCCTTCAACGCGATGACCCGCGACCTCGCGCTCGGCCGGACGCGGCTCGCGCAGGCGGAGCGGGTCGCGGCCTGGCGCGAGGTGGCCCGGCGCCTCGCCCACGAGATCAAGAACCCGCTCACGCCCATCGCGATGAGCGTCGAGACGCTGCGCGACGCCCGCGAGCGCAAGCGCGACGACTTCGGCGAGATCTTCGACGAGGGGACGCGCGCGATCGGCGAGGAGGTCCGGCGCCTCAAGCGGATCGTCGACGAGTTCAGCCGGTTCGCGCGCCTGCCCGCGCCCGAGCGGTCCCCGGTCGCGCCGGACGAGCTCGTCGCGGCGGTGCTCGCGCTCTTCCCCGAGCCGCCCTCGGGCGTCGCGGTGGTGCGCGAGGTCGCGCCCGGGCTCCCGCGCGTCCTCGCGGACCGCGACCAGATCCTGCAGCTCCTGCTGAACCTCGTGCGGAACGCGCTCGACGCGATGCCCGCCGGCGGGACGCTCGCCGTCACCGCGGCGCGCGCGCCGGCCGGGGTCGCCTTCGGGGTCGCCGACACCGGCCCGGGGATCGCGGCGGCGGACCTCGCGCGCGTCTTCGAGCCCTACTTCACGACGAAGGAGGGCGGGACCGGCCTCGGCCTCGCGATCGCCCAGCGGATCGCGGAGGAGCACGGGGGGCGGCTCGAGGCGACCTCCGAGCCCGGACGCGGCGCGAGGTTCACGCTGACGCTGCCCGTCGCGTGAGCCCGCGCTGGCTTCGTTCCCGAGCCCGAGCCCGTGCACGCGCCCGAGGGAAAGACCGGGCGCGGGTTCCGGCGCATTCACGGACGGTGAGGCCTACCGGACGGGGGTCGCCTTGAGGGCGGCCTTCCCCTCCTTCACGTAGACCTGGAACTTGACCGTCTTGCAGGCGTACTTCGCGACGAGGGCCGCCTTGTTCCCCTCGAGCTTCAGGCGGAACCGCTCGTACGTGAGCCCCTCGGTCTGCTCGCCGCAGCTCGCGCGCGTGCGGAGGAAGTCCTGGAAGACCTGCTGCCAGTGCGCCTCCTCGTCCACCTCGACGGTCCCGGGCGCGGCGGCGCGCGCGGCCGCCTGGAGGAGTCCGGCGGCGGGCTCGGCCTCGGGCGGGGTGGCCGGCTCCGGCGAAGGCTCCGCGGCGAGCGGCCGCGCGACGAACGCCTGGGAGGGATCGGGCGGTGCGCTCGCGGCGGCGGCGGCGCTCAGCCCCGCCGCGACGGGGCCGGCCATCTCCGCCGCGCGGTTGAGGGCGCCCGCGATGGTGCCGAGCCGGCCGGCGAGCGAGGGCGCGCGCGCCGCGAAGTCGCCGCGCTCGATCCGGCTCGCGGCGGCCACGAGCGCCTCCGGCACGGCCGCGGGCGCCTCCGCGCCACGGACCAGGAACCCGACGACGATCCCGAGGAGGAGGAGCGCGAGGAGGATCGCGAGCCCGACGTCGTGCGACGCGACGAGCGCGCCGACGGGCGCGCCGGTCGCGATCGCCAGCACGACGAACCCGTTCTTCACGCCGTCGAGCGGGACGGCGCGAGCGCGGTAGGCGGCGACCGCTCCCCAGGGCTGCGGCAGGGGCGGGGTCCGGACCGGGCCGACCCGCACCGGCGCGGGCCCGAGCCGGCCGACGTCGGCCGGGGCGCCGGCGCCGAGCGCCCACGCGGCGAAGGGATGCGCGGCGTCGCCGCGCAAGGTCGAGAGCGGCTTCACGTCGGGCGCGGAGAGCGTCACCTCGACGCCGGTCGCCGCGGCGGCGGCCTTCACCCAGGCCTCGTCGAGCGGGACGAGCACGACGACGCCGGCGGCCTCGCCGGCCGGGGCGGCGGCGGCGAAGAAGAGCGCGCCGTTGAGGCGCACGAAGCCGCCCTGGCTCTTCCCGGCGACCGCCTCGCGCAGGAGCCGCATCGGCTCGCCCTCGGCCACGCTCGGATCGCCCTTGCGGGCGAGCCACTCCCGGTTGCCGGCGCTGATGACGGTGCCGTCGGGCAGGTCGAACCCCGACGCCTTCTCGGCGGCGTCGAGCGCCGCGCGCGCCGCGGTGCGCAAGGCGGCATCGCGGACCTCCTCGCTCGGGGACGGCGGCGACGGCGCGGCGGCCCTCCGCCGCTTCCGCGGCAGCAGCTTCGGCGGAGGCGCCTCCTTCGCGTTCAGCGCCTGCACGAGGCTCGGGTCGCGGGCGGTGAGCGCGGCGACCGCGCTCGCCTCGCGCGAGGCGGCGCGCGTCGTCGCGGCCACCTGCGCCGCGGCCGCGCCGAGCCTCGCGTCGAGGGTGGCCACCGCCTCGCTCCGGCGCGCGAGCAGGTCGGCCCGGAGCGCGGCGACGCCGACGCCCGCGACGACCACGGCGTACGCCCACACCTTCACGCGGTTCATCGCCCGGACTCTTAGCATGAAGCCGCCGGACCGTCGAAGGAGCGGACGGACGGGCGGGCGCTCGCGCGCGCCCGTGGGTATAGTGCGGGCGTTCCTTACACCGGGAGGCCTCATGCGAAGGCGTTTCGCCGCGATCGCCCTGCTCGTCCCGCTGCTCTCCACCGCCGACGAGGGCATGTGGACCTTCGACGCGTTCCCGTCGGAGAAGGTCCAGCGCGCCTACGGGTTCGCGCCCGGTCCGGCCTGGCTCGAGAACGTCAGGCTCTCGTCGGCGCGCCTCGCGCGCGGCTGCTCCGGGAGCTTCGTCTCGGAGCAGGGGCTCGTCATGACGAACCACCACTGCGCGCACTCCTGCATCGAGCAGCTCTCGCGCGCGGGGAAGGACTTCGTGAAGGACGGCTTCTACGCGAAGGTCGCCGCGGACGAGCCGAAGTGCCCCGACATCGAGGTGAACCAGCTCGTCGGGATCCGGGACGTGACGGCGCGCGTGCGCGCCGCCACGAAGGGGCTCGAGGGCGAGGCGTACGAGAAGGCGCAGCGCGGCGAGATGGCCCGGATCGAGAAGGAGTGCGCCTCCTCCGAGGCGCTCCGCTGCGACGTCGTGACGCTGTACCAGGGCGGCCTCTACCACCTCTACACGTACCGGCGCTTCCAGGACGTGCGGCTCGTCTTCGCGCCCGAGTTCGCCATCGCCTTCTTCGGCGGGGACCCGGACAACTTCAACTTCCCGCGCTACGACCTCGACGTCGCCTTCCTGCGCGTCTACGACGGCGGGAAGCCCGCCCGGATGAAGAGCTGGTTCCGCTGGTCCGCGCACGGCGCCGCGCCCGGCGAGCTGACGTTCGTGACCGGGCACCCGGGCGGCACCGACCGCACGCTCACCGTCTCCCAGCTCGAGTACCAGCGGGACGTGGCGCTTCCCAGCCGGCTCCTCGACCTCGCCGAGCTCCGCGGGCTCATCACCGGGTTCCAGCTGCTCGGGCCGGAGCAGCGGCGGTACTCGACGGCGCGCCTCTTCTACGTGGAGAACTCGTACAAGGCGCTGCGCGGCAGGGTCGAGGCGCTCCAGGACCCGGTCTTCTTCCAGTCCAAGGTGGCCGCCGAGAACGCGCTGCGCGCCGAGATCGCGAAGGACCCCGAGCGCTCGAAGGCCGTGCTGCCCGCCTACGACGCGATCGCGCGGGCGCAGCAGCGGCTGCGCGAGATCCGCGAGGAGCTGGGGGCGGAGGAGTACGGGTTCGACGGCGATCTGTTCCGCATCGCGCGCACCCTCGTGCGCGGCGCGGAGGAGCGCCCGAAGCCGAACCCCGACCGGCTGCGCGAGTTTCGCGAGTCGAACCTCCCCGCGATGACCCAGCAGCTCTTCAGCGAGGCGCCGATCTACCCGGACTTCGAGAAGCTCCTCCTCGGCCACGCGCTCACGAAGATCCGCGAGAAGCTCGGCGCCGATCACCCGTTCGTGAAGAAGCTCCTCGGCAAGGAGTCGCCCGAGGAGGTCGCCGCCCGGGCCGTGGACGGGACGAAGCTCGCCGACGTGGCGCTCCGGCGGAAGCTCTGGGACGGCGGCGCCCCGGCGGTCGCCGCGGCGGCGCAGGACCCGATGATCGCGCTCGCGAGGCTCGCGGATCCGGAGGCGCGCGCCATCCGCAAGACCTGGGAGGACGAGGTCGACGCGATGGTCAAGAAGAGCCAGGAGACGATCGCGGAGGCGAGGTTCGCGGTGCAGGGCCGGACCACCTACCCCGACGCGACGTTCACGCTCCGCCTCTCCTACGGGCAGGTGAAGGGCTGGAAGGAGGGGACCCGGCAGATCGAGCCGTACACGACGATCGGCGGCGCCTTCGAGCGGGCGACCGGCCGCGATCCGTTCGCGCTGCCCCCGAGCTGGATCGACGCGAAGCCGCGCCTCGACCTCGGGACGCGGCTCGACTTCGTCACCACGAACGACATCATCGGCGGGAACTCGGGCTCGCCGGTGGTGAACAGGAACGCGGAGATCGTCGGGCTCATCTTCGACGGCAACATCCACTCGCTCGGCGGCGACTACGGGTTCGACGAGTCCGTGAACCGCGCCGTCGCGGTCCACTCCGACGCGCTCGTCGAGGCCCTCACGAGGATCTACGGCGCGCAGCGGATCGTGGACGAGCTGCGGCCGGGGGGGAGGAAGGGTCCCACGGCCAAGAGGAAGAGGTAGCGCGGCGCCCCTCCCCGCTCCCCCCGGCAGGGCCCGGGGGGAGAGGGCCAGGGAGAGGGGGCGGGCCGCTCGGCCAGCCTACGCGTCCCGCGGGACCGCGATCATCCGCTCGAGCGCGCGCCGCGCGCCGGCGGCGACGTCCTCCGGGACGTGGATCTCGTGCTTCCCGCGCGCGAGCGCGTCCCGCAGCATGACGAGGTCGATCATCTTCATGTACGGGCAGTGCATGCGGCACCCGATGCAGCCGTCCGCGACGATGAACTCCTTGTCGGGGAACCGCCTCTTCATCTGGTAGACGATGCCGTGCTCGGTCGCGACGATGAACGTCCGCGCGTCGCGGTGCTTCTCCACCGCGGAGAGCATCGCGGTCGTGGAGCAGATCTCGTCGGCGACGTCGAGGACGTCGGCGCGGCACTCGGGGTGGGCGATGACGACCGCCGCCGGCTTCGCGCTCTTCACCTTGTTCACGCTGGAGGACCGCAGGACGTCGTGGATCGGGCAGCAGCCGTCGTAGACGACGATCTCCTTCTCCGGCACCTTCGCGGCGACCCACGCGCCGAGGTTCTTGTCGGGCGTGAAGAGGATCTTCTTCTGGGGCAGCGAGCGGACGACGGAGGCGGCGTTCGCGCTCGTGCAGCAGATGTCGGAGAGCGCCTTCACCTCGGCGGTCGAGTTCACGTAGGTCACGACCGCGTGCTCCGGGTAGCGCGCCTTCCAGTCCTCGAGCGACTCCGCGGTGATCGAGTCCGCGAGCGAGCAGCCCGCCGAGAGGTTCGGGAGGAGCACCCGCTTGTCGGGGGCGAGGATCTTCGCCGACTCCGCCATGAAGTGGACGCCGCAGAACACGATGGTCCGCTGCGGCACCTGCCTCCCGGTGACGGCGAGGCCGAGCGAGTCGCCGACGTGATCGGCGATCTTCTGGATCTCCGGCAGCTGGTAGTTGTGGGCGAGGATGACCGCGTCCTTCTCCTTCGCCAGCGCGCGGATCTCCCGCTCGAGCGCGGCGACGTCGGCGGACGGCAGGTCGCTGCCGGCCTCCGGGTTCGCGACGGGGTCGTGGATGGGGACGGCGGGCAGGGTCATGCTTTCACCCGGGCGCCGCGCGCGGGCCGGATCTCGCCCGTGCCGGCGGGGAACAGGCGCCAGAACTCCCGGCGCACGAGGCCGACGAGGGTCGCCGACTTGGAGAATCCGTGGTACGCGGCGACGGCGTCGAGCATCGCGACGTCCTCGTCGGTGGCGGAGTAGCTGCGGACCCTGGCCGCGCGGCCGCTGACGGTCTTTTTCATACGATTTATATAACTCTTCTCTGAACATGCTACCCGGCGCGTGCGGCCGGCGCAACCGCCTCTTGCCCCCCGGGCGCGATCCCGGCATGACCTGCGGGGTGAGGCTCGCCGTCACGACGCCGCTCCGCCCCTCCCCCGCCGAGGAGGCGGAGGCCCGGGCGGCCGCGGCCCGGCACGGGCTCCCCTACGCCGCCCGGGGCCGGCGCGCGGCCGCGGACGCCCTCCGCGCGTCCGGCGCCGAGGCGCTCCTCGTGCTGTCCGCGCGCGGCGCCACGCTCCTCGTCGAGGGCGAGGAGCGCCGCTGGTCGCCCGGCATGGGCGCGCTGCGCGCGAAGCGCGTCCGGGCGCGGCTGCGCGGCGAGGGCGACGAGACGACGCGCGACCCCTTCCTCGAGGCCGCCGGCATCCGCGAGGGCGACGCCGTGCTCGACGCCACGCTCGGCCTCGGCGCGGACGCGCTCGTCGCGGCGGTCGCGGCGGGGCCGCGCGGCCGGATCGCCGGCGTCGAGGCGAGCCCCGCGCTCGCGGCGTGGGTCGCGGAGGGGCTCCGGCGGCTCGGCGACGAGGCGGCGGCGCGGATCGAGGTGCGCGCGAGCGATCACGCGACGGTGCTCGCGTCGCTCCCCGACCGGAGCTTCGACCTCGTGGTGTTCGACCCGATGTTCCGGCACGCGCGCGCCGAGCCCGCCGGGTTCGATCTCGTCCGCCGGCTCGCCGACCCGCGCCCGCTGTCGGCGGAGGCGCTCGAGCGCGCCCGCCGCGTGGCGCGGCGCTGGGTGCTCGTGAAGGACGGCGCCCCCGGCTGGGACCTCGCCCGCCTCGGCCTCGCGCCGCTGCCGTCCGCGCGCGGCGCGCACCGCTACTACGCGCGCGTGCCGGCCCGCTGACGGCGCCGGTGTGGGACGAGGTGGGCCACCGCCGCGGCGTTCGCGCTCCGTGACGTGCACGCAGCGTGATAGGGTCGGCGGCGCACGTGGCGGCGGCCTCCGGGCCCGACTGCCCGGCCCCACACGGAGGGAACATGCGGAACGCGTCCATGGTCGTCGCCCTGCTGCTGCTCGCCGCCTGCGGCGACGCGAAGAAGCAGTTCGACGTCGGGTTCAAGTCGTCGTTCGAGAAGAACTTCGCCGAGTCCTGCACGAAGGGGGCGATGGACGGCGGCGCGCCCGCCGAGGCGAGGTCCCGGATCGAGGCGCTCTGCGCCTGCGCCGCGCGGAAGCTCACGGAGAGGCACTCGATCACGGAGCTCGCGTCGCTCGGCGCCGGCAAGAATCCGCAGCCGGTCGAGGCCGCCGTGAAGGAGTGCCAGCAGCAGCGCTGATCGCCCGGGGAGCTCCGGGGCACCTCGCTCGAGCGGACGCGGCCCGGCGCGGCGCGCACGGGCCTCTTCGGCCTTCAGCGTCGCCGGAGCCGCACGAGCCCCGGCGCGAACGGGTTGCGGGCCGGCGGCCCCTCTTCCGCGAAGGCCGCGTGCGCCGCCCGCAGGGCGCGGGCGAGCGCGGCCCGGCGCTCCCCGGCGCCGGCGTCCGGGTGGCTCTCGAGCCAGGACTCGACCGCGAGGCCGAAGGTCTTCACGACCTGGAGCCGGTGCGCGTCGAGCACCCGCGGGTCGTAGGCGACGCCGAGCGCTTCGAAGAAGTCCTCCGCCTCCGCGAGGCCGGCCAGCTCCGGCGGGGCCGGACCGGTCACGCGGCCTCCCCCGGTGCGGTCGCGACGGCGAGCGCCGGCCGGGCGAGCTCCGCCGTCTCGCGCGCGACCCGCGCCGCGAGCGCCTCGAGCCAGGCGAGCGCCGCCGCCTCGATGGGCTGGTACGCGTGCGCGGTCACCACCTCGATCCCGGCGGCCGCGAGCCGTGCCGCGGGACAGCGCCCGACCTTCGCGACGAGCACCGCGCGGCAGCCCGCGAGCGCGCGCAGCGTCGCGGCGAGGGCGTCGTCGTCGCCCTCCCCGCCCGCGCAGGACGCCTCCACCGCGCGGCGGCCGACGAGCCGGGCGCCGCGGCGGTCGACGTCGTAGACGAGGAACTCGCG
>DASVZX010000195.1:0-13218 GCA_036391435.1 Anaeromyxobacter sp. | reverse complement strand
GACGGTCCCGCTGGCCGAGGCGGTCCCCTTCTCTCCCCAGCGGAGCGACGCCGTCATCGGGCAGGCCACGTCGGGCCGCCCGGTGAGCCCGGTGAGGCGCACGTTCACCTCGGGCAGCGCGAGCCGCACCGGCCGGGCCGGGACGAGGTCCTCCGCGTCCACGGCGCCCCGCTCGACGGCGAGCGTCCCGACGGACCAGCTCCACACGGGCGCGTCCTTGGCGGGCGGCGGCAGCTGCAGCATCTCGACGACCGCGAGCTTCCCGTCGGCGTCGCGCCGCGCCTGGAGCCGCGCGTCGAGCACATGGACCTCCTTCACCGACGCGACCTGCTTCAGCGCGTCCACCTCGCCGCCCTTGACCTCGATGCGCGGCAGCTGGACCACGCGCGCGCGGTCTCGGCGCCGGGCGAGCGAGAGGTCCGCGACGGTGACCTCGAGCCCGGAGAGCGTCAGCTTCCGCGACGCCGCGCCCCAGGCCAGATCGTAGCGCGCGTCGAGCGACACGGTGCCGGACTCGACGAGCAGCGCGGGCGCCTGCTCCTTCAGGTAGGGCTCGTACTTCGGGAGCCGGATCCCGGCGAACGAGATGGTGCCGCTCGAGCGGAGCGGATCCGAGAGGACGGTGCCCGACCACTTGAAGGTCTCGCCTGCCTCGGTCGTCCCGGTGAACGCGTACGGGCTGTCGGCGCCGCCGTGGGTCCGGAAGTCGGTGAGCCGGATGGTGAGCGGGCCGAGCGTGGTCTGGAAGGCCGGCCGGCGGCTCGCGTCCTCGAAGACGATCCGGGCCTCCTCGATCTCGAGCCGATCGAGCGCGATGGCGAGCGAGGACCCCGACGCCTGCGGCTGCGCGGGCGCCGGCTTCCCGTCCCCGGCGAGCAGGTCCTGCACGTTGAGCCGCCCGGCCGGGTCGAGCGCCACGCGCCCGTACGGACGGACGAGGCGGATCTCCGCGACGCCCACGGCCCGCCGCAGCAGCTTCCACGGCGCGAGCCGGACGTAGAGCGACTCCCAGCCCGCGAGCCGGGGCGCGTCGAGGTCCTTCACCTCGAGCCCGCGGATCGTGATCGCGAGCGTGAACGGGTTCACCTTCACCTCGGCCACCGTCACCTGACGGTGGAGCGCGGCGGTGCCCTTCTCCTGGATCGCGTTCCGGAGCAGCCGGGGCGCGAGGAGGAACCCGAGCGCCGCGTACACCGCGATCACGGCGGCGGCGACGACGAGCCAGCGGAGCGCGCGGCGGCGGGGGCGCAGGGGCGCGGCCGGGGCGCCCGAGGCGTCTCCGGGCGACGCGGACGACTCGGCGTTCGGGGCGGACATGGCGCCCCCGTTCTACTCGATGCGCGCCCGATTGGAAGACCGCGCGGCGTCGGGCCGACCCGCGCGGGATCCGCCGCCGACCGCTGCCGTGGCGGCGAGCGCACGCCCGCTTCCGCTCCGGCACCGCCGTGAACGTCGTGCCGGGAGCGGTCGGGCTGCCCGGGCGAGCCGGCGGCGGCCCCCGGAAGCGGCCCGCGAAGCCGCTCAGCGCGGGTGCTCGAGCTCGGACGCCTGGCGGATCACGGCCTCGTACGTCCGCGGGTCCACCTCGGTGTGCCAGTGCCCCGTGAGCCGGGCGACCCCGACGATCCCGAGGAAGAGCAGCGCGATCCCCGCGGCCATCGCCCGGCCGGGCAGCGCCCGCCGCGGCCCGACGGACATCGCGAGCGCGCCCTTCGCCGGGCACGACGCGACGCACTCGAGACAGCCCGTGCACTCGGGCGACGCGATCGAGAGGGCCGTGTCCACCGGCAGCCGCGACGGACACGCCTTCGCGCACTTCGCGCAGTCGATGCACGCGTGGGGGTCACGCCGGATCCGCACCGGCGAGAGCCAGGAGACGAGGCCGTGCAGCGCGCCGTACGGGCAGGCGTACCGGCACCAGAAGTTCTGCACGAGGACCGACGCGAGGATCAGGAACCCGATCACGGCGCCGGCGGTCGCGTCCATGTGACGGAAGAAGTTCAGCATCTTCACGTCGGCGACGAGGCCGTAGGGGCTCCGGAGGAACGCCTGGATCCCCTCGACCGGCATCGTGCCGACCGCCCACAGGAACAGCCCGAGGAGCAGGTACTTCACCCCGCGGAGCGGCACGTCGAGCCCGCGCGGCAGCGCGAAGGTCCGTCCGAAGATCCGCCGGCCGAGCTTCCAGAGCCACTCGGAGACGGTGCCGATGGGGCACAGCCAGCCGCAGAACGCCTTCCGGAACAGGAAGGTGATCGCGAGGAACGTGACGAGCAGGAACATGCCCGCCGGGAAGCGCCGGGGGAGCTCGCCGGTGAGCAGCGTCGCCTTGAGGTTCATGAGCGCGGCGATCGGCAGCCAGCCCTCGACGCCCGGGGGGCGCGACACGCTCCCGGGCACGCCGCCGTCCTCGAACGAGCGGACGAACAGCCAGAACTGGACGCCGATCGCGACGTTCAGGAGGAGGAACGCGAGCTGGAACCCGAGCCGCCACCGCTGCGATCGGTCCGGCGGCGCGCGGACGAACGCCTTCTTCTCGCGCGGCGTCGCGAGCTGGACGAGCTCGCCTGCCTGCTCGCCACGGCCCGGCCGCCCCGCGGGGCCCTTGGCCCCGGCGCGCCCGCCCGTGCCTGGTTCGACGACCTCCATCGATGCGTCCTCCGTTCCGGACGATCCCGGTTGCACGAGCGGGGCCATCCGGATCTCGTCCCGATATCACGGCGTTCGATTTCATGGGCCCCCTCGCGGCACCGGCCCGCCGGTGGGGACCGCAACCGTGGAGCGTTGCGCCCGCCGCGGAGGCGGGGCCGATGGAGCGGCGAACATCAGCCGGCGCTCGGCGACGCCTGGACCCGAAGCAGGGCGCGAGATGCCGGCTCCGGTGAACGGCGCGGCCGGCGACGACCTAGGGGCTCGGCGCCCCGAAGCTCCGCTCGAACAGAGCGCGGATCGCGGCCCGCCCCTCGTCGGTCGGGGACCGCGTGCCCGCGCCGGCGAACCGCGCGCGGCCGATGGCGGGCGGCGCCTCGGGGGCCCACTCCCGCCCGTCCCAGCGGAGCCACGCCTTCCGCTCCTGGTCGAACAGGTGGACCGGCTTCCCCCAGTGCCTCGCCAGCTCCACCGCCCAGCCCGTCCCGCCGTGCGCCGTCCCGTCCGCGTTCAACGTGCCCACGGCGAACACCTCGCCGGCCCGGCTCACCTGGTGCCAGATGGTCTGCAGCACGCGCCGCAGCTCCGGCGAGTCGGAGAACGCGCGGTGCAGGTGCGCCCTCACGTAGGCGGCGCTGACCTCGCCCTCGCCGAGCTCCTCCTCGGAGAGCTCGACGAGCCCGCGCGTCCGGGCGATCTCGCGGCGGCCGCCGAACGTGAAGTTCACCTCGCCGACGCCCCAGCGCTCGGCGCAGTCGCCGAACTCCTCCTCGGCGCCGGCGGACCCGCTCGCGAGCAGCGTGAACGCGCCGGGGGGGAGCTCGTCCGCGGTCCCCGGCTCGTCGTCGTCCGCGGGCAGCCGCAGCGTGCCGCCCTCGATGACGAGCGGGACCTCGGCCGGCGGGAAGCGGTCGAAGTCCTTCACGAGCGTGAGCTTGGCGTGGCGCCCGTGCGGCTCGAGGAAGACGCCGACGTCGACGAGCGCCGCGCAGTCGTCCGGCAGCGGGGCGATGCGCCGGGGCGGCCCGAGCTCGCCGCCGCGGGCGTCGCGCGCGGTCATCCAGAGCTCGGCGCCGGCGCGGGCGGCGGTCGCCTTCACCCCGCCGACCGTCGCCGCGGCCTCCCGCTCGTCCCACTGGAACCCGTCGACGAGGACGACCGCGGGCGCGACGCCGAGGTTCGCCTGGAAGGCGGCGAGCGCCTCCTCGAGCCCTCGCGCGCCGAAGGCGCCCTCGAGCGACGCCCAG
Source organism: Anaeromyxobacter sp. (assembly GCA_036391435.1). Lineage (GTDB taxonomy): Bacteria > Myxococcota > Myxococcia > Myxococcales > Anaeromyxobacteraceae > Anaeromyxobacter. The sequence continues at coordinate 9,322 of DASVZX010000195.1, read as the reverse complement.
ATGAGTCGCCGGCGCCCGATCGACTCGCGCACCCCCCGCCGGTCGGCGAGGTCCACGCGCTCGGCGAGCTCGTCGAAGAGCGCGTCGTAGCGGGCGGAGACGTGCTCCACCGACTGCCCGACGGCGACGTGGAGGACGGGCCGCTGCCGCAGCAGGGCGTCGAGCCCGATCTGCACGAGGCAGGCGGACTTGCCGACGCCCGCCGGCGCCATGATCACGCCGAGGTGCCCCCGGCCGAGGCCGCCGCGGATCGACCGGTCGAGGATCCGCAGCGGGCTTCGGAGGATGGCTTCCTGCCGGATCATGGGCTCCGGACGGATCTTCTACTTCTTTCCGGCCGCCGCCGCCTTCTTGGCGGCCTCCTTCTTCATGAGCTCCTCCGCCATCGCCGCGGGGACCGGCAGGTAGCGCGAGAACTCCATCGTGAACTCCGCCTTCCCCTGCGTCGAGGAGCGGAGGGTCGTGGAGTAGCCGAACATCTCGGCGAGCGGGACCTCGGCCTCGATCCGGGACAGCTGCCCGTCCTCCTGCGAGCCGATGATCATGGCGCGGCGCTGCATGAGGCCGCCGAGGACCCCGCCCGAGAACTCGGACGGCGTCTCGACGACGACCTTCATGATGGGCTCGAGGAGGCGCGGCTTCGCGCGGTCGAACCCCTCGCGCCAGGCGCCGCGGGCGGCCTCCTGGAAGGCGATGTCGGAGGAGTCGACCGCGTGGCTCGCGCCGTCGTTGATGACGACCCGGACGTTCACGACGGGGAAGCCGAGGAGCCGGCCCTTCCCGAGCATCGACTTGAAGCCCTTCTCGACCGACGAGATGAACTCGCGCGGGATCGCGCCGCCGACGACGTCGTCGACGAACTCGTACTCCTGCTCGCAGGGCTCGATGTAGCCGCACACCCGGCCGAACTGGCCGGAGCCGCCGGTCTGCTTCTTGTGCGTGTAGGCGAAGTCGGCGCGCTGGCTCACGGTCTCGCGGTACGCGACCTGCGGCGGGGACGCCACGACGATCGCGTTGTACTCGCGCTTCATGCGCTCGATGTAGACCTCGAGGTGCAGCTCGCCCATCCCGCGGATGATCGTCTCGCCGCTCTCCTCGTCGATGCCGGCGCGGAAGGTCGGGTCCTCGCGGGTGAAGCGCCGGAGCGCCTTCCCCATGTTGTTCTCGCTCTTGGAGTCGGCGGGCTTGATCGAGAGCGAGATCACCGGATCCGGCACGTGCATCGAGGTCATGTTGAGCTTGACCGTGCCGTCGGTGAACGTGTCGCCCGAGTTGCACTCGATCCCGAACATCGCGACGATGTCGCCGGAGCCGGCGACGTCGATGTCCTCCATCTCGTCCGCGTGCATGCGGACGAGGCGGCCGATCCGGTGGTCCTTCTTCGTGCGCATGTTCGTGATGAACATGTCGCGCTGCAGCTTGCCCTGGTAGATGCGCAGGTACGTGAGCTGGCCGTACCGGCCGTCCTCGAGCTTGAACGCGAGCGCCACGGTCGGCTTGGCGTTGTCGATCGAGAGGACGACCTTCTGCTCGTCCTTCGCGAGGTCGTGCGCCTCGTTGACGACCTCGGTCGGGTCGGGGAGGTAGTCCACCACGCCGTCGAGGAGCTTCTGGACGGCCTTGTTCTTGTACGCCGAGCCCATGAACACCGGCGTGAGCTTCAGCTCGATCGTGCCCTTGCGGATCGCCTGCCTGACGAGCTCGGGCGTGACGCGCTCCTCGAGGATCGCCTCGGTGAGCTCGTCGGAGAACATCGAGGCCGCGTCGAGCATCTCCTCGCGCGCCTTCGCCGCCTCGGCCGCCATCTCGGCGGGGATCTCGGACTCGGCGATCTCCTGGCCGTCCTCGCCGCCGAACCGGTACGCCTTCATCGTGACGAGGTCGACGACGCCCTCGAACCGGTCCTCGAGGCCGATCGGCAGCTGCATGAGCACCGGGTTGTGCTGGAGCTTCTCCCGGAGCTGGTCCTTGACGCGCAGCGGGTTCGCGCCGGAGCGGTCGCACTTGTTCACGAACGCGAGGCGCGGGACCTTGTAGCGGCGCATCTGGCGGTCGACGGTGAGCGACTGGCTCTGGACGCCGGCGACGGCGCAGAGCACGAGGATCGCGCCGTCGAGCACGCGGAGCGACCGCTCGACCTCGATCGTGAAGTCGACGTGCCCGGGGGTGTCGATGATGTTGAAGTGGAGCCCCTTCCACTCGCAGTGCGTCGCCGCGGAGGCGATGGTGATCCCGCGCTCGCGCTCGAGCTCCATCGAGTCCATCTTGGCGCCGACGCCGTCCTTGCCCTTCACCTCGTGGATGGCGTGGATCCGGTTCGTGTAGAAGAGGATCCGCTCCGTCAGCGTGGTCTTCCCGCTGTCGATGTGGGCCGAGATGCCGATGTTCCGGAGCTTCGAGAAATCCGTGTACACGTCTTGCCTCCACCCGCCTGGGCGGACCGTTCGACCTGACTGGGTTCCGGTGCGCGATGCCGCTCGCCCGGCCTGTTCGGCGGGCCAGCAATGGACACCGCGCGTCTATGGAGCCCCGCGCGCCGCCTCCGGTTCCCCGGCCGCGCCGCGCGAAAAAGACGCCGTCCACGGGGGTGGACGGCGTCGGGCGCGGCGCAACCTGCCACAGCTGGCGGGCGATTGCAACCCCCGGACCGGGAATGGCTGACGGCCGACCGCGGCCACCCGGGCGACCGCGGGCGGTCGCCGTCAGGCGCGCCGACGCGCCCGCCGCAGCGCCAGGCCGGCGAGGAGCAGGCCGGCGAGGACCGGCTCGCCGCCGGTGGCGCACCCGCCGCCGCCGTGAGACGACGACGCGGGGGGCGGCGCCACGCACTGGCCGTATGTGGCGCTCGTCGCGGTGAGGTCGCAGGCGGACTTGGTCCCCGTGCAGCCGCCCGCCTGCCCCGCGTCGGCGGCGACGCACGGCCGGCAGGAGCCGGCGTTGGTGCCGTCGCAGACGGGGACCGCCGTCGTGGGCTGGGCGACGCAGGCGGCGTCCTGGTTCGACCACTCCTTCTGGACGGTGTAACCGGCGAGCACCGCCGTCTGCTGGCTGCAGATGTCGCCGATCTCGCCGCACGACGTGCCGTCCGCGTACCAGGCGAGGTCGTTGTTGCCGATGTCGGGGTCGGTGACGACCTCGGCGATGTTGTGGCTGTGCACCGTGGTGGCGTTGTCGAGCACGGCCCCGGTGCCGCAGCCCAGGGCGCATCCGCCGGAGCCCACGTCGGGGTGGACGCCGTACAGGATGGGCTTCCCGCCCGAGGTGAAGCTCGAGTGGTACGAGCAGAAGGCCTGGCACGAGGCGGAGCCCTGCAGCGTGATGGTGATCCGCGAGGGGAACTCGATCATGTAGGCGGTGACCGCGTGCCCCTGCGCGTCGTACTGCGGCGCCGGCAGGTGGCCCGCGGCGATCTGCGCCGCGAGCTCGGCCTGCACCTGCGTGTCGTCCACGGTGGTCGCCGTCACGCTCGGCGTGATCGTGTAGCGCCCGGCGAAGGCGCCGCGGGTGATCTGCTGCGTGCCTCCGGGAGGGTCGTACTGGACGAGGAGATCCATGTACGGGCTGTCCAGCACGGCGCCGTAGAAGGCCCCGAGCTGATCGGCGTAGCCGACCGGGTTCGCGCCCCAGTCCACCTGGACGACCTGGAGCCGGGCGACCACCGGACCGCCCCGGTAGGTGAGCGTGCAGGCCCCCCGCGCGGGCGCGGGGAGCGCGAGGAGGAGCGGAGCGAGGAGCAGCAGGAACCGCGGCCCGGCCAGCCTGGTCATGTTCACCTCTGGAGAAGGTCGGCGGGGTGTAGGCCCCGGAGGCGGGCGGCACAAGTACCTTCCGAGACCTCGTCTCGCGAGCGCGAGCTACGCCGCCGCGCGGCCGAGGTGAACGCGCCCGCGCGCCTCTCTATCGGGCGAGGGCGAACGCCCCGGCCCCGACGAGCGCGACGCCCAGGACGACGGCGACGGCGATCTGCGCGGGCGGGACCCCCTGGACGAGGACGGAGCGGCGCGGGTCGGCCGGATCGAACCAGACGTCCACCTCGGCGCCCGCCGGATACCGGTCGACGAGCCGCCGCGCGCCGTCGGCGTCCGGGGTCGCCGGGCCCGCCGGCGCGCCGATCGCGACGCGCTCCGACTCGTAGGTGCGGCCGCGCGCCTCGAACGCGTACCTTACGACGGGCGTGATCTGCGGCCCGCCCTCCTCGGACGGCCGCGGGGTCTCCTGCACCTCGGCCCGGACGATCCGTCCGCGCGTCCGCGTGTAGCTCCGCGACTCGCTCCCGGCGCGCCAGAGGTGCTGGCCGAGGACGAGGAGGACCGCCCCGACGCCGACGAACACCCACGCGAGCTCTCTCGGCACGATCGACCCCCGGCCGGCTGTTCCGCGCCTCACGCCTACTCCCAGCGGTCCTTGGCCTTCGCCGCCTGGACGGACTGCCACTGCATGTTCGACGGATCGTCCCGTCCCCCGTGCTTCAGCGCCTGGACGTGGTCGACCACGTACCCCGGGCAGCGGCCGGAGGTCCTCCCCGTCGACGGGCACGGATGGCTCCGCCTGAACCTCGCGCGCTGCTCCGGGTCGCGCTCGATCCGCCCATGCCCGTCGCGCCGCACCCCGACCGCCTTCCGCCTCGACGCGTGCGTCCCGCTGCCGTGGGAACGGGACGCGGACGAGTGGCCGCCGTGCGAACGGGAGCCGTACGAGTGGCCGCCGTGCCCGCGCGCGAGCGGGGCGGCGGGCGCCGCGAGCAGCGACAGCGCGACGAGGATCGGCGGCAAGCGGGTCATGGGGCCCTCCCTGTCCGGGAGAGGCTACCACCGCCGCCGCCGGGCGGGCATCCGCGCGCCCGGTGGCGAGCCGCGCCGTGACGCCGTCCTCGCGGTCGAGCGAGCGCGACGCCCGCCGAGCGCCGGGCGAGAGCCCGTCCCGCGGGATGTCGTCAGCGCGGGATCACACGTGCTATCCGTCGCGGGAACTGGGGGTGCAACGATGCGGCGCGAGGTCGGGAGCGGAGACCGCCCGGCGACGTCGCGCGTCGGCGTCCCGCGCATCGAGCCGCCGCAGGATCTCGTCGTCCGGGAGTTCGACGCGGACGGCGAGCGGTTCGCGCTCTTCGAGTGGGCGTCGGCCACGCCTTCCGCGGCGGCGCTCGCCGCGCTGACGCCGGCGGAGGCCGCGGTGGCCGCGCTCGCGGCCGCGGGCCACAGCAACGCGCAGATCGCCGGCGCCCGGCGTGCCGCGACCCGCACCGTCGCGAATCAGCTCGCGAGCGCGTTCCGGAAGCTCGGCGTGCGCTCCCGCGCCGAGCTGTGCGCGCGGCTCTGGACGACGGCGCCCGCCGCCGGAGGACGTGAACGATGAAGCTCGACACGATCGGCGCCATCGAGGCGTGCTACTCGGGCGTCGAGGACGACGCGACCTGGCTGCGCGACATCCTGGGCGCGCTCGCGCCGCTCGACCAGGGGGCCGGGATGTTCGCGCAGGTGTTCCGGATGGAGCCGGACGGGCGACGCCCGGTCGAGGCGAGCGTCGAGAGCCTCGCCCTGGCTCCCGGTGCCCTTCATCGCGTCGACGCGTCCTTCACGACCTTCGGTCGCCCCGCCGAGATGTGGACCGCGATGGCGCCGGTGGACTTCGCGCTCCGCCGCGCCCGGCAGGTCGGCGCGCGCGCGCACCGGGAGGTCGCGCGCCTCTTCGCGTCGGAGGGACTCGAGGACACGCTCGGGATCTTCGCGGCGGAGCCCGACGGGAGGATCGCCCTCGTCGGCGCGCCGATCCGGTCCGGGGCCAGGCACCTCGGCGGCCGCTGGCTGCACCAGCTCCGGATGTTCTCGGCGCACCTCGGCTCGAGCATGCGCCTCCGGCGCGCGACGTCGCCGCGCGGCCCGGACGCGGTGCTCGATCCCGGCGGCAAGGTCCTCGACGCGTTCCCGGGCGCGAGCGGCGCTGCGCGGACGTCGCTGAGCGACGCCGTGCGTCGCCTGAACCGCGCGCGGGGGCCGCTCCGCCACGCGGACCCCGACGAGGCGCTCCAGCTCTGGCAAGGGCTCGTGGACGGCACGTGGTCGCTCGTCGACCAGTGCGACCGGGACGGCAAGCACTACGTCCTCGCCCGCCGCAACGCCCCCCACGTCCGCGATCCCAAGGCGCTCACCGACCGCGAGCGCGCGGTGCTGGCGTTCGCCGCGCTCGGCCACCAGAACAAGTTCATCGCTTACCTGCTCGGGCTCTCTCCGTCCGCCGTCGCGACGCACCTCGCGTCGGCTCGGCGAAAGCTCGGCCTCTCGTCTCGGTCCGAGCTCCTCCGCGAGTTCGCGTCGCTCGTGCGCGCGCGCCCGGACGAGTCCTCGCCCGCTCGGCCTCCGGGCGCCTGAGGTCGCGCGGCGCGCGAGGCGCATTCCGCCGACTCGATGACCATCGCGATCCGCGCCCGCCGTCGGCACGGTCTCGGCGTTCCGGCGGCCACCCCTCGCGACCCAGCCGTGAGAAGTGGTCGTGGTCGGTCGAGCAGCGGCGCGGAGCTGGCTCGCCGGCTCGCGACGGGGTCGCGAGCGGGCTCCCGCTCGCGCGCCGCGTGATGAAGGAGGCATGGTATGCGGCTCGTACGGGATGCGACGAGGGTGGACGTGGGATCGGGGCGAGGAGCGCCCGGGGCGACTGGCGAGGCCGCCGGGACGGCGGGCCGGGCAGGAGGACGGAGCGGAGGATCCCCTCCCGCCTTCGTCCCCGCGCTCCGCGCCGCGATCGCCGCGGCTTCGCTCGCCGCGACGCTCGGCTTCCCCTCGGCGGCGACGGCCGATTGCCCGGGCTTGCCTCCGGCGGGGCCGGACACGGTTCGCGTGGGCTTCTTCTCCAATTCGCTGCCCATGCTTGCCGCGCAGGCGAAGGGCTTCTTCGCGGACGAGAACCTCACCGTGGCGACGTTCCAGGTGAGCTCCTCGGTGCAGATGTTCCAGTGCATCCGCGACGGCCAGCTCGACGTCGCGCTGTCGTCGCCGGACAACCCGCTCAACTACCGGATGAACTCGACCTCCGCGATCGGCGCGCCGCTCGACGTGCAGATGCTGCTCGGGACCGACCTCGGGCTCGACCTGTCGCTCGTCGCCCAGGCGCAGGACACGACCATCGCGAGCCTCGCCGGGAAGAACATCGGCGTGGACTCGCCGACCTCGGGGTACGCGTTCGTCCTGTACCAGATCCTCGCCGCCAACGGCCTGCCGCCGGGCAGCTACAACGTCGTGGTCGTGGGCGGCACGCCGCTGCGATACCAGGCGCTGCTCGCCGGCACGATCGACGCCACCCTCCTCAACTCCGATTCGTACCTCCGCGCCGTCGACGCGGGCATGAACGCCCTCGCGCCCGTCTCGACCGTCGCGGCCCCCTACCTGGGCGGCGTCGCGTCGGCGCGCGAGTCGTGGCTCGGGGCGAACACCGACCTCGCGGTCCGCTTCGTCCGGGCGTACGTCCGCGGCCAGCAGTGGTCGCTCGATCCCGCGAACCAGGCGGACGCGATCGCGCTCCTCGAGACGCTCCCGAACACGTCCGCGGCCCTGGCGCAGCAGATCTACGCGATGCTGTTCGACCCGACCGGGCTCATCCCGGACGCGGCCTTCTCCCGCGACGGGCTGGCCAGCGTGATCGCGCTCCGGGCGAAGTGGAACGGGTTCCAGCAGCCGGACATCGGAACCGAGGTCACGCGGGCGAGCGGGCTGTACGATCTCTCCTACCGGGCGACCGCGCTCTGCAAGCTGAAGGAGTGACGCGAGCTCCGCGTACCGCCGCGCGCGCCGGCGTACCGCCCGACGCGCGGCGGCGCTCCGGCGCTCCGGCGCCCCGGCGTCGCCCGCGGCTACGCGGGCGCCGCGGGGAGGACGGACGCGGGCCGCCGCATCGGCTGCACGCGGAGGTACGTGAGCGTGCGCCAGAGCCACTCGAGCGGTCCGAACCGGAAGCGGGAGAGCCACCACGGGCTCGCGACGAGCTGGAAGGCCCAGATCGCGAGCACCACGAGGAACGTCTCGCGGTACGCGAGGCGCCCGTACATCCCGAGGCCGTACCCGTAGAAGAAGAGCGCGCACGCGACCGTGTGGAGCACGTAGTTCGTGAGCGCCATCTGGCCGACGCAGCGCAGCCGGCGCAGCAGCCCGGCGAGCGCCCCCGAGCGGTGGAGCAGCACGAGCACGGACACGTGGGCGAGGACGAGCAGGATGCGCTGGAACGGGTAGATGAGGTTCACCCACTCGACGGGCGTCACGACGAGGTACGCGAGCGAGGCCTCGAGCGTCGGGTGGTGCAGCACGGCGTCGTAGCGCTCGTACGCGGCGAGCGGGATCCCGAGGCCGTACCCTGCCGCGGCCACCCACGCGTACCGCCGCGCCGGCCAGTCGCCGCGCAGGAACCCCATCCGCAGCAGGGCGATGCCGAGCAGCATGAGCGCGAGGGAGTCCGGCAGCCCGACGAGCGCCAGCGTCGTCTCGAACTGGCGGGCGAGGGGCCGGACCACGGTCGCGACCTCGGCGTACCCGCCCCGCATCTTGCGCGTGTTCTCCGCGACGTCCGCCCGGCTCGGGACGAGCGTCTTCTCGACCTCGCGCCAGGCGGCGACGGCCTTCGCCTCCGCCTCGGTCGGCGGCCTGTGCTCCGCCTCGGCCCGCTGCGCCGCGACGTAGGCGATCCGCTTCTCGCGGATCCCCCGGTAGAAGAGCGTCCCGGTGCCGAAGTCGAGGAGCGCCACGAGCGGAACGCCGAGCACGAGATAGCGGGGCGGCACGTTCCGCAGGAGATACACGATCATCCCGGCGATGCCGTACAGGTAGAGGATGTCGCCGAACCAGAGCAGCAGCCAGGCGTGGACGACGCCGAACAGGACGAGCCAGGCCATGCGGCGGTAGAAGAGGGCGCGCGCCGGCCGCCCGGTCCGCGCCTTCCCCGCGACGAAGAGGAACACCCCCGCGCCGAAGACCATCCCGAACAGCGCCCGCATCTTCCCCTCGAAGAAGACGCGGTTCAGCAAGGACGCCCAGAAGTCGAGGCTCGAGGGGTCGGCGCGGAACGGCTCGGTGAAGTACGCCGGCTGCGCGAAGCCGTCGATGTTCATGAGCAGGATGCCGAGCAGCGCGGCGCCCCGCAGCAGGTCGACGATCCGCAGTCGCTCCTCGTCCGATACGGGCGCTGCGCGCGCGACGTCTGCAGCCGGCATGGCGGACCCCCCGGTCGGTGCCGGGGCGATTAGCGCAACCCCGCGCCCGATAGTCAATCACGGGAGGCCCGGATGAGCGGCGCGGAGGCGTCCGGAGCGGTCGGACGCCTCCCGGGCCTGGGAGCTCCC